>JAPYOW010000036.1 GCA_029937975.1 Methylococcaceae bacterium | reverse complement strand
CGGGGGCAGGATTTGAACCTACGACCTTCGGGTTATGAGCCCGACGAGCTACCAAACTGCTCCACCCCGCGATTGATTTGACTCATTATACCGACTATTTATATTTTAGCAAGCTAAATATTAGCCCTATCTTTTATTTTTAAATGATTATCCACACAACACCCGCCGCCATGATACCGGCTATCACATCATCCAGCATGATGCCAAGCCCACCATCCACCTTTCGATCTATCCAGTTAATAGGCCAGGGCTTGAGAATGTCAAACACTCTAAAAAAAACAAAACCCAAGAAAACAGCATACCAAGAAAATGGCACCCACCACATAGTAATCAGAAACCCTGCAATCTCATCCCAGACAATACCGCCAAAATCGTGCACCCCTAATTTCTTGGCGGCTGCATCACAAATCCAGACCCCTGCCACCATGACCAGAAGCGTTAACACACTATAGAGCCAGAAATTAGTCTGGATAAATAGCAAATACACGGGAATAGCAGCCAAGGTGCCCATGGTACCCGGCATCAACCGGCTGAGACCAGAACCAAACCCAAAAGCTAAAAATAACACGGGATTGCGCATGATGTCGGTCACTGACAACTTGTTTTTGCCATACCCTGAATTAAGAAAAATGCTCAAAGCCTTTATCCTCTAATTGACTTATCTGTCCAGAACGTTGAATTCTCAGACCTTGTTCTGCTTCAATTTCCCCAACCTGAGTACACTCTATGGGTATCGAAGCCACTTTATCGGGGTCTACTGTAAAGCATAATTGATAATCCTCACCCGCAGTTAGCGGCAACAACCAATCATTACTGGCCTGAATGTACTCATCCACCTGCTTTGAGCGGGGGATTTTATCCCAGTCCAGTCTTGCCCCGACCCCACTGTGTTGCAAAATATGCTTTAAATCCGAAGCAATACCATCGGACAAATCTATGCAGGCACTGGCATAATTCCTTAAGCGCAAACCTTCGGCAATACGAGGATCAGGCTGATGAAACTGCTGTAAAACCCGCTCAGGTGAGGAACAATAATATCCTTGCTCTATCTTTAATCCTAGCCCTGCATCACCCAGGCATCCAGTAACAAAAATAAAATCACCTACTTTAGCGCCCGATCGTTTTAACGCCAGACCCTGGGGTACCAGCCCCATAGCCTGAAGGGTTAAGGTCAACGGACCTGAGCTGGTATCTCCCCCAATAAGGTCGACAGAAAACTGTTTTGCCAGCTGCGCCATACCCTGTGAAAATTCCGACAACCAACTTGCATCAATTTTCGGTATGGTCAATGCAAGCGTCACGGCAACCGGTTCTGCACCCATTGCCGCCAAATCGCTTAAATTGACCGCCAGTAATTTATGGCCTAATTGTCGCGGGTCTGCACCGGCAAAAAAATGCACCCCTTCAACCATGGTATCGGTTGTTATTGCTAACTCATGACCAGCAGGTACTGCCATTAAGGCACAATCATCACCAATGCCTAATTGATTCACCGAACGGTTACTTAATGGCCGGGTAAAATATCGACGAATGAGCCCAAACTCTGAGATTGACATGAAAACCTCTATGAATCATCGGCTTTCGATTTGATTTCCATGGCCCGCTGTTTCTTGCTGACCTTATCTAAAATACTATTGACATATTTATGACTACCATCAGCACCAAAACATTTGGCCAGATTCACTCCCTCATTGATAATAACCCTATATGGCGTATCCAAACGATTGATTAATTCATAAACACCTATTCTCAAAATCGCTCTTTCTACCGGATCTATTTTTTCCACAGCTCTGTCTACAAACTCGGCCAAAGCCTGATCGATTATATTAAGCTGTTTCGGCACACCATGAAAAATTTCAGAAAAATATTTTTTTTGCGCACCTTTCAGGCGCTCCTCTTCCAGAAAATTCCTTTCAATTCGTGCTAAACTTTCCCCCGACACTTGCCATTGATAAAGTGCTTGTACGGCACATTCTCTGGCTTTAGTTTTCGCCAAACTCATTAACTTTCCAAATTATTAAACAAACTGACCATTTCTATTGCTGATATCGCAGCCTCTGCACCTTTATTACCGGCCTTGGTTCCTGCGCGTTCAATAGCTTGCTCAATGCTGTCCACAGTCAGCACACCAAAACTGACGGGCACATCATATTGCAAAGAAACTGTGGCAATCCCTTTCACACACTCACCGGCCACATATTCAAAATGAGGCGTCCCCCCTCGTATTACGGCACCTAAAGCGATAATGGCATCATACTTTTTAGTCGCTGCAACACGTTGAACGACCATCGGCAATTCAAAAGCTCCCGGCGCTTTAACCAGACAAATATCGGCGGGATTGGCACCATGTCGAACCAGAGCATCAATCGCCCCCCCTTCTAACTGCTCAACAATAAAACTGTTAAATCGAGACGCTATAATACAAAATTTACCACCTTGAACAGATAAATTCCCTTCAACTATTTTTACTGCCGACATTTTCTTTCTCTACTGTTATTTTTTAAATTCTTTTAGAATGAACACAGACTACCTGAATGAGTCTGGCATCCTACTCTGTATGCTCTACCACTTCCAGATCGTAACCTGAAAGTCCGAAATATTTTTTCTCTATGCCCATCACCTGTAGCCGGTGCACGCCTAAATCCGCCAGAATCCTGGCACCTGTCCCCGTTGTTCGCCAATCCATTTTATTTTCTGCACGGGCTGATGGTGCCTCAACACCATTATCTTGCAACTGGAATTGATGAATGTGCTCAACCAGCGATTTGTTATCTTCACTTTGCCTGATAACCACCAAAATTCCGCGACCGGTCTCCGCAATCTTTTTCATTGCGTCACTGATGGTAATAGAACTGTCTGAGCGTTTTGAGAAAAACAAATCATCCAGTAAATTATGTGCATGCACCCGCACTAACACAGGCTCATCCCCTGCAACATCGCCCATAACCAACGCTACATGCACATTATCATCATTGCTGTCTTGATAGGCGTATAACTTGAAATCACCATATTCAGTCGGATAATCACATTTGCTAATCCTATCGAGCGTATTTTCATTTTCGATTCTATAGTGAATTAGGTCTGCGATAGTTCCAATCTTGAGCTTATGCTGTTGTGCAAACAACTCAAGATCCGGCCGCCTTGCCATCGAACCGTCTTCATTCAAAATCTCAACGATGACCGCCGCCGGCTCTGATCCAGCCAACTTGGCCAGGTCACAGCCCGCTTCAGTATGCCCCGCACGATTAAGCACGCCCCCCGCCATAGCCATAAGGGGGAAGATATGCCCCGGTTGAACCAGATCATCAGGCGTGGATTTCTCAGCAACCGCCGCTTGTACAGTCAATGCTCTGTCTGCCGCAGATATCCCTGTCGTGACTCCTTTTGCGGCCTCAATCGATACTGTAAAGTTAGTAGAATGTGCCGTTTTATTCTCATTCACCATCAACGGTAATCTGAGTTGCTGACACCTTTCTCGCGTCAGCGTTAAACAAATCAGGCCTCGGCCGTATTTTGCCATAAAGTTAATGTCTTGAGGTCGTGTAAATGAAGCGGCCATGACTAAATCCCCCTCATTCTCACGATCTTCATCATCCATGATAATGACCATTTTACCCTGAGCCAAATCTTCTATGATTTCTTCCGTCGTATTCATCTGCTCAAAAACCCACTGTTTTGTAATAATTCTTCCGTTACGCCGCCCACAGATTGCGCAGCAGCATCACCCTGCATCAGTCTTTCCATATATCTCGCTAACAAATCAACCTCCAGATTAACCTCTGTCCCTGCAACCATTCCACCCAATGTTGTTTCTTGTAGTGTGTGCGGTACTATATTGACTGTAAAGTGAGCTCCCTCAACATAATTAACCGTTAAGCTGATACCATTAATACAGATAGAACCTTTTTCTGCGATATATTTTGCCAGATTATCCGGGGCTTTAACTTTAAACCGAAAAGACCGCCCATCTTGTTCCTTGCTCAACACTGTTCCAAGCCCATCAACATGACCACTGACTATATGTCCCCCTAAGCGAGTAGACGGCGTTAAAGCCAGCTCTAAATTGACAGCATCCCCCATCCGGGCCGACTTTAAAATAGTTCTGCATATGGTTTCATTAGAAACATCGGCACAAAAATAGCCTGAACCCAACTCAACTGCGGTCAAACACACCCCATTAACAGCAATACTATCACCTAAACTCACGCCATCCATAGACAATTTACCAGTATTAATTTTAAACTGAAAATCGCCCTGCTGCTGTTTTATTGCCGTTATACTGCCTATTGCTAAAACAATTCCTGTAAACATGTTAAATTTTTGTGTTAAAAACCAATCTTAAATCAGAGCCTAGCTGTCTTACCGAGCTCATATCGAGCTGTCTTTTATGCGCCATTTTTTGCATGGCCGGCAAATGAAACAAACCTCGCCCTTGATCACCCAGAATGCAAGGTGCCATATAAACCCACCACTCATCGACCAGATTTTCACTTAAAAGAGCACCATTCAAGGTCGCACCGGCTTCAACCATCACCGTATTAATTTGCTGCTGCCCCAGAAAATCCATAACAGCCTGTAGATCTAGCCGTCCATCCTTGCTCTTTAATTGAAAAACCTGAGCCCCTGCCTTTTCAAGCGGTCTTCTTTTTTGCTCATCGTGACTACAGGTTAACACCCAGGTCTGACCTGGCAACCCCAACAGTTTAGCCGTCAGCGGTATTTGTAATCGTGAATCGAGAACCACTCTGACGGGCTGCTTCACCGCATCATCCAGCCTGACATTCAAACCAGGATCATCCGCCAAAACAGTATTAATCCCCGTTAAAACAACAGCACTTTCTGCTCTTAATCGTTGCACATCAACTCTGGAATCTGCCGATGTAATCCATTTACTTTCCCCGGACGCCATTGCCGTTCGACCATCCAAACTCATTGCCAATTTACTGCGCACATATGGAAGACCGGTCTTCATCCGAGTTATAAAACCCTTATTTAAAACCTCAGCATCCTGCTGCAAAACCCCACAAACCACCTCTATTCCTGCCGCCTGCAGGCGTTTTATACCTCGCCCTGCAACCAAAGGATTAGGGTCTTGCATGGCAATGACCACTCGTTGAACGCCAGCGGCAATTAAAGCCTCACAACAGGGGCCTGTCTTCCCAGTATGACTACAAGGCTCCAATGTAACATATGCCGTCACCCCCTGGGCATCGGCAATCTGCTTAAGCGCATTAATTTCCGCATGAGCAGAACCGGCTTGGACATGCCAGCCTTCTGCAACCACTTTATTCTCTTTGACTAATACACAACCTACGTTTGGGTTAGGCGCTGTGGTATAACGTCCTTTTTCAGCCAATCGCAAGGCTCTTGCCATATAATTTTCATCAAGACAGGTCATGATTCTTCTGCAAGCTTTTAATCGTTTCAGTAAACTCATTGACATCCTGAAAACTACGATAAACAGAAGCAAAACGCACAAAGGCCACATGATCCAGTAAACCGAGCTCTTTCATCACCCATTCTCCCAATTCATCAGCGGACATCTCCCTATCCCCTTTTGCAGTCATCTGTTTTTTTATTCGACTGACTGCCGCTTCAATGTCTTCACTTTTAACAGGGCGTTTTTCCAGTGCTCGTTGCATGCCAGCACGCAACTTAACTTCATCAAAGTTTTGCCGCGCACCATCTCTTTTGATTATTTTCGGCAAGGAGAGTTCAGCTATTTCATAGGTCGTAAATCGTTCTTTGCAAGCCCCGCATTCACGTCGACGTCTCACCTGATCACCTTCACTGGCTAATCTAGAATCGATGACTCGGGTATCTTGAACTGCGCAAAAAGGACATCGCATGCTTTTACCTGGTTGTTCTGAGACAAGTCATCAGAATACAAAAAACCGTCCATTTTATATCATTTTCCCGCAGATTAATATCCAAGACTAAAAAAGTACGTCATTAGCAAGCAAACCTAGCTGTCTTGCAATCCGCTCAAACGAACCACAATCGACTCTTATCAGCCACTGCAGTTCAATCATCGCCTATTTCTGGATGTATTTTTTTGCGTTATACATTAAGTGAGTGCAACTCGAGTATTGCGCCCTTTAAGCCTGTTAATAATAAACAACAGGTAGCCATATGAAATATAATAGACATATTACAGAAAACTTAAAAAACAGTGCACCCACACCCTGCAGCAGTCGCGGCTATATATTTAAGCCTGAAATAAGGCGCGGCAAGAAGAGAAGTGGATTTTTCGCTTTTTAACACGGGAACCTAGCATAAAGATCCGTGGGTATTGGCCATGAGAAAGCTTTCATATGACCTGAATACACAAAGCTTGAAGTTCTCGTCAGCGTATAGAACTCTCATTGATCACTTCATCCTGAGTACTGCTTTAATGTGACAGATTCGCTATTAGCCACTATTAATATATCCCCTTAACATCTCCCGGTACTCTTCATGTCAGACCAAGAAGGCGTCATAAAATACCAGCTCTCTCACCAAAGCAGGGCTATTGAAGATGATATATCCATCACCTCAATCAATGCCTGGAGAACGCTATTGTTTAAACTCGAACTCATTGGACAGCTGGAAGGGCGATATGATGGTTATGCTTTCGGCAATATCAGTCAACGCCTCACCGCCATTAATTGCGAAAATGTACAGTTTATAATCAGTGGCACACAAACAGGCAATATTGCCTCATTATCAAGGCATCATTATTGCTTGGTACTGGACGCTAATCTTCAGCAAAACAGCTTACGCTCTACCGGGTGCTGCAAACCATCCTCGGAAGCATTAACCCATGCCAGCGTATATCAGCAAGACAATGCGATTCAATCGGTTATTCACATACACTGTCCTGAGATCTGGAGAAACTCGCACGAACTTGAACTCCCCTGCACTGCTGCGGATATTAGCTATGGTACAGTAGCAATGGCTGCGGAAGTGAAACGCTTATTTGACACCGCGCCCTTACAAAACACCGATGTTTTTAGTATGTTAGGTCACGAAGATGGTATTGTTGCTTTTTCTGATTCGATGGAAAAAGCCGCGCTATTATTAATCCAACTATTGGCTGATGCTATCGCCATTAAACAAAGAAGATAAGTACACGATTTACCCACATAAACACCCATTATTAAACATGCCAAAAATACTGATATATACAGCAAACCTTTGTCCCTATTGCACCATGGCAAAAAGGCTTTTAGACAAAAAAGGGCTTTCCTATGAAGAACAAAATATTGATGCCAAACCTGGATTACGCCAGAAAATGATGCAAAAAACCCAACGTAGAACGGTTCCCCAAATATATATTGGTGATTTTCACGTAGGAGGCTTTGATGATTTATATGCGCTGGAAAGAAAAAATGAACTGGATGCGCTTCTGGTCACATAAGATATGCAGAGCATATCACTTAGGCAAAAAGACTTAAAACCCCATAACTGGCAATCGCCCTTCCCGCTTCAATTTCTTCTGTGAGGTCCAGCAAATTACGCTGTTGATCATGCTCAGCCATAAAGTCAGGTTCTTTGTTTTTGTCATGCCCCTGTCCATTGTGCATTTGAGAAAACCCTTTCTGTCTTTGCCCGGCATCCTGCTGTGAGACATTAACCTCGGTCAAATTAAGCTGCTGCACAGAAAACATTTCTCTAAGTTTAGGTATAGCGGCTTCAATGGCTTCTTTAACCACGGCATGCCGTGCAATAAACGAAACTGTCGACTGCTCTTGCTGCATCTCGATTCTAATAGTAATGGGGCCTAAGTGTCTGGGGTTAAGCCTGAGTTCTGCCATAGGAATGGCTTGTTTATGCAACCATAACATCCATTTCCCCATTTCCTTTTGCCATTCAGGGTGTGCAAAATGCTTACCCATGGGTAACAATATCTCTTTATTTTCAAGCAATACCGCGCTATTCAACGGGGCCATCTCAGCGGCAAACCGGGGTATGGTTTCCTCACTCCTGGCTGCCACTTCTATTTCATTAATCCAATCCGCCATCTCATTTTTTTTAAGCCCCATCACCGGGTGACCCTGAACAGATTTACCAAATACATGGTTTTGTTGCGCTAGAGGATCTGTCTCTGTATCTACTGTATGCCCCCATACACCGGGTTCTATTATGGGTCTTTGCATCAGTGTTTGTTGCTTTATCTCTGACTGCATGGCTGAAAGCGCAGGATTAATCACCGGCTTATACATTATGGCAACAAGCCCTGCATCATCGGCATTTTGAACGGATGCGGCTACCCACAAAGGCACTGGTGTTGCTGATGTAATCAGAGCAGGGGCTACTTGCTTTTGAAGTTGCTGATAAGAATCAGACAAGTCTTTGGATAGTTCATTAAAACACTGAAAAGCATCCATCAGCTTTTCAGTGTTTAGAACTTGAGTGCCGGGGCTAACGGAAGTCTTCATATCACAGCATTCCTTTTCTTTGTTAATACCAACAAAAGCAAAAACCAGACCACGCACTTTACCCCTTCCATTTCAAATGCTTAATGATATGTCGACGGGATTCTGACGCCTCAGAATCTGTGCCTGCTACTGCACAGCCAGCTACCGACCATAGGCCAATCGCGTCATTGCTGATCAACTAATTTCGTCCGGCAGTATAAAACGTCAAGGGAATAACACAGAGGAGTTGGCTAAGCTACAAACACAGACACAGAGCAACAGCGTATCCTTGAAAAACCATGGCTCACAGTTTATCGTTAAAGCTATTTTTTAGGATTTTTCGGATAAATCATATTTACGCATTTTTTCAACCAGTGTAGTACGCCCCATGCTCAGCCGTCTAGCGGCATGAGCGACCACGCCATGACTCTCATGCAAAGCTTGTCGAATTAAATCAACTTCTAAATCACTTAAATAGCCTTTTAAATCGATACCCTGGCCAGCTACCTGTAAGGGTATTAAGTCAGTAACTGTGTGATGTATTTCGAGATCAACCTCCGTTTCATTAGCTTCGATATTCTCAATTTCCCTATCATGCAGGATTACATAATGTTGAAATTTATCGGGCAGGTCAGTGCAATCTACTATCGAATTGGCATGAAGAATAGTCAATCTTTCAATGAAATTTGACAGTTCGCGCACATTGCCTGGCCAGGGATGCTCCATCATCAATGCTAAGGCCTTCCCTGTAAACTGGACTGTATCCCGTTTTTCTGTTTTCATGCGTGCCACTAGATCGTTCACCAGCAAAGGAATATCTTCGGCTCTTTCTCTTAAGGCAGGTATTTCTATTGGAAACACATTGAGCCGGTAAAACAAGTCTTCCCTAAACCGTTTTTGCTCGATTTCATGTTCAAGATTCCGATGTGTAGCCGCAATAATTCTGACATCACAAGCGATGGTTTGATTACTTCCCACCCGCTCAAAAGTATGTTCCTGAAGCACCCTTAATAATTTAACCTGCATAGGCATAGGCATATCCCCGATTTCATCAAGAAATAAAGTACCTCCCTCAGCCATTTCAAACCGCCCTTTCCTGGTAGTTAAAGCACCGGTAAATGCGCCTTTTTCATGTCCAAAGAGCTCACTCTCAAGCAATTCACCGGGAATTGCGCCACAGTTAATAGGCACAAAAGGTTTGTTTTTTCGACGTGAAGCGCGGTGCAACGCCTGCGCAACCACTTCTTTACCTGTTCCGGACTCACCTAACACAAGCACCGTTGCATCACTTGCAGCAACTTGTACAATTAATTCTTTAACTTGCCTGATCCCTTGACTGTTACCGACTAATCCGGTTTTAGCCGTATTTATTATGGCTAGCTGTTCGGGTTCTTTAGGCGTCGAAATTTTCTCGAGTTGTGCTAAAAAAACAGGAGAAACACTCGGCCACTCTATACACTGTGTCACCATTTTCTGAATGGCACTCGATATCTGTAGCCGTGTCCCCTTATCTATCAATAAAACAACAGGTAAGCCCAGCTTAAAATCTAAAACTTGCCTGATCAACGCTGCTTGTTTTTTATAACCCCCTCCGATAAATATAGCCTGCACATCCTTAATACCATGTAAAACGGTAGCAAACTCCAGTGAACTGACCGTAAAAACTTGATATTCCAGAAAAGACAAGACACTCTCAAACTGTTGAATTCTTGCTTTATTATCATCAATTATTAATATTCGAAACAAATCCATGTGCTTATATGCTCTTTACAAAAACAATATGTTTAAAGTCTTGTATTTATAATTTAAAAAAAGGGTTATCCCTATGCGTATCAAAAAAACAAACTGTATGTGAATTACTACTAAAACCAAGCGTTGAGCCACTATGCTGTTACCAGAAATCCGTTAATTGCAATCTCTTGTAAAACCTTTATCCTGCTCAGTTGCCGCCTAGAACTCTGACCTAAAATGTCATTAGATGCTGTCTATTTTCTAAAAAATACTGTTATAACAACACCTTATATAT
Source organism: Methylococcaceae bacterium (assembly GCA_029937975.1). GTDB lineage: Bacteria > Pseudomonadota > Gammaproteobacteria > Methylococcales > Methylomonadaceae > QPIN01. Next base: position 10,889 of record JAPYOW010000036.1, on the reverse strand, counting down.
TAAAAACTACAAAATTCAGCTGCATTATGGCACAATAAGTTTTAAATGCTTATCCTAGTGCATAAGGTCAGTTTATTTCAGTTATTTGTCAACTATTTCTCTCTTTTAGCCATCGCCAAAAACCCCGGACTGATAAAAAATGTCTTTAATACTTGACAAATTTTTCTCAGCATTGAAACTAGACGACTATTTAATAAAAAAATGAGTTTCTTTCTTGAACGACATCCCTCTCAATATACTATTTTGTATACTTGCTGCACTCTTAGTGCTTTCTGCTTTTTTTTCCGGTTCTGAAACAGCGTTAATGACACTTAACCGTTATCGTTTAAAACACCTGGTAAAACAAAAACATAGAGGTGCCATTAAAGCTTCCAGATTATTACAGCGCCCCGACCGTTTAATGGGATTGATTTTGCTAGGTAATAACTTTGTAAATATTATGGCCTCATCACTGGCGACCATTATTGCAATTCGTCTCGGTGGTGAAGAAGCCATTCTCATTTCCACCGCACTACTGACACTCAGTGTATTAATTTTTTCAGAAGTAACTCCGAAAACGCTAGCGGCTATCAAACCTGAAATCCTGGCATATCCTGCCGCCTGGATATACACACCCTTGTTAAAATTGCTTTATCCATTTGTCTGGGTAGTTAATCTTATTTCTAACCTTTTATTAAGAATTGTTGGAATTAATGTCGCCAAACATCAACAAAATTCACTCAATAAAGATGAATTAAAGAGCATCGTATCTGATTCTAAAGACTTAATACCCATCCGATATCAAAACATGCTGATGGGCATTATAGATCTCGAATCGGCATCCATTGAAGATATCATGACACCCAGGACTGAAATAGTCGGTATTGATCTGGAAGCACCTATGGAATCCGTGATTCAGCAACTCCAGTCTAGCCCACACACCTTATTACCTGTTTATAGAAAAAGTATTGATCGTGTTATCGGCTTTCTACATTTACGTTCTATTCTTGCACTGATCAATCAACCTGGCTTTGATAAACAAAGTATTACTAATCATCTAAAAAAACCGTTTTTTATTCCTGAGAGCACACCGTTACACAAACAAATACAAAGTTTTAAAGCAGAAAAAATTCGGGTAGGTCTAGTGGTTGATGAATATGGCGATGTACAAGGACTGGTGACACTAGACGACCTACTGCAGGTTATTGTCGGAGAATTAATTTCGGAAGAAGCCGATGTCAAAATAAATAAGGACGGTAGCTATATTGTTGATGGCAGCGTGACTGTGCGTGAGCTTAATCGTATCACTCAATGGTCATTGCCCATAGAAGGCCCGAAAACCCTGAATGGACTTATTATTGAATATATGGAAACAATTCCTGAAGCGGGCACCAGTCTTCAACTGCATGGTTATCGGCTTGAAATATTAAAATGTGATGAAAACACTATTAAATCAGTCAAATTCTATCCCGATAACTAATATTTCTGCGCATAACATCTTCAATTTACAAGAGAATTTAACAGCGATCAGTCAAGCTCAAAAAAACCAATTTCCCAGCAAGCTTATTTTTTAGGTCTATACTCAATAGCACACGATAAATCAGGTTTTACAGCAACATGGCGAGATTTACAGTTTTCTGCAATGCCCCCCCTTCAAGCTCAAATCCTTGAGTCAGGTATTGTGCATATTGATCAAGATAAAACCAATACGTTTATGATTGCTAATCCTGCGATTGTACCTGCGCATGCCGTCGTTATTTTCAAGCAATTGAATCATGCATCCCCTATCAAGCTTAATGACCTTAAACGTAAACAAACATTACCCCAAAATAACCATAAAATACCCATAGCGAAACATACTATCGTTTATAGTACGAGCAAAACCATAGTTCCCGCACATGACCACACCATGGCGACTCATGCTATTACTTCACTCCACGAAAAATGGGACAAAAAAGTAAAAACACCAGAAGCAAACTTGCCAGTGGGGGATAGTCGGCATATAGGCCGCAACCTCCCTTTAAAAAAACCCATACCCCGTCTAGGAAAAATCAGCTCGGATCTCGCCATGATTGATAAGGTTTCACTGCAATTTTTTCTTAAAAACTAATATGTCAGATATGAAAAGTGACAACCGTCAATTTCACCGCATTTTTTATAATACCGAAGCGTCATTAAACAGTGAAACAAGTTCATTACCTTGTAAAATTATAGATATTTCTTTGCAAGGCTGTCTTGTTCGTTTCAATAGTCCCTGGACAGAACCACTGGAAAAACTTTATACCTTGAAATTACAATTATCTGCTGAGGTCAGTATTGAAATGCATGTCAGTGTCAGCCATGTTGTTGGAAATGATGCGGGCTTTAAATGTGAACATATTGATATCGATAGTATTTCTCAATTACGCCGCCTCGTCGAGCTAAACCTGGGTGACAGTCAAATGCTGGAAAGGGATCTGCTGGCACTCACCGAGATATAATCACAAGACAGCCAAGGCTTCTTGTACCGTTGAAACGGCAATAATTTTCAGACCTTTCATTTTAGTCTTAGGTGCATTCGCTTTTGGAATAACCGCCTGCTTAAAACCATGTTTTTCGGCTTCATTTAACCGGGCAAACCCATTGGCAACCGGTCTAATTTCACCATTCAAACCAATTTCCCCAAAAAAAACCATATCATGAGGAATAGCTTTATCCTTAAGGCTGGAAACAACACCCACAATAATCGCCAAATCTGACGCTGTTTCGGTCACTTTGATCCCACCCACTACATTGGCATATATTTCATCATTCGCGGTAAATACCCCCGCATGACGTGTCAAAACAGCAAGCAACATGGCTAATCTATTTTGATCAAGCCCCACCGCCAGACGACGAGGATTGCCATACTGACTTTCTGTCACCAACGCCTGAATTTCAACTAATAAAGGCCGAGTGCCTTCCCACAGAACCGTAACGACACTGCCTGAACAAAGCTTATCCGACCGCGATAAAAACATAGCAGAAGGGTTTTTAACTTCTTTAAGGCCATGAGCTGACATTGAAAAAAAGCCTAGCTCGCCAACACTGCCAAAGCGATTCTTATCCGCTCGCATAATTCTATATCTTGCGTCATCCGTGGATGATAAAACCACCTGCACATCTACAATATGGCTCAATGTCATCGGCCCCGCCAAGGACTGATCTTTGGTTACATGCCCGACCATAAAAACAGAGACATTATTTCTTTTGGCATATTGGGTCAGATAACTGGCTGACTCTCTCACTTGAGAAACTGAGCCTGGCGCACTATCCGAATCTATTGAATACATGACTTGAATAGAATCAATAATCACTAACGCCGGTTTCTCAAGCGCCAGACAGTCACAAATCCTTTGTACCGAAGTTTCTGCCAACATTTTTATTGCATGGGCGTCCAGACCGAGTCTATGTGCCCTTTCGGCTATTTGCTGCAAAGACTCTTCACCTGATACATATAAGACGGGGAGCCCATCAGCCGCCGCATTGGCAAGCGCCTGCAATAAAATCGTACTTTTCCCAGCGCCGGGAGCACCTCCGATCAGCACCACACTGCCTCTGACTATGCCTCCTCCCAAGACACGATCAAATTCAACAAAGCCGGTAGGAATTCTTGCTGCCTGAACCAGATTAACATCTGATAACAATTTAACTTCAGAGCGTTCATTGGCATAACCTGATAGATCAGTTCTGCTTTTTTTATCTGTGCCCAGACGAATCTCTTTAATGACGTTCCATTCACCGCACGAGGTACATTGGCCTGCCCAGCGTGGTGAATCAGCGCCACATTCGGTACAGACATAAGCCGTAATTTGTTTTTTAGCCATGATCCTCAGAAAAAGTTTTTATTTCAACTCTTTGCGTAATACCACAGGTTAATGTGTAGGGAATAGTTTGCGCACATCGGGCGATTTCTTCCACCAATAACCCCTGACCCCATAAGGTGACGGGATCGCCTATTTTTACATGAGCTAAGGTACTTAAATCCACCGTAATCATATCCATAGAGACTCGCCCCACCAATGGCACTCTTTTGCCGTTAACTAAGACAGGGGTGCCATTTCTTGCATAACGAGGGTAACCGTCCCCATATCCAATGGCTACGATACCCAGCCGGGTAGGCTTTTCACTGACCCAGTCACCGGAATAGCCGACAGCCTCCCCCGAGTTGATGTTTTTAATCGCTATCAGTTTGGAATGCAAACTCATTACCGGTGCCAGGTCTAGCCGTCGATCATCACTCAAAGGTGAAATACCATATAACATAATGCCCGGGCGCACCCAATCAGTTAATGATTCAGGCCAGGCAATAATGCCTGCCGAATTAGCAATACTTTTCTCACCCGCCAGTCCACTGACAACATCTTTAAACGTTGCTATTTGATTCAAGGTAATATCGTCATTGACCTTATCTGCGCAGGAAAGATGTGTCATCAAGCCTAAGGGCCTATTAACCAGAGCACATTTCAGCAGCCTTTGATAGATGACTGTGAAGTCATCAACTTTAAAACCCAGCCTGTTCATTCCAACATCCAGCTTCAGCCACACCGATATTAGGTTTTTGCCCTGCTGCCGCTGTAATACTTCCACCTGATGTTCCGAATGCACCACGGTGTCTAAATTATGCTGAATCATGCTGTTTAATTCTTGTTCACCCACAAAGCCATTTAACACCGTAATGCTTTGCGTAAACCCCGCTTGTCGCAGCTGTATTCCCTCATCAACCCGGGCAACCGCGAATGCATCCACATCTTGCAATACTCCGGCAACCGTTAATAAACCATGGCCATAGGCATTGGCTTTTATAACAGCCATAATTTTGCACTGAGGGGCATATTGACTGATCACAGATAAATTATGTTTTATGGCCAAAGTGTCAATCACTGCATAAGCTGCTGTCGACACTAAAACTCCTCATCCACATAAGCATCACCCGCAAAACTTTCAAACCGGGTAAATTGTCCCAAAAAGGTTAATCGAACCGTCCCTAAAGGTCCATTCCGCTGTTTACCAATAATAATTTCTGCAATGCCTTTATCTGGAGAGTCTTCGTTATACACCTCATCTCTATAAACAAAAATAATTAAATCTGCATCCTGCTCTATCGCGCCCGACTCTCTCAAATCAGACATGACAGGTCGCTTATTAGGCCGTTGCTCAAGATTACGATTTAATTGTGACAATGCAACAACAGGCACCTTCAGTTCCTTAGCCAACGCTTTCAGGCCCCGGGAAATATCAGAAATTTGTTGAACGCGACTTTCCCCACTGGATGGAGACTGCATGAGTTGTAAATAATCCAGCACAATCAGACCCAGTTGACCGTGATCACGCGTTAACCTCCGGGCTCTTGCCCTGACTTCTGTCGGGGTTAAAGCAGGGGTATCATCGATAAACAATTTAGTTTCAGCCAACAAATTGATTGCCGAAGTCAGCCTGGGCCACTCATCATCTTCTAATTTTCCTGTTCTAACCCTGTTTTGATCAATTCTACCCAGTGAAGACATCATTCTCATAGCTAACGAATCTCCCGGCATTTCCATACTAAAGACAGCCACTGGCTTGTCGCCTTTAATGGCAACATTTTCTGCGATATTCATGGCAATAGTCGTTTTGCCCATCGACGGACGACCGGCAATAATAATCAAATCGGACGGTTGTAAACCAGACGTTAACTCATCTAAATCGGAAAACCCAGTACTTGCCCCGGTGATATTGCCTTCTTGCTCATATAAGGTTTCGATCTTATCGACAGCTGAAGCCAACAGAGTTTTAATGGATCTAAAGCCATCATCTTGTCCGCGTTGCCTTTGTTCGGCAATTTTAAAAACATCCCGCTCTGCCTGTTCTAATAAATCGGTCGTTTCCTTACCATCCGGGTTAAACGCAGAGTCAGAAATATCAGTGCCGACATGGATGAGCTGCCTTAAAATAGAACGGTCTCTAACAATATTGGCATAAGCAACAATATTGGCAGCACTGGGTGTATCTTTCGCCAGCATGGCCAAATAAGCCAAGCCCCCGACTGCTTGCAAGTCATCTGTTGCAGCTAATGATTCGGACAAGGTAATGACATCAAAAGGATCTTGTTTTTCAGCTAAACGTTCTATAACATTAAAAATTAAGCGGTGATCTTTTCTGTAGAAATCATTCGCATAAACTTTATCGGCAACTGAATCCCAAGTCTGATTATCCAGCAAAAGCCCGCCCAAAACCGACTGTTCTGCTTGAATAGAATGAGGGGGGACTTTTAAAGAGTCAACTTCATAGTCGGGAGTATAAGAAAGGTTATCCATAAGTAATAAGTAATTTCAGAACTATCGTCCTATTATATAGATTTTAGCCAGCAAACATCTCAAGATAAGGTGATTTACGCAAATAAATATCCCGTCTGCAGTAGTTTAGCTGGCTCAGAGACCTGTCACCAGACTAACCGACAGCATAGTTTGCACAGACAGCAGAAACTAGCACGCAGGCATATCGGCAAGTCCAAACCGGTTGAAATCTACTGACAGAATATTGCATATCGGTTATCATTTAAGCTTATGAATTTTGTATCTAATTTTTCACAATTCTATTACACAACACAAAACCTATGACACAAGACGAATTAAAAAAACAAGTAGCTCGATCAGCAATTGAGTATATTAAAAATGTACCGGTTATTGGTGTAGGCACAGGCTCTACAGTCAACTTCTTTATTGAAATGCTGGGTGACTATACCTCCACCATTGACGCGGCAATTTCTAGCTCTATTGATACCACTCGTCGCTTAGAAAGTGTTGGCATTAAAGTACTTGATTTAAACGAAGTCGACAATGTTAAGGTTTATATTGATGGCGCCGATGAAGTTGACCCGAACAAAAAACTGATTAAAGGCGGGGGTGGTGCTTTAACGCGTGAAAAAATCATCGCAGGTGCCAGTGATCAATTTGTTTGCATCGTAGATTCTTCTAAAACCGTTGATGTGCTGGGTGGCTTCCCCTTACCTATCGAAGTGATTCCAATGTCACGTGAATTTGTTGCACGTGAGTTGGTAAAAATGGGCGGGCAACCGGTATGGAGAGAAAACTTTATCTCAGATAATGGTTGTGAAATTATTGATATTCATAATCTGTATATGAGAGATCCGATGGCAATGGAACGCGTGATTAATAACATCCCGGGTGTTGTAACAGTGGGTTTATTTGCGTTAAGAGACGCAGATGTTGTACTGATCGGTGATGGCGATAAAGTAATTACTAGATAACCCCTATATTTACTTTTCTGCATATACAAAAAAAGGCCGATACAGAATCTGTATCGGCCTTTTTAGTTTTCAGTTTAAACTTTTTACAAAGTATTCACTGCGTTCAGATCAGAAAAAGCTTGTTCTAAACGTGTTGCCATAGCAACTTCACCGGCACGTTGCCATACACGCGGGTCATAATACTTCTTATTAGGGCTGTCTTCGCCATCAGGGTTACCAATTTGACCTTGAAGATAAGCTTCATTCTTTTTGTAATAATTCATGATACCTTCCCAAGTAGCCCATTGAGTATCGGTATCGATGTTCATTTTTACCACACCATAGCTAATAGACTCTTTAATTTCAGCTTCTGATGAACCTGAACCGCCATGGAAAACAAAAGTAAGCTCATCAGCTGCTACATTATATTTCTCAGCAACATATTTTTGAGAATCACGAAGAATAGTTGGTGTTAACTTAACGTTTCCTGGCTTATAAACACCATGTACGTTACCGAAAGATGCAGCAATCGTAAAACGAGGACTGATTTTGCTTAATTCTTCATACGCATAAGCCACTTCTTCAGGCTGAGTATATAATAGAGAAGCGTCTAGATCAGAGTTATCAACACCATCTTCTTCACCACCGGTCACACCTAGTTCAATTTCCAGAGTCATGCCCATTTTTGACATACGCTCTAAATATTTTCCACAGGTTGCAATATTCTCTTCCAGACTTTCTTCAGATAAATCTAGCATATGAGAGCTAAACAAAGGTTTGCCTGTTTCTGCAAAGAACTTCTCGCCCTCATCTAATAAACCGTCTACCCATGGTAGTAATTTCTTAGAACAATGATCAGTATGAAGAATAACTGGAACGCCGTAGGATTCAGCAACCGTATGTACATGTTTTGCACCGGCTATTGCACCCATAATGGCATTACCTTGACCTTCAAGTTTAAGACTTTTTCCCGCTACAAATGCAGCACCGCCATTTGAAAACTGAATGATAATAGGCGCTTTGACTTTTGCGGCCGCTTCTAATGCACCATTAATTGAATCTGTATTTATTGTGTTAACAGCTGGCAGTGCAAATTTATTTTCTTTACAAATAGCAAAGACTTTTTGAACATCATCACCAGAGATAACACCTGGTTTTACTACATCTAATATTTTCTGAGACATTTTTTAAATCTGTTTGTGTTTATTTATTGAATACAATCTGTATTCAATTTAATTCATATGAATTGAGTGATATAGCATCAAACGCCACATCACTCAAAAGTATTACGATTATTACGCTTCTGCGGTAATTTTAGACAGACGCGAAGCTAGCAAGGTTTCTAAATCTACCAATGCTTTTTCGAACCCTGCGATACCTTCAGCTAATTTATCTGTCGCCATAGGATTCAAGCCATGCATACGCTCAAAAACGTGTTTGCTCATTTCAATTTTATCAATATCCATGTCTTGGGCTTTTTCAGGGTCTAATTTACGAGGTAAATCACCTTCTGTTTCCTGTAATGTATTTAATAATGCAGGTGAAATTGTTAATAAATCACATCCTGCTAATTCCGTAATTTCACCGATATTACGGAAACTGGCACCCATTACTTCAGTTTTATAGCCAAATTTCTTGTAATAATTATAAATTTCTGTCACTGAAACCACGCCAGGATCTTCAGCTGACTCATAAGAATCACGCCCGCTATCTTTTTTATACCAATCAAGAATACGACCCACAAATGGAGAAATCAAGGTTATACCATTTTCAGCACAAGCAACCGCTTGGTGCATACCAAATAATAAAGTCAGATTACAACTAATGCCTTCTTTTTCAAGAACAGCAGCGGCCTGAATACCTTCCCAAGTCGATGCAATTTTAATAAGAATTCTTTCTTTAGAAATGCCGGCTGCTTCATATTGCGCAATAATTTCGCGACCTTTTGCAATCGTCGCATCCGTGTCGAAAGACAAACGCGCATCCACTTCAGTAGAAACACGGCCTGGAATGATTTCGAGAATTTTAAGTCCAAAAGAAACGGCTAATCTATCAAAAGCTAGCGTCACAATTTCTGCTTCAGTCGCATCTTCGCCCAAAGATTCAATGGCACCTTTTAAAGTATCATCAACAATACCTTGGTATTGTGGCATCTGAGCTGCACTTGTAATAAGGGAAGGGTTAGTAGTCGCATCACGAGGAGTAAATTTCTCAATTGCATCAATGTCGCCAGTATCTGCAACAGCAACAGTCACTGCCTTAAGTTGATCTAATAAATTAGCCATGCCTATGTTCCTATTAATAAAAAAAAACTTTTGAAGGATATGAGATCAATTTACTGTAACAGTAATTTAACCTCATATTAATTTACCTTTCAATAACGGGGGATAATAACACACATCCATGTGTTTTTCATTAAGTATGGAGTTTTGGAGCGGAAGAAGAACCCAATAAAATGCTAACTTCTATTGCTTAAGTATTTTTCGACACCTGATTTATTTTCTTCGGCAACAATATTTGCCAGAACAGACTGCCTGGCAATATATTTGCTTACACTACTTACCGGTAAATCAGCTTCCTTAAGCACTAAATATTTAGCTACGCCCGTAGGATTCATTTCCTGTCTTAAATCCTGTTTCTTTTGTAGATAATGAGATACCCCTGTATGACCAGAAGTATTACGACTAGGAATACGGCTAACTTCTTGTGTATCAAAAGAAATTTTTGTATCTTTCTTGAAAAAAGCCAACCCGAAAAAGAAAGCGACCATCAAGCTGATTAAGTAATTCTCATCCATGCCTGTATTATCCGCGGTCTCTTAGGTATTTCTCAACGCCTGATGCATTTTCAGCTTCAGCCAATCTCGCTGACACTTTTTGTTTTGCCAGGTATTTAGAAACACCACTGGCAGCAACACTTTGACGCCCTTCTAGATATTTTGCAACACCACTCACTAATGGCTCAGCTTTGCCTTCCAAATATCTCGCAACACCACTCACTGCAGTGCCATCACCATTCGACTCGACAGCTGTACGTCCAGATGATTTTCTTCTAGCCGATGATTCAGACTGAGGCTGATTGCCTTTTTTGTAAAAAAGAAACCCTACTACACCAACCAACATCAAGCCAAGAAGCATATTTGAAGAAGTACCCTCTGATGCACTTTCACTACCTGCAGAAGTACTGGCTGTAGCAGCAGAACTTGATACTGTAGCATTACCTGATTTTTGCTCTGTATGCTTATAGCCTTTTGCCTGATATAAAACCTCTGGCTGGAAATTTGCTGCCGGATAATTTGAATCAGCAACACTCACAGCACCGCCAGATGTTGTAGCAGCCGACGAACCACTATGCTTATAACTTGAATCCTGATAAACAACTTTTGGTTGAAAATCTGTTGCTGGATATTTGCTATCTGCTTCAACTGCAGTTACTGAAAACAATAACGAAACCAGCAAACCATTTGTTAGATTACGTACCTTCACGTTTAGACTCCCCGATATACTCTTTTTTTTATAAATAACCCTTCGGTTATTATTATTTTTATGAGTTTGCTAGCTCCTTAAAAAAAGAGCTAGCAACAAGCCGTTATATTAACAGCTTAACTCAAATTACAGAACATCTTTCACGGTTTTGACCACATTTTCAGCTGTAAAGCCGAAGT
>JAPYOW010000035.1 GCA_029937975.1 Methylococcaceae bacterium | reverse complement strand
CAGCAGAGTGCCGTGGCCAGATCCGCTGGCAAACAGGCATAAGCCCAAGCGGCGTGCAGTGCCGGGCTGTTACCAGGGTCACTTTATGCATGTGTCTGTCCCCGCTTCGGATGGGTTAATCACTACTCTGAGGCTTTTGAAAGGACAGGACCAGGTATTTCAGCAGGTGAGTGCGACTGAGAACTTCAACTAGCAAGGTTTCTACCGCAGCACTAATACTTTTATACGATTCTTTCATGCCCATGCTTCTCAAGTAACGATAAGTGGGTAATGTGTTACGGGTAATATCTTTTTCTAGCGTGAGCTTAAAGCCGGTTTCAGCGGCCAGTTGTCTGTAGCCTGCTGAGCTACATTCCACATTGCAGTTTCCATAAAACCCCTGACCCAAAGGTTTTGGCAGTTTTATTTTCACTAAGGGTAATAAGGCGGTCGTGGGGACAAAATCAGACAAAGCTAAATACCCCCCCGGTTTTAATACGCGAAAAGCTTCGGCAAAAAAAGTCTGTCTATCCGGGAAATGAAAAATACATTCCACGGCTAAAACAACATCAAAAGAATTATCGGGAAAGGGTAGTGAACATGCGTTACCCTGTTGGAACTGAATACTATTGTTTGCTAGCGGCTTCACTTTCTGCTGCGCTCTTTGCAGTTGGCGATCATCCAGGTTAAGACCCAGTAACTCGAGGTTATCATAATTTTCATTCAGGTGAGCAATCGTGCCGCCAAAGCCACAACCTACATCCAGTATGGTTTTATGAGAGCTTATTTTAGCGGCATCACAGACTTGAATGCTAAGGTTTTCTGCAGCCTCGGCAAAATCATCGACCGATAAGGTTGCCAGCTTGGGCTGCTGCCAATAGCCCCAATGTACATGACGACCGAAGCTTTTTTCAAGGGCATCATTATCCTCTTGCAGTGCCGCCAGTAAATGATCGAAATAGGGAAGTTTGACTTTTATTGGGCTGTTCATATAAAAAATAGGGTCAGGGTTTAAATGATTTTAAGCGGTACGGGGTTCATCTTAGGATATGTATGGCATGCACCTGAGTCGGTGTGATGAACGGTTAATATAAACCGCACACCAATAATCCATCGGCTGTTTTCTAGCTGCTTGGGCATCCATGCTGAGCACGATAGAGCGTTGATCTATCGATTTTAGAGGTATTTTTAAGCAGGTATAATTTTTGTATTATGCACTTTCTACCGCCAGAACGGGTCGGTTTTTTGTTGACCTTTACGGTCGCGCGGCTGAGGAATGTATTTTGCAAGCGGACTAGAAGAGGTTTATCATTTACCTAACCGTTGCGGATTTGCAGTCAGTCAGGTGGGCTGCAACGCTAACAACACCAAACAACAATAGATATCTATTCAATGACTAAGAAACAACTCAATTTGGAAACATCGCAAATACCATGGCATGAATTACAGCGTTTTTTTGCCAGTGGTTTGGCTATTTCGGTGAGCCCTGAATTGGATTTGCTGGAAGTGGCTTTTCAATTTTCCAAAGATAATAAAGTTCAGGTAGAGCAATGGTTACAGGCTCAGAGCGTAGCGCTGGTTTCAGATCAACAGGCCTTACAATGGTATAACAATGAGCAAATGGTCTGGGCCGTCGTGGTCAAACCCTGGGTACTGGTGCAAGATCAGGCAGATGAAAAACACTGACAGTAATAACAATATAGGCCAAGGCATGATTTATCTTGCCTGGATGCTATTTTTAGGGTTATTGACTTATGGCTTTAACAATTATCTTGAGCAACAACATAATCCGAATCAAACTTTTGATACCCGCATTGAAAACAATACGGTGGAAGTCAGGTTAAGACAAAATCGCTATGGACATTATGTGGTCAACGGTCAAATCAATCATCAACCGGTGACTTTTTTACTGGATACTGGCGCGACAGTCATTAGCATACCCGAAACCATTGCCAGCCAATTACGATTAAAAAAAGCTCATCCGGTACACAGCAGAACCGCCAATGGCATTATTAAGGTTTTTACTACGCGACTGGACTCGGTGAGTGTTGGTGCCATTGAGCTTAATAATATTCGAGCCACTATTAATCCCCACATGCAAGGCACGGAAATCTTGTTAGGGATGAGTTTTTTGAAACATCTGGAAATGATGCAAAAAGGCCAGGAACTAACCCTCAGGTATTAAGAGCTACTGATTCAGATAGCGGCTTAAAAAGCCAGCAAAAGCCGTATATCTAGACTGGATTTAATCTGGGAATGCGCTAGTCGCGAGTACGCTCATTTAACTGATTTTAGTAACATTCTGGCGGGCGGGTTAAGATCAGAATGTGAATATATTGCAATCCCAGTGATCCTTAGTGAACAGGATGCTTTCTAAACAGTCATAAAAAAGGCCAGTACTTTAACCTATGGTACTGTTTACAGCATGGAGATGGTAAGTCTATGATTTTACAGACTTCAATTGCTTGAAAACAGCGGTCTAATTTATTGACTAAGCATTTTACTTAACGCTTGACGAGGCATTGTGGTTTTACAACATGAATTGATGAAAACTTCAGCACTGCATAGCTGTGAATGGCTACAACAAAATCTTGATGCTGAGAATCAGGTTATTCTGGATGCTACTTTCTTTTTACCCAGGCAACAGCGTAATGCCCGGCAAGAATATCAACAGCAGCATATTCCCGGAGCACAGTTTTTTGATATTGACGAGGTGGCCGATTTATCTAACTCTTTGTCACATATGTTACCGAAAGCGGAATATTTTTCTGATGCAGTAGGGAAAATGGGAATTAGCAACACGACACGGGTACTAATTTACGATAATAATCATTTCTTTGCTGCCGCCAGAGTATGGTGGATGTTTCGGGTGTTTGCTCATGATCAGGTTTACGTTGTTGATGGAGGTTTAACGCGCTGGCAGCAATTAAATTACCGCATCAGTTCTGAACAGCCAGCCCCGATAGCAAAAACCTTTAAGGCACAATATTGCCCGGAACTGGTTTTTAACTTAAAGCAAATGAAGTTGGTGCTGAGCAACCAGTCACGGCAAATTATCGATGCCCGTTCAGCCGATAGATTTTCAGGGCAAAGCAAATTGGCCGACAGCACACTTCAACCTGGCCATATTCCCGGCAGTATCAATATCCCTTATGCCGGTTTAACCGACAGTACACAGACAACGCTATGTTCACAGCAAACCTTACAGTCACTATTTGAACAGTCTTCCCTTAATCTTTCTAAACCTATGGTCACGACATGTGGCTCTGGGGTTTCTGCTGCAGTACTGGCGCTGGCTTTATATCAACTAGGTTTAAAGGATATAGCTGTTTATGATGGCTCCTGGGCTGAATGGGGAGCACAGGCGGATACCCCTAAACACACTAAAAATACCGCATAAAAGCTTAAATGATATTTTTAACAACAGGGTTATGAAAACCGTCTTCCCTTAGTGGCTGGTTGCTGCTTAATTCATCTCGTTTTCGGCGTATTATTGGATTTTATGTCGGGAATAGCCCTTTATACTACGCAGATATTTCTGTCTGGCTATGGTCATTGTGCAGGATTAATAGCCGGTGGAAATGATCAGCGATAATGACAATAGCGAAGCTATCTATTTTTTGGGGTTGATGCTGGTGTTGCATGGCTTGAACTAGTCATCTTGCTGGAGCAAAGTCAGGATATACTTTTTGTTTTTGCCTGATAACTGTTGTAACCCGGTAGATTGGTTATTTTAGAATAATGGGGGGGAATCTATGCTGAATTGTAAATGTAACTTTCGGAATGTTCGGTAACGTGAATTTTTCCGGTTGCATAAATTGATAGTCAGCAAGATATCAACGATTTTCGCCAAACGGGCGGCTAATTGAGATGAATTTTCGGGTGCGGGTATATAAAGATGGGTTTATTCAAACAAATGAATAGGTTTTAGTTTAAAATTACGGGTTTTGTTACAACTGAATAGAAAGCTAAATGACTGCAAACGCGGTAACTTCAGAAACTGATATTATCATTACTTTAAAAACCATCAGAGACTATATCCGGTGGGGTGCAAGCCAGTTTGCTGAGCACCAGGTTTTTTTAGGGCATGGGCTGGCAACACATCTACATGAATCTGCGACGCTGGTATTTCACGCATTATATTTACCCGATCAGCTTGATGATTGTTATCTGGATTCTGTGTTAACCCCGGCAGAGCGTCAGCGAGTGATAGGCTTGCTGAATAGGCGAATTAAAGAGCGCAAGCCGGTGGCTTATTTGACCCGGCAAGCCTCGTTTGCCGGCTTGTCTTTTTTTGTGGATGAACGGGTATTGGTTCCTCGCTCTCCTATTGCAGAATTGATTGAACAAGGCTTTCAACCCTGGGTGGATGAAGAGCAGGTGTTGAATATTCTTGACTTGTGTACGGGCAGTGCCTGCATCGCCATTGCTTGTGCCTATGCTTTTCCGCAAGCCCGGGTTGATGCTGTGGATTTATCTGCTGATGCATTGGATGTGGCTAAGATTAATCGTGAACAACACAAGCTCAGCGAGCAGTTGAATTTGTTGCAGTCCGATCTGTTTAATGCCTTGCCCCCCTGTCGATATGATGTGATTGTCAGTAATCCTCCATATGTGGCTATTCAGGAATGGAAGGAATTACCTGCTGAATATCATAATGAGCCTGAAATGGGATTTACTGGCGGCGATTCGGGTCTCGATCTGGTCTTGCGTATTTTGACCGATGCCAAGCACTTTTTATCAGCGCAGGGTATCCTGATCGTTGAAGTGGGCAGTAGTGCACAAACACTACAACAGCTATTTCCAGATATTCCTTTTTACTGGCTGGATTTTGAACACGGTGGGGATGGCATTTTTCTATTAACGGCTGAACAAGTTCAGCAATATCATCAACAATTTAAACAAAGTATTTAATATGTCCGGTAATAGCATTGGAAAATTATTCACAGTCACCAGCTTTGGCGAAAGTCATGGCTTGGCTCTCGGTTGTACAGTCGATGGTTGTCCACCAGGGATTTCTTTAACGGAGGCTGATATTCAAAGGGATTTGGATAGAAGAAAGCCCGGTACCTCGCGGCATACCACACAACGCAGAGAAGCAGATCAGGTCAAAATTTTATCCGGCGTGTTTGAAGGCAAAACCACCGGTACACCGATTGGTTTAATGATTGAAAACACCGATCAGCGCTCGAAAGATTACAGCAAAATTGCTAGCTCTTTTCGGCCAGGACATGCGGACTATTCCTATCAGCATAAATACGGGTTTCGTGATTACCGTGGCGGAGGGCGTTCTTCTGCCAGAGAAACTGCGATGCGCGTTGCCGCAGGTGCGATAGCTAAAAAATACTTAAAAGAAAAGTTTGATATTGAAATTCACGGTTACTTATCACAATTAGGCCCGATTAAAGTAGAAAAAATTGATATGTCTGTGGTTGAAACCAACCCTTTCTTTTGTCCTGATCCTGATAAAGTGTCTGAAATGGAAGTTTACATGGATGCCTTAAGAAAAGAAGGTGATTCCATTGGTGCCAAAGTGAAGGTGATTGCCAGCAATGTTCCACCCGGCCTGGGTGAACCTGTGTTTGATCGTCTGGATGCAGAATTGGCCCATAGCCTGATGAGTATTAATGCGGTTAAAGGTGTGGAGATTGGTGATGGGTTTGCCTGTGTTGATAGTAAAGGGACTCATTTTAGAGATGAAATAACACCGGCAGGGTTTTTAAGTAATCATGCGGGCGGGGTGTTAGGCGGTATTTCTACCGGCCAGGATATAGTGGCCAGTATTGCCTTAAAACCTACATCCAGTTTGCGTTTACCGGGCAAGAGTATTAATACGCAGGGTGAAGCGATTGAAGTGGTAACTGAAGGGCGTCATGATCCCTGCGTAGGTATCAGAGCAACACCGATTGCGGAAGCCATGATGGCGATTACCCTTATGGATCATTTGTTACGCCATCGGGCGCAAAATATTGATGTGGATTCAGGCTTACCTTTTTTACGTTAACTGCAGTATATTGCTGACCATTTTTACTTCTCTACGAAATTAACATGAAGGTTCCTTACTGGCGATTATCCAGTTTTTATTTTTTTTATTTTGCAACACTGGGTGGTTTTCTGCCTTACTGGAGTTTGTATCTGGAACAGCTTCAGTTCAATGCCATGGAAATTGGTGAATTATCTGCTCTCATGGTGGCGACTAAAGTCATTGCGCCAAATTTATGGGGGTGGATTGCTGACCATACTGGGAAAAGTCTTAGCATTATCCGCATGCTTTCTTTTTTTGCGGCAGTCATATTTGCCGGTTTTTTCCATCACCAGAGTTATCTCTGGATAGCCATGATTACTATTGGTTTCAGTTTTTTCTGGAATGCAGCATTACCCCAGTTTGAAGCCGCCACCTTGTTCCATTTAAAAAAGGAGCCTCAGCGCTATAGTCAAGTCAGGCTGTGGGGCTCTGTCGGTTTTATCCTGAGTGTATTGGCGATTGGTCGCTTTATCGATCTCTATAGTATTGAGTATTTGCCAGAATGGATTATTGCTTTTTTAATCATGATCTGGCTGGTGAGTCTGGTGACACCAGAGGCCAAAACATCCTCACAGGGGGCAGGCTCTGTTGGTTTGTTACAGATTGTCAGGCGACCCGAGATTATTGCATTTTTTGTGGTGTATTCATTGCTACAGGTTTCTCATGGACCTTATTATGTGTTTTATTCCATTTATTTGCATCAGTTTGATTATGCCTCAACCACGATTGGTTTACTTTGGGCATTAGGCGTGGGGGCTGAGGTTTTATTGTTTGTTTTTATGAAACAGATATTAAAATGTGTTTCTTTACGCAATATTTTATTAATCAGTATTGTTTTAGGCATCGGTCGCTGGTTGTTGATTGCCTTTTTTGTGGATAGCTTTAGTTTAATGCTGCTGGCACAATTATTACATGCTGCGACTTTTGGGGCCTCGCATGTAGTGGCTATTCATTTGCTGCATAACTATTTTGGTATCCATCACCAAGGTAAAGGGCAGGCGTTGTATAGTAGTTTAACCTTTGGTCTTGGCGGCATGCTAGGGAGTTTAGCCAGTGGCTATTTTTGGGATTTATACGGGGCTTCTTTTGTCTTTTCCATGGCTTCAGTGTGTTGCTTTTTAGCGTTAATCATAGCTTTCATTTGGGTAGGGCGAGAAAATCAAACCCTGATAGGTTAAACTAGCACACACTATATTTACAGGATATTTTACGTGTTTGAATTGATAAAAAATGGCGGCTGGTTAATGCTGCCGATTATGTTGTGTTCCATTACTGCCATGGGCATTGTGGCTGAACGTTTCTGGTCTTTGCAGCGTAAAAAGATTCTGCCACCGGCGCTTGTAGCTCAAATCTGGCGTTTGGAAAAAGATCACAATTTAAACGAGCCCTCAATCAGACGCATAAAAATGAGTTCGCCGTTAGGCTCAATACTGGCTGCGGGTTTATTAAACCGGCACCATAGCCGTGAAATGATGAAAATCAGTATTGAGGAAGCCGGGCGGCAGGTGGTTCATGAATTGGAACGCTTTTTAAATACATTAGGCACTATTGCTTCAATAACACCGTTGTTGGGTTTATTAGGTACCGTGGTGGGTATGATTAAAGTATTTGCTGCCATCATGATTCATGGCGTGGGTGATCCTTCTTTGTTAGCAGGAGGCATTTCAGAGGCACTGCTGACGACGGCAGCCGGCCTGACAGTGGCTATTCCCAGTCTTATTTTCCATCGTTATTTTGAACGTCTGGTGGATGAGTACGTATTAAACATGGAAGAGGAAGCCTTAAAGTTAATTGATGTCATGGCTGGTGACAGAGAGGTAGGCTGATGAATTTCTCCCGGCATAAAAGACCACCTCTTGAAATCACCTTAACACCGATGATAGATGTGGTTTTTTTGTTACTTATATTTTTTATGGTGACGACGACCTTTAATCAACAGGCAGAATTAAAAATAAATCTGCCAGAAGCTCAAGGTAGCGAGAGCGCAGAAACTGAAAAAATGATTATCCTGACTATTGATGCCGCCGGGATTTATTTTATCTCAGGGGATGATGGTCTGCCCCATCCATTGGTTAATCAACAAAAATCAACCTTAACACGCGCTTTAAGGCAAGCGGCTGGTAATTCCCGGCAAATTCCTTTTATTATCAGCGCCGATGCTAAAGCCCCCCATCAGGCCGTTGTGACTGCTTTGGATATTGCCAGCCATCTGGGGTTTAGTCGGATTACTTTCGCTACCAAAAGTATCACCAGGAAATAATATGAAACAGAATTTTTCTCGTTGGTTGCAAGATGAGTGGTATAAAGAAATGTATATTTCGGCTTTCTTTATGCCTATATCCATGTTGTATGCTGATTTTATGCGTTTTAGGTCATTCCTCTATAACATCGGTATCCGCAAAAAACATAAAATAGCGGTGCCAGTTATTGTAGTGGGTAATATAACGGTTGGCGGCACGGGGAAAACGCCATTGATTCTTTGGTTGGCTCGATTTTTAATTGAGGAGGGATATAAACCGGGGATCATCAGTCGTGGTTATGGAGGCAATGCTGAAAGCTGGCCGCAATGGGTTGATGAACACAGTACAGCAGAACAGGTAGGGGATGAGGCTGTATTAATGCAAGCACGTGCTGACTGCCCCGTCGCAGTGGGTCAGAATCGTGTGGATGCAGCTCATATGTTATTGCAGAAATCAGAGTGTAATATCATTTTGTCTGATGATGGTTTGCAACATTATGCTTTGGAAAGAGATATTGAAATTGCTGTGATCGATGGTAAAAGGCGCTTTGGCAATGGTTATATGTTACCTTGCGGGCCTTTAAGGGAACCTATAGACCGGTTACAGACAGTGGATTTGATTATTGTGAATGGTGTGCCTGAAGAAGATAATGAATTTTCTATGGAGATAGAAGGTGATGTTGCCATTAATTTAAGCAATCAAGAAGAACGCTGGTTAAATGAATTTAACCAGCAGGATTGTCATGCCGTTGCTGGTATAGGTAACCCGCAACGTTTTTTCGATTTACTCGAACAGGAAAACCTGTCTGTAGAAACGCATGCTTTTCCTGATCATCATCAGTTTAGTGCTGAGGATATCGGTTTTAGTGATGATAAACCCGTTTTGATGACAGAAAAAGATGCGGTGAAGTGTATAGACTTTGCCACAGATAAATACTGGTATGTCCCTATTAAGGCGCAACCTGAGCAACAATTTATAGATAAATTACTGATATTAATAGAAGAGAAAACACGTGGATAAAAAATTATTGAATATTCTGGCTTGCCCCTTATGTAAAAGTCCTTTGATATATAAGAAAGAGGCGCAAGAGTTAATATGCAAGGCTGATCGCATAGCTTTTCCTGTCCGGGATGAAATTCCCGTGATGCTGGAAGATGAAGCGCGCGAATTATCAAATGATGAAGTGGATGCTTTAGCTTAGTTGACTGGCGATTCCAGTTGGCTGATGAAATACCCTGCAGCTTCGTGTGGGTCTGCCAGTAACAATGAATCTGGCATGACCCAGAATTTTGCAATACCCTGCTTTACGGATGGATCACAAGATACGCAGCCTCTTAACAGCCGCTCCGGCAAGGTAAGGGGCTATGTGCTATCTATGTTTCTGTCCATCACCCCGTCAATACTACAATGACGTACTACCAGCCTGTATGAAAGTATAATGAAAATACCTTTTAAAGTGGTGATACCTGCGCGCTATGGGTCAACACGGCTACCTGGCAAACCGCTGCTGACTATTGCCGGAAAGCCGATGATTGCACATGTCTGCCAACGGGCCATGGAAGCGGAGGCTGAAGAGGTGGTGGTCGCCACCGATGATCAGCTGATTTTTGATAGTGTTGCCGCATTAGGTATGAAAGTGGTCATGACCGATGTTAATCATCAAAGTGGCACAGAACGTATTAATGAAGTGGCAAGTCTTATGGGCTGGGATGATGCGGATATCGTGGTCAATTTACAAGGCGATGAACCGCTTATTCCATCCGCGTATATTAAAGATGTGGCTCAGGCTCTGGGCAATCAAAGTCAGGCGGGGATTGCCACCTTAGCTGCCGAGATACAGGAGAGTGCGGAAATATTTAATACTAACGCGGTAAAGGTGGTGTTGAATAAGGCCGGCTATGCCTTGTATTTTAGTCGGGCCGCTATTCCCTGGAATCGTAATAATTTTACGGCTGATACTGGAACCCTATCGGATGCAATGCCTTATCTTAGGCATATAGGCATGTATGCATATACGGTTAAATTTTTAAAAGACTACTGTTCCTGGCAACCTTCAGTGCTTGAAACCATAGAATCTTTGGAGCAATTACGAATTTTATGGCAGGGTGAAGCTATCCTGGTAAAGACCGTGGCTACTGCTCCAGAGGCAGGGGTTGATACACAGGCCGACTTAGAACGTGTGGAAAGGGTGGTTCTGGAAAGCATGCGGTAGCTGAGGGCTTGATAGCATGCTATTCGAATCCTTCGCTGTTATATTGTTTTCGGCAGAAATAAACAGGCGCGCGGTGGCGTGCCTACTGTTTTAACGGTCTTTGCTTATCGGTATCAGGCAAATAGCGACCCGCGAAAACAGCGGTGATTAGCTACCTACTCTGGTAAAAGTAGCAAAAGCACAGCCAAAAGTGCGCGAGGAGGAGGGTAGTAATAGCCCCCTGTTTTTTCTTATGCGCAGCCATATCTCGATAGAAAAGTGTTAAGACCTTAATGTTCTGCTAGAACTTTCCTCGATAAATACGTGTCTGGCCTTTATAGTCGCAATACTTTGTCTATCTCAAAAACTTCGCTTAATTCATACGGGGACTTTAATGGCTATGAATTTTAATCATCTATATCAGCACTACTTCATCGTTTGAATCAGGTTATAATAGCCGATCATTTTAATTTGCTATTGTTTAACACTGGATTTTTTAAGAGCTATTAATGGAAGAATTTCATCGAATTAGTCGCCTCCCCCCCTACGTTTTTAATATTGTCAATGATTTAAAAGCCAAGGCGCGAGCTGACGGTGAGGATATTATTGACTTTGGTATGGGCAATCCTGACCAGCCTACCCCCAAACATATTGTAGCAAAGATGGTGGAGGCGGCAGAGCGTGATGATACTCATCGTTACTCCCTTTCCCGGGGTATTCCTCGCTTAAGAAAAGCAATTTGTGACTGGTATAAAAGACGTTTTGATGTGGATTTAGATCCGGAAACTGAAGCCATAGTCACGATAGGCTCAAAAGAGGGATTGGCACATCTGGCATTTGCTACATTGGGGCCGGGAGATGTGGTGCTGGTTCCTAATCCAGCTTATCCTATTCATCCCTATGGTGTGGTGATTGCGGGTGCCGATTTAAGACATGTCAAAATGGTGCCTGGCGTCGACTTTTTTGAGGAATTGCATAAGGCCATCATTGATTCCTGGCCCAAACCTAAAATGTTAATTCTTAATTTTCCGGGTAATCCCACCAGTGAATGTGTGGAACTGGATTTTTTTGAGAAGATAGTTGCAGTAGCAAAAGAGCATAGTATTTGGGTGGTCCATGATATTGCCTATGCGGATATCGTATTTGATGGATATAAAGCGCCCTCTATTTTGCAAGTAGAAGGTGCAAAAGATATTGCAGTTGAATTTTATTCCTTATCAAAAAGCTATAATATGCCAGGCTGGCGAGTAGGTTTTATGTGTGGAAATAAAACCTTGGTTGCAGCATTAACCCGTATTAAGTCTTATCTTGATTATGGCATGTTTACCCCGATACAAGTTGCTGCGATTGCAGCTCTGGAAGGCCCTCAAGAATGCGTTGCAGAAATTTGCGATATGTACAAAAGCAGACGAGATGTGCTTTGTGAGGGTTTGAACGCAATGGGCTGGGCTGTCGAAAAGCCAAAAGCGACGATGTTTGTATGGGCGCCTATTCCCGAACAATATAAGGAAATGGGGTCCATAGAATTTTGTAAAAAAATGATCATTGAAGCTAAAGTCGCAGTATCACCCGGTATTGGTTTTGGCCAGTATGGCGATGATCATGTCCGCTTCAGTTTGATTGAAAATGAGCATAGAACACGACAAGCGTTGAGAGGCATTAGATCGATGCTGAAGAACAAATAATTTTTAATAGGCCGTTGTACAACGGCCTGCTGGCTTCTGTGTCAGGATATAAAAGTGTCGTTTGAGACAGGAAGTTGTTAGCGACCGTATTTTACAAGAGATTAGCGGACTGAAGTCTGCTCTATAAAGGTTTAGGAGTTAAATTTGAAAGCGGTAAAAATTGGTATTTTAGGATTAGGTACAGTGGGCGGGGGTGTTGTTAATGTGCTTAACAGAAATGCAGGCGAAATCTTCCGCAGAACAGGTCGGGAAATTATTGTTACCCATGCTTCTGCACGTGATTTAAACCGCGAAAGAATTTGTGATACGGGCGATATTAAATTAACGACAAATTCTTTTGAAATCATCCATGACCCTGAAATTGAAATTATTTTAGAGTTGATTGGTGGCGTGACATTAGCCAAAGATCTGGTTTTACAAGCCATAGAAAATGGCAAGCATGTGGTGACAGCCAATAAAGCTTTAATTGCTTTGCACGGGAATGAAATATTTGCTAAAGCCAGTGAAAAAGGCGTCATGGTTTTGTTTGAATCCGCTGTTGCGGGAGGTATACCCATCATTAAAGCCCTGCGCGAAGGCTTGAGTGCTAATCAGATTCAATGGTTGGCGGGTATTATTAACGGCACCGGAAATTTCATCCTGACCGAAATGCGTGACCATGGGCGTGACTTTGCGGATGTCTTGGTTGAAGCACAAGCCTTGGGATATGCAGAAGCTGACCCCACTTTTGATGTTGAAGGTATCGATGCCGGACATAAGCTGGCTATTTTAGCATCGTTAGCTTTTGGCATTCCTTTGCAATTTGATAAAGTATATACCGAAGGTATTACCAAGATTACTCGCGAAGATGTTGAGTACGCCGAACAATTAGGTTATCGCATTAAACATCTGGGTATAGCCAGAAAGACAGAGCAGGGTATTGAGCTCAGAGTACACCCTACCTTGATTCCAGAACGTCGCCTGATTGCCAATGTGGATGGTGTCATGAATGCTGTTTTAGTACAGGGAGATGCCGTGGGACCAACTTTATATTATGGCGCGGGAGCCGGTGCGGAGCCTACTGCATCTGCTGTTGTGGCTGATATTGTTGATGTGATCAGAGTGCTTAATAGTGACCCTGAACACAGAGTGCCGCATTTTGCTTTTCAATCAGATCAGATTACAGATATTCCGGTGCTTTCATCCGAGCAGATACATACAGCGTATTATCTGCGTTTAAACGCTGAAGACAAGCCCGGGGTATTGGCAGAAGTCACTAAAATTCTGGCTGATCATCACATTAGTATTGAAGCCTTGATTCAAAAAGAGCCACTTGAAGGTGAGGTTACCTTGCCTGTTATTATGCTGACGCAGACTACCTTAGAAAAAGAAATGAATGCGGCCATTACAGAAATTGAAACATTATCAACTATTACCGGCTCAGTTTGCCGGATTCGTTTAGAAACCTTGGGATAAAAAAATGTCTACTCGCTACACAGGCCTCATTGAACGCTATAAAGATCGCTTACCCGTTAATAATAATGCGCGCATCATTAGCATAGGCGAAGGTAATACACCGCTGATTCAACTGCAAAATATTCCTAAAATAATCGGCAAAGATGTTGATATCTATGTTAAATATGAAGGATTGAACCCTACCGGATCATTTAAAGACCGTGGTATGACCATGGCTGTCACTAAAGCGGTAGAAGAGGGCAGTCAGGCTATTATTTGTGCCTCCACAGGTAATACCTCGGCGTCTGCTGCAGCCTATGCCGTGCGTGCAGGTATCAAGGCTTTTGTGTTGATTCCTGATGGTAAAATAGCACTGGGAAAATTGGCCCAAACATTAATGTACGGTGCACAAATTATTCAGATTAACGGTAATTTTGATGACGGTATGTCATTAGTGAAAGAGATTGTAGATCATGCTCCTGTCACTATAGTTAACTCGATTAACCCGTATAGAATTGACGGACAGAAAACCGCGGCTTTTGAAATCGTGGATGAATTAGGTGATGCCCCTGATTATCATTGTTTACCGGTAGGTAATGCAGGCAATATTACCGCTTATTGGAAAGGCTATACCGAATATGCCCAGAATCAGGGTGATTTAAAAGCCGTTGCCAGTAAACGCCCGGTTATGTGCGGTTATCAGGCAGCGGGAGCTGCGCCTTTTATCAGTGGTAAGATGGTTGATAATCCAGAAACCATTGCCACAGCCATTCGAATCGGTAGGCCTCAATCGTGGGATTATGCCTGGAATGCACAAAAAGAATCAGGTGGCTGGTTTGATTGTTTTAGCGATGAAAAAATATTAGTCGCGCATAAAATGCTGTCACAATATGAAGGTATATTTTGTGAGCCTGCTTCAGCGACTTCCTTAGCCGGTGCGCTGAAAGATATAGCCAGTGGCAAGATTCCCGAAGGCAGCAGGGTTGTTTGTACCTTGACAGGGAATGGCTTGAAAGACCCGGATACGGCAATCAACCAGTGCCAGAGTTCCCATCCGGTAACTATAGATGCGACACTGGATGCGGTGAAAAAAGCTATATTAGATAATATGTAAGGTCTGGTTTAAATCAGTCAATCTTTTAAAGCCGGCAATTGCCGGCTTTTTTATGGGGGTCTCTATGTTGTATCATCAAGGCGTTAAAAAAAAGATAGTTCCTCGTCCAAAGAGCAAGAAAAAATCGCACTTAACAAATTTATCTCCGATGCTCCACAGGATTTTTTCTGCACGAGGCATTATAGATAATGAGCAATTAGACCGTAGCCTGGCCAATCTTCCATCGCCTTGGTTATTAAGCGGCATGGAAGAGATGGTGGGGCATTTAATGCTTGCCATCGAACAGCAACAAAAAATCACCATTGTGGCTGATTTTGATGCCGATGGAGCCACTAGCTGTGTAGTGGGGATTAAGGGGCTGGCATTACTCGGCTTGAATAATGTGTCTTATGTAGTGCCTAACCGCTTTGAATACGGCTATGGCCTGACGCCGGAAATAGTCGAGCAAGTCAAGAAACACAAGCCTGATCTTATTATTACTGTGGATAATGGGATTTCCAGTCTGGAGGGTGTGCAGGCGGCTAAAGCAGCTAATATCAAGGTGTTAATTACCGATCATCATTTGCCCGGCGAGCAATTACCGGCAGCAGATGCTATCGTTAACCCGAATTTGCCGGGTGATGAATTTCCCAGTGGCAATATTGCCGGGGTCGGGGTTATCTTTTATGTGTTACTGGCATTACGCAGTCGTTTACGTGAGCGTCAGTGGTTTGAAAAGCATAACAGGCAGCAACCTAATTTGGCACAGTTGCTGGATTTTGTCGCATTGGGAACCATAGCGGATGTTGTTGTTTTGGATCAGGTGAACCGGATTCTGGTACACCAGGGTATTTTGCGCATACGCTCAGCGAAGGCACACCCGGGGATACAAGCGCTTATTGCTCAGGCTGGAAAACAATTTTCATCCATTAATTCAGCTGATTTAGGTTTTGCCCTGGGACCACGGCTGAATGCTGCAGGTCGCATGGATGATATGTCTTTGGGGATTCAATGTTTATTAACCGAAGATGCTGGCTTGGCAAAAGAGATGGCTGAACAGCTGGATGAGCTTAATCAGGATCGTAAAGCCGTCGAAGCGCAAATGAAACATGAGGCGATGTCTTTATTGGATAGTATGCACATGCTGGATGAACATCATTTACCGGCAGGCGTCTGTTTGTTTGAGAAAGAGTGGCATCAGGGCGTGATTGGCATACTGGCTTCCCGAATTAAAGATCGTCTACACCGACCGGTTGTGGCTTTTGCTTCCGCTGATAAGGGTGATATTAAAGGTTCAGCACGATCCATCCCTGGGGTACATATTCGAGATGTATTGAGTGAAATTGCTGTCGCCCATCCGCAAATTCTCAGTAAATTTGGGGGACATGCGATGGCAGCAGGGATGAGTATTAAAATGCATGATTATCCCGTATTTGCCTTGGCATTTGATGAAGTGGTGGCAAGACATCTGGATAGTGTGGATCTGGAACAAAAAATATTTTCTGATGGGCAGTTGTCAGAAAATGAAATGAGTCTGGAATTTTCTGAACAATTAAAAAATGCCGGAACCTGGGGGCAAGGCTTTCCAGAACCGGTATTTGATGGTGTTTTTGATGTGATTCAATGTCGCATTGTCGGGCAACAGCACCTTAAGTTTGTGCTGAGACTACCCCAGTGTGAGTTACTCATCGATGCGATTGCATTTTTTGTTGAGCGGCCTGAGCAATGGTTAGGGACACGCTCAATTATGGCGGCCTACAAACTGGATATCAATGAATACCGGGGTAACCGAAGTGTGCAGTTGATGTTGCAGTATATAGAGAAGAAGATCTAAAACAGGGGGGGCAGAAAAAGTCCATTCTAGCGTGTTAAATTAGCGGTATTTGTTTTCAAACGCTGCAATAAAGGTAGCAAGTTCTTCAATTGGCAGGTGATTGATTCCTGCGGCTGCGGCTCTGCCTCCACCTGTTGGGAATGAGGCGCATAATTCACCCGCCCCTGTTTTCTTGTCTAAGGGCGCGCGGACGCTGATTTGATAGCCTTTTTGCGCATTCAAAGTGACTACAGCATGTGCACGGGCAGGGTTGTTATTTGCCAGTTCATTGCCAAAAACCCCGTTGACTCTTTTTGCCCAACTTTCATCGGGCAGTTGATAAACGGCTACTTTATCGGTTTTATATTCAGGCTCAAGGTGGCTAACAGCCGCCATATCATTACTGTACCCTGTTAAAAGTCTTTCATAAACCTCTGTGTTATCGGCCATAAAATCAAACGGTGAGGCATAGGGCAGCATTTCTTGATAGAGCAGGTCAGGGGCAAAATGTAAGTCTGCAATGCTGTTACCGTAACTATTATAGTTAATGCATATACCTAGCATTTTTAGCTGTTGTAACTGGTTTTCGGTTAAGGATAGGGGGAAAGCAGCTTGTCTTGCGCTCTCACATAAATTGTCGCCAAAGGCGGCGGTAACGGCCCATTCGGTATGTTTTCCTTGCAGGTAGTCATTGACCAGCAGACTGGTGCAGACATTACTATCGGTATTGATCAGGGTGTGCAAATGAGGATGTGCGGGTATCTCCCCGGTCTGGTGGTGATCGACATAAAAAACATGCGCTCCCTGAGCTAATAATCGTTGCACGGACTGGCTGTTTTTAGCCAGTGATATGTCCAGTACAGTTACTTTGTCCCCTTGTTGTACTTTAAGGTCATTCAGTAAATGAATGTCACGTTTGACCCCGGTCACTAATTGCGATGTTAAAGGTTGCGTCAGGCGTAGTTGAATTAAGGCGCAAATGCCATCCGCATCACCATTGAAAACATCTATTTGCATGCATCAAATTCCTGGTGATATGAAACAATACGATTGACTTCATTTTTGGCACCTAAGATTACCGGAACGCGTTGATGAATGTCTTCAGGAGCAACATCCAGCATCCGTTCACGACCGGTAGAACAAAGCCCGCCAGCTTGTTCTACAATAAAGCCTATGGGGTTGGCTTCATACATCAGGCGTAAGCGTCCTGCTTTCGTCGGATCTTTTACATCATAGGGATACATAAAGACGCCACCACGTGTTAATACTCTATAAACTTCGGCCACTAATGAAGCAATCCAGCGCATATTAAAATCCTTGCCACGACTGCCTTCTGTACCTTCAATACATTCCGCAATATATTGTTGCATTGGCGGTTCCCAGAAACGTTGATTAGACATATTGATCGCAAATTCCTGGCAATCTTCCGGGATTGTCATGTCCGGGTGGGTCATGTAAAACTCACCGACTTCCTGATCCAGAGTAAATCCGGTAACACCTTGGCCCAGGGTTAGAATTAACATGGTTGAGGGGCCATACAGCACAAAACCGGCGCAGACTTGCTCGCTGCCTTTTTGCAAGTAATCTGCAAGCGTAGGTTGAATGCCCTGCTCACAAGATAAAATTGAAAAAATGGTTCCGACCGTCAGGTTAACATCAATATTGGATGAACCATCCAGAGGATCAAATAAAGCCAGATAGCGACCTCTTGGGTAAAACTCGGGTATGGTCATAGGTAGCTCTTCTTCTTCTGAAACCATGCCTGCCACATGACCTGTCCAGTTCAAGGCATTATACATAAACTCATTGCTGAGAATATCCAGTCTTTTCTGAATTTCACCTTGAACATTTTCAGTATCATCATCAGCATTGCCCCAGGTTCCATTTAAATCCCCTTGGTTGACTAAGTGGGATATTTGTTTGCAAGCAGTGGCAATATCATTTAACAGGGCAGACAAGTCGGAGTCGGTATCGGCAGAATGGCGAAGTTGTTCGGTAATAAACTGGGATAAGCTAATGTTATGATGCATAGGTATTTTCTTTATTGAAATGAAAAAAGAGTCAATCTGATTGAGTGCGAAGTTATTCATTAAAAATTCAGGCTAGAGCAAGCTTTAGTCCGCATCTCGAAAACCTAAGCTGTGAGCTTCGCTCTACCCGTTTAAAGATAGTCAGCATCGAGAGCATTAATGAGCTGGATCTGACACTACATTATAAAGCGCCAGAGGTTTTTAGTGGGGGGCTTTTTACCAATTTTTTCATTTTTTTAGCAGATTTTACTAAGTGATTGAAATTATTAAAGGTTGAAAACAAATAGGCTGACTAGTGTTGAAAATAGCTGATAGACACAACATATTGTGGTATTATTTCACCTGACCACTACATATTGCATTTATAAAGTCTTCTTGTGCTGCAATTATAGTTTTTTCAAGACCATTATTCATGCTTATCAGACAGGAAATCATTTATGACATCTCCGCTCCAAATTGTTAACGATCATATGATCGAAATTCCCTTACAAAGTGCTTCTTTAGATATCTGGGATTCTAAATATCGTTTGAAAACAAAAGAGGGAAAAGCCATAGATAAGGTCATTGATGATACTTATAAAAGGGTGGCGAAAGCATTGGCGGGTGTGGAGCAAGGAAAAGTATTACAAGAACAACATTATAAATCGTTTTTATGGGCATTACGGCATGGTGTCATTCCTGCCGGACGCATTGTTTCTAATGCCGGTGCGCAAAAACATAAACCCGCAACATCCACCATTAACTGTACGGTGTCAGGCTCTATTACTGATTCCATGGATGATATTCTCGGTAAAGTTCATGAAGCCGGTCTGACTTTAAAGGCAGGCTGTGGTATCGGTTACGAATTTTCTACACTACGCCCGAAAAATGCCTATGTTTCAGGGGCAGGCGCTTATACATCCGGGCCGCTTTCGTTTATGGATATCTACGATAAAATGTGTTTTACCGTTTCATCGGCAGGGGGAAGGCGCGGGGCACAAATGGCTACTTTTGATATTTCTCACCCCGATGTGGTTGAATTTATTAGAGTAAAACGGGAAGATGGACGCTTGCGCCAGTTTAACTTGTCATTATTAATTACCACCCAGTTTATTGAAGCGGTTAAAAATGATCAGCCCTGGTTCTTGTCTTTTCCTATTACCGAAAAAGAAAAGAAAATGGATGGAATTGATCTGGACGATAAAGAACTGGTTGTCTGGCGAGATTTACCTGATAAGCAAGGCTATATTGTTAACGAAGACGGTTTGCTTGCGTGCAAAATCACTAAAACCATGCCCGCACGTCGCTTATGGGACATTATTATGTCTTCAACCTATGATTATGCAGAGCCCGGTTTTATTCTGATCGATAAAGTCAACGAAATGAATAACAATTGGTTTTGTGAAAATATTCGGGCGACCAATCCTTGCGGCGAACAACCTTTACCTCCTTATGGTAGCTGTTTGCTGGGATCAATTAATTTAACCCGGTTTGTAGAAAAACCCTTTACTCCAGAGGCGCGTTTTGATTGGGAAACGTATAGTAAAGCCATTCGTGTTTTTACCCGTATGCTGGATAATGTGGTGGAAATTAATGGCCTGCCTCTGGAAAAACAGCGCGATGAAATTGTTGGCAAGCGTCGACATGGGATGGGGTATTTAGGTTTAGGCTCGACCTTGACTATGCTCGGTTTAAAATATGGTTCTGAAGCCTCATTACAAATCACCGAAGAAATCACTAAAACTCTGGCCATAGAGGGCTGGCAAGCCGGTCTGGATTTAGCGAAAGAAAAAGGTGCGGCCCCCATCATGGAACAAACATTTACCGTGACAGGTGAGATGTTATACAAAAGACCGGAAATGAAAACCGATGGGTATCAAATTGGTGACCAGATTTTAGGTAAAGTATTACATTCTAAATACAGTCGTTATATGCAACTGCTTGCCACCGAGAAACCTGAGTTAGTGGCTGAATTAATTGAGCATGGTGCTCGATTTACGCATCATAGTTCCATTGCCCCTACCGGTACCATTTCTTTGTCATTAGCCAATAATGTCAGTAATGGCATAGAACCCAGTTTTGCCCATCATTATGCGCGAAATATTATACGGGAAGGCAAAAAAAGCAAGGAAAAGGTGGATGTTTTTTCTTTCGAATTATTAGCCTATAGAGCGCTGATTAATGCTGAAGCCATGCCGTATAGCGATAATGAAGATAATCAATTGCCTGACTATTTTATTGCTGCCGATGATGTTACACCCATGCAGCATGTTGATGTTCAGGCGGCAGCACAAAAATGGATAGATTCATCGATTTCCAAAACCGCGAATGTACCGACTGACTTCCCTTATGAAGAATTTAAATCGATCTATGAATATGCCTATGATAAAGGTTTAAAAGGCTGTACTACTTTTCGCTTTAACCCGGAAGTTTTTCAAGGTGTTTTAGTCAAGGAAGAAGATTTAGCGAAAACGACGTATCAGTTTACGCTGGATGATGGACACGTTCTGGAGGTAAAAGGTAACGAAGAGATTGAGTATGATGGTGAAATGCATACAGCGGCTAATCTATTTGATGCCTTGAAAGAAGGCTATTACGGGAAGTTCTAATGACACATAAAATCACGAAAAAAATTGTTTCTTATAAAGTAATCAAAGACGATGACAAGATTGAGGCAGCAAATAACGAAAAGTTAGAGCCAGTACTGGAAAGCATGCATGAAAATGTACAGCGCCCCGAGGTATTGCTAGGTTCTACCTATAAAATTAAAACCCCGCAATCTGAACACGCCCTTTATATCACCATTAATGACATGGTCTTGAATATGGGGACCGAGCATGAAGAGCGTCGTCCTTATGAGGTGTTTATCAACTCGAAAAACATGGAGCATTTTCAATGGGTACTGGCACTGACACGTGTGATTTCAGCCGTATTCCGTAAAGGTGGTGATGTGACTTTTCTGGTCGAAGAAATGAAAGCGGTTTTTGACCCCCAAGGCGGTTATTTCAAAAAAGGCGGTATTTTTATGCCTTCGCTGGTTGCAGAAATAGGTCATGCGATTGAGTCCCATATGAAATATATAGGCATGATAGTCCCTGAAGAAATGGGGGATGCACAAAAACAGTTTTTGGCAGAAAAACGCAAGGAATTTGAAGCCAAGCATGCGCCTTCAGTAAAAGATGAAGAAAATAGCTTTCCAGAAAAGGCCACGCTATGTACAAAATGCAGTACTAAAGCGATGGTACTCATGGACGGCTGCATGACTTGTCTTAATTGTGGAGACAGTAAGTGTTCTTAATCATTGCTTAAACTCAAGGCTGTGTTGTGAGTTTATATCAGATAGGGCTTGGACTGCCAAGCTGAGACTAAAAATACTGGAGATTTGAAGAGGTTATTCATATTTCCAG
>JAPYOW010000105.1 GCA_029937975.1 Methylococcaceae bacterium | reverse complement strand
AGTCAGCTTATCGGGTGGTAACGACTCATGTTGATATCACCCATGCTCAGGCAGTCGAAAAGGCAATGTTAGATATTCAACCGCAATATATCATAAACCTGGCGGCTATTAGCTTTGTGCCAGATGGAGGTAGCGCTGACATTTATGCGATTAATACCTTTGGCCCGCAAAATATACTCGATGCTTGTTTAAAGCTGCCGGCAGCACCTAAGAAAATCATCCTGGCCAGCACCTCGCATGTTTATGGTGAGCAGGCACGAGAAGTAATTGATGAAAGCTGTCCGGTAAATCCGGTTAATCATTATGGCTGCAGCAAATGGGCGATGGAGCAAATAGCTAAAACCTATCATGATAAACTCAATATATTGATTACCCGGCCTTTTAATTACACCGGAACAGGTCAGGTAGAAAAATTTTTAGTCCCTAAAATAGTTCAGCACTTTAAGCAAAAGGCCGAAACTATACAGTTGGGAAATATCGATATATGGCGTGATTTTTCTGATGTGCGCTGGGTGGCACAGGTGTATACCGAATTACTGGCGGTGCCCATGCAAAAACAGCAAGTTATTAATTTATGTTCGGGTCGCTTAATCAGTATTAGGGAAATTATTAATATGTTACAAGAATTAACAGGGCATACGCTTGAAATTGCAACGGATGCTCGTTTTATAAGGTCGGCAGATATGCAGCGACAATGTGGTGATAATCAAAATTTATATCAACTAGCGCCTACTTTACTTAAACCTATGGCTTTTAAAAACACATTAAAAGAGATGCTTTAAGTAATATGATAAAACAGCTTTATATAGAATGCACCCATACTTCGGAGTCGGGCCTAAACACAGGAATACAACGAGTAGTAAGAAAAATAATAAATCAGTTAGGTGATGCGTTAGCGGATGATACACCGATTACATTAGTTATGATTGAAGATGGGGCTTTTTATCCTCTTGCCTCATTACCTGATTTAAGACAGGAAAAAAAAACCAAACCAGAAGCTGTTGTTTTATCATCGCAAGCGTTACCAGGTAAACCTGAGCAGCGTAGTTTTAAAGTTAAAGTACTAGACTTCATCAGGTGCAAGCGCCTGATGATTGTTGAAAAAATAACGTGGAAGCCCTTGCATTCATTTTTAGCAGCACCCAGAACTGAGTTTGGCTTGAGTAGCATCCTCTATTTTCTATTTGTAAAACCCTTACAGAGAGCTGGTTTCAAGAAGAAAACAGCTTTAATGAAAAATACGATAGAGTTTTCACAAGGTGATACTGTCTTGATGCTTGATTCATCATGGCACTTGCCAGCCTGGAATGCGATTAATACTGCAAAAAATAGTGGCGCAGTTGTGATTTCGGTCATCTATGATCTTATTCCGATTACGCATCCTCAGTTTTGTAATGCACACTTAACCGAAGTATTTAACACCTGGTTTAAGCAAGCGAATAGTAAAGTCGATGGGTATATATCAATTTCTCAGACAGTGCAGCAAAGCATTCAAGATTATTTATTTGCCATGGGTCACGAGCTTGATGTAGAACGGTTTGGTTATTTTTATCTTGGCGCTGACATTGCGGAGCAAAACGAATACGCACGCGAGGCACTTAAGAAAAGTATTTCAAAACAAGATACCTATTTAATCGTCTGTACCATAGAGCCAAGGAAGAATCATCAATATTTACTTGATGTGTTCAGTGAGTTATGGGAACAAGGGATGACAATAAAACTGCATGTCGTTGGGCATATTGGTTGGAAAGTGGATGCATTATTGCAACAAATAGAACAGCATCCCCAATTAAATAAACAACTTTTTATATGGAATGATCTTGATGATCGCGAGCTGGTGTATTGTTATAAGCATAGTAAAGCCTTGGTTTTTCCCTCAATTGTAGAAGGCTTTGGGTTACCTATTATTGAAGCGCAACACTTTGGCTTACCTGTTTTAGCAAGTGATACCCCGATTCATAGGGAAGTGGGGGGGGATAGCGTGCTGTACTTTGATTTGGATAAAAAACAAGACCTGGTGCGGAAAATTGCACGAATTGAAGCCGGCAACTTACCCTTAAATCAAGGAGCAAAATTTGACCTTGAGCAATTTACCTGGAAAAGAAGTGCCGAAATGCTTGTTCAGGAAATACAAAGAATTGAAGCGGGTCTCTGTAACGTATAATTTAAAGAAACAGGGCTTATCCTCGGTCAAGCGGCTAATACATTTAAAGTATTAGCCGCTGTTTAAATTCCCCATAAGCTTCTGCTACATAAAAAAGCAATGATATGATTCTGTCATACTTGCATGTTTTTGGCTGGAATCCATAACGCACTTCCTATCCTCAGTACATCCTAGATCATAAACTTAACTCAATGAAACTGGATTTGGGTTCCAAAGTTGTCAAAATTAATTGATGCATGTTGCCGGCGAATAGCCTTTATTACTGGTGGTTAAGGGTTGTTTAATACGGAGTAGACAGTATATCAACCCACTGGGTAGCCACTTTTGCAGGGTTGTGATAGTGCTTAACGTATTGCTTGGCATGCTTAGCCATGGTCAAGCGAAAAGCATTATCATCAAACATTTTAATGATGCCTTGTGTTAGGCATTCTGCTTCTTGCTGATCAACAGGGATTTTATAAACTGCCTGATCAGGTAATTCACTAAACCAGCCATGATTACTCACTAATGTTGGTTTTTCCGCACTCATTGCTTGAATTTGTACCGCAGAGGTTTCGCCCATAGATGGGTAACGTAAATTAACGATTAAATCGCACATAGCTAAGCACTGGTCATAATCGTCATCACTGATATAGCCGATAAAATGAACTTGCTTGGACAAGCCCATGGCGGTCACTTGATCTTGATAAAAAGCGGCCCCAACGATGATTAATTTAATACGGGACTTAATATCTGCAGGTAAAGCAGATAACACCTTAAATAACACTTCACTACGTTTGGTGTTGCCAGAGAAACCAAATAAGCCGATATAAAATAAATCCTTTGAGGTTTTGCTATCAAAAAGCGACTGGGTTGCATGACCCTGTATTTTAGTAATATCTATCGAAGTGGGTTGTTGGTAATCAATTAGGGGGACACGAAAAATAGCTTTTTGATAGTTTGCTTCTCGTACTAATTGTTCAGCTAACAGACTATGCACAACGACAGCAGTCGCTTGACTCAGTACGGATTGTAAAAAGGGTTGTTTTTCGGGAAAGGGATAACGCAGGATATCCTGCTGGGGGCAGTCGGCTAAAATATGTTGTAAGCGGGTATATCCAGTGGTAGCAGATTGTTTTGCCAGAATTTGCCATAAGCCGCCTGTACCAAGCCCTGCAAGTAAAAAAAATAACACCGTATCATGTAATACCACTATACCTTTTTGTTGTTGTAATAGTTTAAGTGCAGACAGATGAAATTCAGGGTTATTGCCAAAATGGTAGATAAACTGCCGATACTGAACTCTTGATGAAGGCTCAAATAGCAATGGCAGTAACTCTTTTGCCTGATAATTTTGCTGGCAACTATTGGTTTTTGCCACTTGATCATCAAAAATATCAATCGTCTCATGATTAATCGCTAACTCTGTTTGTAAAGCCATAATTAAGTGATGACTGTACTGAGCGATACCTGTTTTTTTAGGAATGAGAGGAGAAATATAAGCAATCATAAGGTGTCTTATTTTAAGAAGGGTAGTGATTAGGAAGATGTAACATAGAGTCAGTGCATGAAATAAACTATGCCCCTTAATATGGGGTGCAGGTCTTTATCCTGTATTAAGAAAGGTAGACTAAAGATCCGTGCCCCAATTATTGTCAAAATTAATTTCACCGTTCTCTGGCATTTAATTAGCCATTAAGGCTTCAATAATGTAATCCCAGTTAAGATTTAACTGCTGCATAAGTTGTCTGCCTGCATTTCCTAGCTGTCTGGCTTTAGCCTTATTTAACCC
>JAPYOW010000034.1:12713-22128 GCA_029937975.1 Methylococcaceae bacterium | reverse complement strand
ATGGAATATGTCTGATTCACTTCTCCCGAAAGTTTTACTGGTTGAAGATAGCGCATCTTTAGCCTTGGTCTATACAGATTATTTACGACATGAAAAGATTCAGCTGCACTATTGTTCACAAGGTGTTGAGGCTATTACGTTTATCGAAAATAATTTGCCCGAAGTGATTTTTCTGGATTTAAAATTACCCGGCATGAATGGCATGGATATTTTAAAGTATGTTCATGAGCAAAAATTACCCTGTACTGTTGTCATCATTACCGCACATGGCAGTGTCAATGTTGCACTTGATGCAATGCGTTATGGTGCTTTTGATTTTATTGAGAAACCCTTCACGGCTAAACGCTTATTACTCACCTTACGCAATGCGCTAAACAGTCGGGCATTAACGGATGAGGTTGATCACTTTCGTCAAAACACTCGATCTCAATATCATGGTTTTTTTGGTGAGTCCCCTGTGATGCAGTCTGTGTATCGAATTATAGATAATGCCTCGCAAAGTAAAGCAACCCTATTTATTACCGGAGAGAGTGGTACAGGTAAAGAAGTGTGTGCCCATGCTGTTCATAATCAAAGTCCTCGCAAACACCAGCCGTTTATAGCGCTTAATTGTGCAGCCATTCCGAAGGATTTGATGGAAAGTGAAATTTTTGGGCATGTTAAAGGTGCTTTTACAGGGGCTGTTAAACATCGTCAGGGTGCAGCATCCCAGGCTGCGGGGGGTACCTTGTTTTTAGACGAAATCTGTGAACTGGATATTGCATTACAGAGCAAGTTATTACGCTTTGTCCAGACCGGGTGTATTCAACAAGTGGGTGGCACTACAACTGAAGATCTTGATGTTCGCTTTATTTGCGCCACCAACCGCAATCCAGTCGAAGAGGTGCAAGCAGGCCGATTTAGGGAAGACCTTTTTTATCGATTACATGTCATCCCCATTCCATTACCGTCGTTACGAGAAAGAGGCAATGATATTTTATTAATCGCTGAACACTTTCTGGCAATCTTTTCTGCTGAGGAGAATAAGAAGTTTATTGGTTTATCCCCTGAATCTAAAATTGCTTTTCTTGCTTATTCCTGGCCAGGTAATATTCGTGAGTTACAGAATGTAATACGTACTATTATCGTGTTGAATAATGATACCTTGATTCAAAAGCACATGCTTCCTTCAACATTAAACCCGACCGTTAGGATAGAAAAGAAGATACAGGCTATGGTGACTAACAAGACCGTAGGCTTTTGCCCTGAACAGGAAAATATTATACCTCTTGCCCTGCTTGAAAAACGAGCCATTGAGTATGCTATTGCATACTGTGATGGTAATGTGCCCCAAGCAGCCGCATTACTTGCCGTGAGTCCTTCAACCATTTATCGAAAAAAACAAGCCTGGCAAAATGCCGCCGACAGTGACCAGCTATCAAGCAGCAAGGCTTAATCCGCCTGCCCATTTTTTTATTCGTCACTGTTGAATCGCTTAAATTTGATTATTCTGTAATGCGAAGCGCATATTTTTTAGGGTTCTAGCCCTATTTCAATGTCATTTTGCAAGCCTGGGTCAAACTAACTTCCTACCCGTCCGTTTTTCAAAAAAACTGCGAGTAAGTCTTGCGGGTATATTCAGTAATGTAGCTATTTGGTAAAAACAGCAAGCACTAAACCGCTCAGTCACGGCATGATTTAATCAGTCAAGGCTCCAATGCAACTATAACGCTGTTAGTTTATGTTATTGCCGCCCCTGGGATCAGGAAGAAAATCTTAAGAAATGACTCAAAGTTGACTAGTCACCCTTATGTGGTGTGTGGCATTATTGTCTTTTGATATTTGAATTTGACAATCAAGTATCAAAAAGTACAATGGTGGGTTGATTATAGTTGCGTAATTTGCGCGTAGCATTAAAAATTTAAGTTCAGTGTCATAAAAAAATTAGGTATTTAAATGAGTCATACGTTATATGAAGCTAATGTCCAGCGTGTTCAGCGGTGTGAGTTAGCTGTTCCTGGGTCAAATCCTGGTATGTTTGAAAAGGCGATGAAAAGTGGTGTAGACTTCATTTTTCTTGATCTTGAAGACGCTGTAGCCCCTGATGATAAATTACAGGCACGAAGAAATGTCATCGAAGCCATTAATGATATGGATTGGGCGGGACATGGCGTCACTGTTTCCGTCAGAATCAATGGTCTGGACACAGAATATATGGTACGTGATGTTGTTGATTTGATGGAGCAATGTGGCGAAAAACTGAACACGATTTTGATTCCTAAAGTCGGTGTATATGCGGATGTGTATATGGTTGATTCGATGATCAATCAATTAGAAATGCAAGAAAGATTAAAAAACAGAGTCGGCATTGAGTGTTTGATTGAGACCGCTTTAGGCATGGCTAATGTTGAAGATATTGCCAAGCAGGGCGCTATTGCGGGTCGCATGGAAGCACTTCATTTTGGGGTGGCTGATTATGCCGCCAGTAACCGGGCCAGAACCACGAACATTGGTGGTCTGAATCCTGATTACCCAGGGGATCAATGGCATTCGGCAATTAGTCGCATGACTGTTGCCTGTCGTGCCTATGGCTTACGCCCCATTGACGGGCCTTTTGGCGATATCAAAGACCCGGAAGGCTATAAATTAGCGGCTAGAAGGGCAGCAGCATTGGGCTGTGAGGGTAAATGGGCTATTCATCCATCACAAGTGGCATTGGCTAATGAAATTTTTACCCCGCCTGCGTCAGAGATTGATAAAGCAAAACGTATTTTAGAAGCCTTGAAAGTTGCGGCAGCAGAAGGGAAAGGGGCTGCAGCACTCGATGGTCGATTGATTGACGCAGCTTCTGAAAAAATGGCACAGAATATTGTTAAATCAGCTGAGGCGATTGCCGAAAAAACCAAATAATATAGGAATACTATGGATATTCATGAGTATCAAGCAAAAGAAATTTTAGCAGCTTACGGTGTAAAAATTGCTGATGGCGGATTGGCGTATAGTCCTGAAGATGCAGTGCAGCGAGCAAGAGAAATTGGCGGTGACGTCTGGGCAGTTAAGGCCCAGATCCATTCGGGTGCTCGTGGCAAAGCGGGCGGCGTTAAAATCTGCAAATCTCACGAAGAAGTCGAAGCCGCTGCTGATGCCATGTTGGGGCGTCGCTTAGTGACACATCAAACAGGGCCGGAAGGCAAAATTTGCTTGAGACTTTATATTGAGGCGGGGACCAATATCGCCAAAGAGCTGTATTTTAGTCTGCTGGTTGATCGCGCTCATGAAAGTATTATTATGGTGGGCTCTGCTGAAGGCGGGATGGATATTGAAGACTTAGCTGAGAAAAGTCCTGAAAAAATTAAAAAAATTCAAATTGACCCGGCAGTAGGTTTACTGGATTTTCAGGCCCGAGAAATGGCATTTGCCTTGGGTCTGGAACCTTCCCAGATTAGTCCTGCGGTTAAACTGATTTCGGGTTGCTACCGGGCAATGCGCGATTTAGATGCCAATATGATAGAAATCAACCCTCTGATTGTCACGGGTGGCAGTGGCAAACTTATGATTATGGATGCGAAAATGGGCTTTGATGATAATGCCTTGTTTCGTCGTCAGAAAGTCGCTGAGTTACGTGATAAAACGCAAGAAGATAAGCGTGAAATGGCGGCGGCAGATCGCGGTTTAAGTTATGTTGGCCTGGGTGGCGATATTGGCTGTATGATTAATGGTGCTGGCCTGGCTATGGCAACCATGGATATGATTAAACTGGCTGGAGGAGAACCCGCCAATTTTCTGGATGTAGGTGGTGGTGCATCGGCAGAACGCACAGAAAAAGCATTCCGTCTGGTGCTGGCTGATGAGGGCGTAAAAGCCATGCTGGTGAATATTTTCGCCGGAATTAATCGCTGTGATTGGATCGCTGAAGGTGTAGTACACGCGGTCAAAAAGATTAATATGAAAATACCTTTAATTGTCCGTTTGTCTGGAACCAATGTTGAAGAAGGTCGAAAAATAATTGAAGAGAGTGGCTTGCCGATTATAACCGCAAACACATTAGCGGAGGCTGCTGAAAAAGCGGTGGCTGCACGTAACGCACAAGTTGCTAAAGAAGCTGAGGGAGCCGCATAATGTCTATTTTTATTGATGAAAAAACACCGATGATTGTGCAAGGCTTTACCGGTAAAATCGGTTCTTTCCATGCCCAGGATATGATCGATTATGGTTCAAATCTTGTCGGTGGTGTTACACCGGGCAAAGGGGGACAAACCCATTTGCAACGCCCTGTGTTTAATACCGTAAGAGAAGCTGTTGAGCAAGAAGGTGCTGAAGCCAGCATTGTTTTTGTGCCACCAGCATTTGCTGCAGACTCCATCATGGAAGCCGCAGAAGCAGGAATCAAGTATTGTGTCTCTATTACTGATGGTATTCCTACCCAGGACATGATGAAAGTTAAACAGTTTTTGCGTAAATTTCCAGCAGATAAACGCATGGTTTTAACCGGCCCTAATTGTGCAGGCACGATTAGCCCGGGAAAGTCCATGCTGGGTATTATGCCGGGACATATCTACGCACAAGGTGTGGTCGGTATTGTAGGTCGTTCAGGCACATTAGGCTATGAAGCGGCTGATCAAATGAAAGCATTAGGAATCGGTATTTCAACCTCTGTCGGAATTGGTGGTGACCCTATCAATGGCAGTTCACATCGTGATATTTTTAAGAAGTTTGAGCAGGATGATGAAACTAAGGTAGTGCTAATGATTGGCGAAATTGGAGGCCCCCAAGAAGTGGATGCTGGAGTGTTTGCCAGTAAATATATGAATAAACCTGTGATTGCTTATATTGCGGGCTTGACGGCTCCTAAAGGACGTCGAATGGGCCATGCTGGCGCTATTATTTCATCGGCTGGGGAATCAGCGGCAGAGAAAGTTGAAATGTTGCAAGATTTAGGGGTGATTATTGCACCGACACCTTCGGCAATGGGAGAGACGGTCGCCAGAGTATTAGCCAAGCTATAGTGCTGCAATATCAATAAATCAGGGTAGCTGTTAGGGTGGGGCGGATTTAAGACCGCTCTACTGCTGCTTTGCTATTGATCAAATAAGGCCCACTCTCTACATTTGGCCGTGAGTCTGAATCATCCTGTCATTATTTGCGGTATCTATTACTTACCGGAATGGTGTTGTCTAACCCTGAAACCAAGACCACGGATTTTCTGTCTGATGGGTCTGTGCAATAGTCGCGATAGCAGGTTTTCCAGAATCTGATGTTTCATCAATCCCGAAAGTTCTTGCGCTGCATGGACTGCAACCGCGATGTGAAGTCATCTGCTTGCCGCTGACTTATTCAGTGTGAGCAAATGCAATACCCTTCTGGGCATACTTTTACCTGACTCCATTGCTGTCAGCCTTTAAGCGATTAATGATGGCTAAGCCGGCAGGATCATCTTTTGTGCATATTGCGCTGTATTGAAGCGAATGGCTGAAAAGCTACGCTCTGTCTAGCCTGCGTGTTGACAAGGCCTCACCAGCAAAATCATTATTGACTTTCATTGGCAAGTTAATACACCATTGTTCTGGTATCACTATCGTCTTTCCCCCAATAACCTGGCAAAAACCCCAGTGCTGCAACTCTCAATATTTGAGGCTTGCATACCACCTATATTCTTGTTATTGCCGTGTAACGCTATTGAGTGATGAAAAATGTAGTGCAAATTAACTTCAATCGTGGGAATACCTTGCCAATGTCGTGCATCAGCTTTTAAGTGCTTATTTGCAGCGCACGTACTCAACTTTAAGTCCGGCATTTTTCATTCGGGCAAGCGCTTTGGTTTCAGCTACGATGGCTTTTGCAGCGTTTACTTTAATGGTTTCTCCCACTTGAACCTTATTTGCATAGCCAATACAATCAAAAGATTTAGCAAATGCAGTTGTCGACAGTAACAGTAAGGCGCTTGCCATGATAATTTTATTCATAATGATATCTCCAAAGTTTTAATTTAATGAATGTTTCCATTTTACACGGATTATATCTTTAAATAAAATAGCATCCTATGTCTATTGTCTGTTTACTAATAAGTAACAGCTTGAGGGCACGTCATTGTGTCATCTATTGAGTGTTGTGCAAACGGGAACTGGGTATTTATCAGCGATTAACACCCATCATCGGCTAAAGCGCAACAATAAGGCATGGAGTGAATGCAATTATCAGGCAAGAAACGGCAGTGATTTCGACTTATATAATGCACAATATGATAGAATTATCATCTTATATTTTGCTTATACAAGGGTAGATAATGCTAGAGCAATACCGCGAACATGTTGCCGAACGTGCTGCTGAAGGAATAGTTCCACAACCATTAAATGCAGAACAGGTTTCAGACCTCGTTGAATTAATTAAACAGCCACCAGCAGGCGAAGAAGAATTTATTCTTGATTTACTGATTTACAGAGTACCTGCAGGCGTGGATGAAGCCGCTTATGTTAAAGCGGGCTTTCTGGCAGCTATTGCAAAAAGTGAAGCGACTTCACCTATTTTAGACTCGGCTAGAGCGACTGAATTATTGGGAACCATGCTGGGTGGCTATAATATTCAGCCACTGATCGAGTTACTGGATAACAAGATCTTAGCCCCTATTGTGGTTAAGGCACTGTCACACACCTTACTGGTTTTTGATGCCTTCCATGATGTTAAAGAAAAGGCCGATGCAGGCAATGAATTTGCCCGTCAAATAATCGATTCATGGGCGGAAGCAGAATGGTTTACCAGTAAAGCGGAAGTGCCTGAAAAATTAACGATGACCGTTTTTAAAGTGACCGGCGAAACAAATACTGATGATTTGTCACCCGCACCCGATGCCTGGTCACGCCCTGATATTCCCTTGCATGCCAAAGCCATGCTGAAAATCCCCAGAGAGGGGATTAGCGATGCAGGACCCCAAATTGAAGCATTGAAAGCCAAAGGTTTCCCTGTGGCTTATGTAGGTGATGTTGTCGGTACTGGGTCCTCGCGTAAATCGGCGACCAATTCGGTGTTGTGGTATACCGGTAATGATATTCCCTTTGTACCTAATAAAAGAGCCGGTGGCGTTTGTATCGGTGGAAAAATAGCACCTATTTTCTTTAATACCATGGAAGACTCTGGGGCCTTGCCTTTTGAATGTGATGTGGAAAACATGGCGATGGGCGATGTCATTGATATTTTTCCTTATCAAGGCGTGGTCAAGCGCCA
The DNA here is from genome assembly GCA_029937975.1 of Methylococcaceae bacterium. Classification (GTDB taxonomy): domain Bacteria; phylum Pseudomonadota; class Gammaproteobacteria; order Methylococcales; family Methylomonadaceae; genus QPIN01. The sequence continues at coordinate 14,931 of JAPYOW010000034.1, read as the reverse complement.
TGACAGTGATGAAGTGCTCTCAACCTTTGCTTTAAAAACAAACGTAATCCTGGATGAAGTACGTGCCGGTGGCCGTATTCCTTTGATTATTGGACGAGGTTTGACCGACAGAGCAAGAACATCACTGGGTCTGGTAGCCTCTGAGGTATTTCAGCGCCCTCAAGACAAAGTTGACAGTGGTAAAGGCTATACCTTAGCGCAAAAAATTGTAGGTAAAGCCTGTGGTGTTGCTGGTGTTCGCCCGGATACCTATTGTGAACCGGGCATGACTACCGTGGGCTCACAAGATACTACCGGCCCTATGACGCGTGATGAATTAAAAGACCTGGCTTGTCTGGGGTTTTCAGCGGATCTGGTGATGCAGTCTTTTTGCCATACCGCCGCGTATCCAAAACCTATTGATGTTGAAATGCAACACACCCTGCCTGATTTTATTATGAATCGAGGCGGCGTGGCTTTACGCCCCGGTGATGGCATTATCCATTCCTGGTTAAACCGTATGCTATTACCGGATACCGTAGGCACAGGGGGCGACTCTCATACCCGTTTTCCGATGGGGATTTCCTTTCCGGCAGGATCTGGTCTGGTGGCCTTTGCCGCCGCAACAGGAGTCATGCCACTGGATATGCCCGAATCTGTTTTAGTTCGATTTAGCGGTGAAATGCAGCCCGGAATTACCTTACGTGATTTAGTGAATGCGATTCCTTATGCGGCTATCCAGCGCGGTTTGCTGACGGTGGAGAAAAAAGGCAAGAAAAATGTCTTTTCAGGACGCATACTTGAAATTGAAGGTCTGCCTGATTTAAAAGTAGAACAGGCGTTTGAATTATCTGATGCCTCAGCAGAGCGTTCAGCAGGAGGCTGTACCATCCGCTTAAGTGAAGCACCCATCAGAGAATACATTAATTCCAATATTACCTTGTTAAAATGGATGGTGGCAGAAGGCTATGGTGATGCCAGAACCATTAATCGCAGAATTGAGCAGATGCAGGAATGGTTAGCAAACCCTGTGCTAATGGAACCCGATGCCGATGCCGAGTATTTTGAAATCATTGAAATTGATCTCAATGAAATTAAAGAACCTTTAATGGCTTGTCCTAATGACCCTGACGATGTAAAAACATTGTCAGATGTTGCCGGAACAAAAATTGATGAAGTGTTCCTGGGTTCATGTATGACTAATATTGGACATTTTCGTGCTGCTGGTAAATTACTGGATAAGCATGCAGGTCAACTGCCTACGCAGTTATGGGTTTCACCACCGACAAAAATGGATCAGGCACAATTAACTGAAGAGGGTTATTACAGCATCTTTGGGAAATCAGGGGCACGTATGGAAATGCCAGGCTGTTCCTTGTGTATGGGAAACCAGGCCAGAGTGGCTGATAATGCTACAGTGGTGTCAACCTCCACACGTAATTTCCCTAATCGCTTAGGCAATAATGCCAATGTCTATTTAAGTTCTGCAGAATTGGCATCGGTTTGTTCCATTTTAGGCAAGATACCTAGTTTTTCTGAGTATATGTCGTATTATGAGCAGATTAGTGCCACAGCTGATGACACGTATCGTTATTTGAATTTTGACCAGATAACCCGCTATCAACAGCCCGTTTAGACCGTAGATGTGCCTATTCCCACGCGCTGTGCGTGGGAATAGAGTCAATAAGGTTTTTGTAGCCGGTGTCAAAGCATCCTTGAAACAATTCAGGATGCTACGGCTTATTTCTTATCGTAAAAGTAAGCTTGCACAACAAACCCGGCGAGCATAGAAAGTACAAAAATACCGGGCTCCAGTAATCCTATTCCTAGCGTTGAAAGCGCAGGGCCTGGGCAAAACCCGGCCATTCCCCAGCCAATTCCGAACAATGCCGCCCCTATGATTAAAGGTTTATCAATGTCAGTGCGCGTGGGCAAGCTGAATTGGTCATCAAAAATAGGTTTAGCTCTTTTGGGAATAAAGTGAAATGCGATAAAGGTCACGGATAATGCTCCGATCATGACAAAAGCCAGACTGGGATCCCAGTTACCCGCCACATCCAGAAAATTAAGCACCTTATTCGGGTCAATCATGCTGGAAAGGGCCAGCCCTATGCCAAAGAGTAGTCCCGCAAACAAACACGCTATGATCTGCTTCATATCGCTACTCCTGTCAAATGACGAATAACAAACACGGTTAAACCGCCTGTAAACATAAAAATACAGGTTGCGAGGATGGATC
>JAPYOW010000034.1:0-12613 GCA_029937975.1 Methylococcaceae bacterium | reverse complement strand
TTTTTAGGGGTTTTTAGAAGTGTTCCGTCTGATTTCCGTCTGGAGGTCGTCCAGCTCAATGCGTACGGAATTTTATGGTGCCGAGGAGAGGACTTGAACCTCCACGAGCCAAAGCTCACTAGCACCTGAAGCTAGCGTGTCTACCAATTTCACCACCTCGGCAGATGGTATCTGATGTGGCAGGCATTCTAGCGACATTGTCCTAATTTGTCAAAATCAATCAAGACTGGCTATCACGCTAGTCCATAGTGAACTCTCCCTGTAAATGCTCATTTCATGGTGAGGAGGTGTTTAAGTGTTATAAACCACGGTATCAGGCTTTAATTGCGTTATAATCATTTAAACAACTGATTTTTCTGGTTTGAAAAGAGTTTATTCATGCTGGTTTTTAATCCGCCTTCATTGATACCAACTTTATTTCCAACCCAAAATATTTAATACTTTTATGTCCCAAAAATCTGATTCAACAATCGATTTTTCAACAGCTCAAGATCCTTTTGCTCAGCGCGAGGCTGAAAAATATGAGCAGCCCATTCCCAGTCGTGAACTTATTCTGAAATTGCTTGAAAAACTGGGTAAACCTCTTAGGCGTCAACAGATAGCTCAACAATTTGCGCTTGATTCAGATGCGGATCTGGAAGCATTAAGACGGCGTTTACGAGCGATGGAACGGGATGGGCAGTTATTATTCAACCGCCGACAAAAATATTGCTTAATTGATAGTAAAGATTTAATTGCAGGTCGGGTATTAGGTCATGCTGATGGCTTTGGTTTCATCAAACCGGATGATGGTTCAGCCGATTTGTTTTTATCGCCCCGAGAAATGCGATCTCTCATGCATAATGATAGAGCGGTGGTAAGAGTCGCAGGTCTTGATAGAAAAGGACGCAGAGAAGGGGCTATAGTCGAGGTGCTTGAGCGTAATACGCATCATGTTGTCGGCCGCTTACTAAAGGAAAGTAGCTTGTTTTTTGTGGTTCCTGATAACAAAAAAATAGCTCAGGACATACAAATACACAAAGACGAATTAGCCAATGCCAAGAAGGGACAGATCGTTGTGGCAGAAATAATTCAGCACCCCGGTAAGCATAGACCCGCCACTGGCCGAATTATCGAGGTCCTTGGCAAGCATATGGCACCAGGGATGGAAATTGAGGTGGCACTGCGTTCTCATGATTTACCCTTTCAATGGCCTGCTGAGGTTTTACAGGAAATAAAAGCATTATCCACCGAGGTACCTGAAAGTGCTAAACAAAACCGGGTAGATATTAGAGCACTTCCGTTAGTGACTATTGATGGTGAAGATGCCCGTGATTTTGATGATGCGGTTTACTGTAAAAAAACAGCAAAGGGCTGGAAACTGCTGGTAGCTATTGCCGATGTTTCTCATTATGTGCCGGTCAATACGGCATTAGATCGTGAGGCAACAAACCGCAGTACTTCGGTGTATTTTCCTGAGCAAGTTATTCCGATGCTGCCAGAAGTATTATCCAATGGTCTTTGTTCCTTGAATCCCGAGGTGGATCGCTTATGCCTGGTTTGTGAACTGTATATCAATCACGAAGGCAAGGTCATTCGTTCTGGTTTCTTTCAAGCCGTCATGCGCTCACATGCCAGATTGACCTATACCCATGTGGCAAAGATGCTGGTTGATGGCGATCAGGCACTGGCGCAGAAACACGCTAAGTTATTACCTCAACTGCAAGAACTTTATGCGCTATATCAGGTCATGCGCAAGAGCAGAGATGTCAGAGGGGCAATGGATTTTGATACTCAGGAAACCCAGATCATTTTTGGTGCAGACAGGAAAATAGAAAAAATTGTGCCTACCCAACGCAATGATGCCCATAAATTGATTGAAGAATTTATGATTACGGCTAACAATGCGGCGGCACGATTTTTAATCCGCAAAAAAATACCTCATTTGTTACGTGTGCATGAAGGTCCGAGCACTGAAAAAATACTCAATCTTAAAAGTTTTCTTAATGAATTAGGTCTGGTCTTAGGCGGAGGCGATAAGCCCACACCTCTGGATTATATGTTGTTACTCAAATCTGTCGAGGGCCGGGCTGATGCGCATTTGATACAAACTGTTTTATTACGCTCTATGTCGCAAGCTGTCTATACACCAGAACAAAAGGGACATTTCGGCTTGGCTCTAGATGCCTATGCGCATTTCACCTCCCCCATAAGACGTTATCCTGACTTACTGGTACATAGAGCGATCAAACATTGCCTGGAGCAGAAACAAGTTGATACTTTCGCTTATGGTTTACCCGAAATGGTACGTTTGGGTGAACATTGTTCAACCAATGAACGGCGAGCAGATGAAGCAACCCGGGATGTTGTCAACTGGTTGAAATGCGAATACATGCTGGATAAAATTGGAGAACAGTTTACCGGCATCATTACTGCGGTTACCGGATTCGGGTTTTTTGTTGAATTAGACGACATTTATGCAGAAGGATTGGTGCATATTTCTAATTTACCTCAAGACTTTTTTCACTTTGATGCTAAAACCCATCAGTTAATGGGAGAGCGTACCAATATTCGTTATCGTCTGGGAGACAAGATTAAGATTAAAGTCGCCAGAGTTGATTTGGATGAAAAGAAAATAGATTTTGATCTGCTGGATACGCCTAAATCTAACCATTCAAAAAAGCCATCGGCTGATAAAAACAAGTTCAAGCATAAAAAATCGAATAAAACGAAATCGGATAAGACTAAATCCAAGAAAAACAAAACCGGGAACAATACATCGGTTAATAAAAAATCTGTTAAAAGAAAACCCAGCAAAGCAAAAAGCAAATAGTAAAATCAGATAATCATGAACTCCAGTAAAATTTTTGGTATCCATGCCGTACAAGCGGCTTTAGATTATTCTGCCGATAAAATCAAACAGGTCTGGGTTGACACCCAAGGCAAGGATAAAAAACATGCGGCCTTGATCAGTCAATTACAGCGTTTATCTATTCGCTTTGAGCAGGCAGACAGAAAACGCCTGGATAAAATGACCGACGGTAAAAATCATCAAGGTATTGTCGCTGAAATTGAATTGCCCAGTGTACATTCTGAAGATGAATTAAAACATCGAGTCAGTAATATGACGGAGGTGCCTTTTTTTCTGATTCTGGATCAAGTGCAAGACCCTCATAACCTCGGGGCCTGTCTACGAACGGCAGATGCTTCCGGTGTACATGGCATTATTATCACCAAAGATAATGCCTCCGGTATTACTCCGACGGTATGTAAAGTCGCTTGTGGTGCTGCAGAAACGGTGCCGGTGTATCAAGTCACTAATCTTGCGCGAACATGCCGCTGGCTAAAAACACAGCATATTTGGTTGATGGGCGCTACCGGAACAACTGAACAATCTGTTTTTGCTGCTGATCTCACCCTTCCATTAGCCCTGATTATGGGGGCAGAAGGCTCAGGCATGAGACGATTAACGGAACAACAATGTGATTTTCTTGTTAAAATTCCGATGAAAGGTCAGGTTGAAAGCCTTAATGTATCAGTTGCTGCAGGTATCATGATGTATGAGGTTTTTAAACAGCGGCTATAGCTTGTTTTGAAAAACTTGTTATTGTGAACGATGCTTTTAAAAACTTTTAATAATCAAACACTTGGAGAAAAATCAATGGATAAAACCTTAGTAGCATACGACAAACTTTATAGCAGTATTCCTTCTATAGGTTTTTTGAATCGTAAAAAAAGAATTGCCGCTTTTTTAAAGATTACTAATATGCTGCAAATAATGATTGATAAAGACGATATCAGTGAAGATGATGGACTTTATTTATTGTCTGTTTTAGTTCGAAAGTGCTCTCGTTTTCAGAAAGCGGCCATGATGACCGCACTCAACTTGACGACGATCGAGAGGAAATACCTCTCTAACATTGGTTTTAAATATTCCAATGATTTTCGTTGCAGTTTACGCATGTATCCCGTTGATGATGTTGAAAGTCAAAAGGATGTATCGTAACACCCTCTGAATTTCAGGCCTTTTACTCCGGGGATCAGGACACAAGGCTGTGTGACACGACACCAGCCTTGTGTATTCAGATATCAAAGCTGTTACATCTGCCGTGATAAGACCAACCTGGACTGAGTACGACAACTGGCAGCTAATAACCGGACCAAAAGCCTCCAACTCCGCTGGATAAGCTCCTCGTCGCAATAGCGCATACTGATAGATTAAGCTAAGCCATCAGACATGTTAATAAGGGATGGTAACAGGGGGGAGAGTGATGAATTTCCATAACACAGATAATCGTATTATTTGGCCTATGTTGCTCCCGTCTGTTTATCTTTGCACAGCAAATAAATCCCACTTTTCGCGATAAATGCAAATTTTACCTGAAAAACTATATCTGGCAAAACAAGTCAGGGAACTGGATCGTATAGCGATTGAACAGTACGGTATTGCCGGGATCGAGCTGATGCGTAGAGCAGGTGGTGTGGTATTTGAGCTGCTAAAAACGCATTTTGCAAGACCGCATATCGTGGTTTTTTGTGGCGCTGGTAATAATGCGGGAGATGGCTATGTGGTGGCAAAACTGGCTTTGCAGGCAGGGTTCAAGCTTGAGGTTTATTATTTAAGTCAACCTGAACACCTACAAGGTGATGCCTTCATCGCTTATCAGGATTATGTTGAAATAGGAGGGCATGTTTCTGCTTTTGACAAACATGTCGATTTTACCCAAAAGGTCGTTATAGATGCCTTATTAGGCACCGGCTTAAATCGTGAAGTCACCGGCGTATACGCAACAGCCATCGCCTTAATCAATGCTTCAGACTGTCCCGTGATAGCCGTGGATATTCCATCGGGGCTCAATGCCGATACCGGCCACTTAATGCCCAATGCGGTAAAAGCGCATTACACCGTAAGCTTTATAGGTTTAAAACAAGGGATGTTTACCGGCATGGCTGCAGAATACTGTGGGGACATCCTTTATGCCTCATTAGAAGTTCCTGCACAGGTTTTTCAACAGGTGAAGCATAGCGCACAATTGATTAAGGCATTGCCTTTACCTAAACGCCATCGCTGTGCCCATAAAGGCCATAATGGTCATGTGCTGTTAGTAGGGGGCGACTACGGCTATGGCGGTGCGATAAGACTTGCCGCTGAAGCATCCCTTCGTATTGGCGCAGGCTTGGTGAGTGTTGCAACTCGAAAAAAACATGCCGCTTTTATCAATGGCGGACGACCCGAATTAATGTGTCATGGAGTTGAAACAGATCTGGAATTGCTGCCTTTATTAAATAAAGCCAGCGTGATCGTTATTGGTCCTGGATTAGGCCAGTCGCCATGGGCAAAAGCCTTATTTCAGCAGGTGCTGACATCGGATAAACCCTTAGTCATTGATGCAGATGCCCTGAATCTATTAGCAAAACAACACCGCTATAGTCACAACTGGGTCTTGACCCCCCACCCCGGAGAAGCTGCGCGATTATTAGTAACAACCTGCGCTGAAATAGCCCGTGACCGCTTTTCAGCCGTGGCAAAATTACACCAGACCTATGGTGGCGTGGCTATATTGAAAGGGGCAGGTACATTGCTTCACAATGGTGGTGAAATAAAGGTCTCGAACACAGGTAACCCAGGCATGGCCAGCGGAGGGATGGGAGATGTGCTGGCAGGAATGATTGCAGGCCTAATTGCTCAGGGACTCACACTGGATAAAGCGGCAGCATCTGCGGTTTATTTGCATGGTAAGGCGGCCGATTCATCAGCACAGGCAGAGGGTGAGATAGGCTTAGTCGCTAGCGATCTAATGCCTTTTATCAGAAAATGGATAAATGAGTGAAAATAACATTATTAAATGAACAAGAAACAGAATTACTGGGCGCTGAATTATGGCGCATATTACCCAAAAAATGTCTGATCTTTTTACGTGGTGATCTAGGTACAGGGAAAACCACACTGACCCGGGGCGTATTAAGAGCGGCCGGACATAACACAGCGGTTAAAAGCCCCACCTACACATTAGTCGAGGAATATCAATTATCGACAGGTATGTTCTATCATTTTGATTTGTACCGGGTAAAAGATCCAGAAGAACTGGAGTGGATGGGGATGCAGGACTATCTGGCAGAACCCTGTTTATGTTTTATAGAGTGGCCTGATCAGGGTCACGGTTTTTTGCCCAGCGCTGATCTAGAAATATCATTATCAACAGAGGCAGAGGGGCGGGTTGCAGATATTATTAATTTATCCCCTAACAAATTAAAACTGCACTGGAAAAACAATGACATACTGTTATAATCTAAACAAAAATATTGTTTGTCTTATGGCTCTTTATGTTTAAAAACAGAAAAATCATTCTAGGCATTGCATTTTTACTGCTTTCTCTGTCAGTAAATGCCCAGCAAATAAGCGTAAACTCTTTGCGTTACTGGACAGCACCTGATCATACTCGCTTGGTTTTTGATGTCACCGATAGCGTAGTACATCAGGTTTTTTTACTGGATAACCCTGTCCGCTTGGTGATTGACTTTAATAACAGTCATTTAAGCAAACCCTTGACTCAACCGCCCAAAAACCATCCCTTATTTGTTCGTGTTCGCAGTGCTGTCCGCAATAAACAAGACTTACGCGTGGTGGTTGATTTAACAACTGCTGTCAGACCCAAGAGTTTTTCTCTCAATCCCAGTAAAAATAAAAGCCATCGTCTGGTTGTTGACTTATTCCCCAAACCCTCCGCATTGACCACACTTTCTGCTAAAAAAGGTGTCCAACCTTTAACCACTACCAAAACAGTAAAACAACAACTCAGAGAGATTGTGATTGCCATTGATGCAGGCCATGGTGGGGAAGATCCTGGCGCTCGGGGCCCTAGAGGAACGCAGGAAAAAAAGGTGGTTTTCGATATTGCTAAAAAACTGGCGGCATTGATTAACAAAAAGTCAGGAATGAAAGCTGTCATGGTGCGCAAAGGCGACTATTACATTAAACTGAGGAAGCGGATGGAAATAGCGCGCGCAGCCAAGGCAGATCTTTTTGTATCCATTCATGCCGATGCTTTCAAAAACGCCAAAGTAAAAGGTGCTTCCGTTTTTACCGTATCTAATCGCGGTGCGTCAAGTGAAGCGGCAAGGTGGTTGGCAGATCATGAAAATTCAGCAGATCTTGTAGGCGGTGTGAAGTTAGCGGATAAAGAGGATATGTTGGCTACGGTATTAATGGACTTATCGCAAACGGCCACTAAGGAGGCCAGTCGCAATATTGCCGGAAAGATATTGAAAAATTTTAAACGTATCGGTCATTTACATAAACAAAATGTGCAAAAAGCCGGTTTTATGGTGTTGAAATCGCCGGATATTCCTTCCATTCTGGTGGAAACTGCTTTTATTTCAAACCCGGATGAAGAACGCAAGCTGAGAAGTCGCAAACACCAGACCAAAATGGCTAATGCTATTTATCAAGGGCTAGTCAGTTATTTTGAGCAATATGCCCCGTCAAATACTTATTTTGCTTTAAATGTTAAAAAACAGCATGTTATTTCGCGTGGGGAAACCTTATCAGGTATTGCCGTACACTACGGCGTGACGATGAAAGCCATTAAAACAGCGAATGCATTAGCCAGTACTGCTATTCAAGTCGGACAGGTATTGCGAATACCCAAAGGATAGGACAAGATCATCAATATTTCTTTATGATCTTCTGAACTGGGCAGTCATATCGTCAACTAGTGAGTATAGTCAGAACTAAACACCGTCTTATACGTGCTCGACTTGTGTAGGATGGATCCTTGTGACAAGGCTCAGCTGTTTATCACACGCTACAGCACTGAACTAGAACCGCTCAGACAAGAGTTCTTACGCGCATGCCAACTGTTTGTTTACAGGCATCAATTCTGCAACCCGCGTAGCAAGGAAATATAGACGGTTAGCTTAGGCAAGCCAGATATATAGGCTTCAGGTATTTGGCGTCCCAGCCCAGAATGCTGCAAAGCAAGCAAAATAACTCGATAGCAGAACCGGGAATAAAAGGGTCACTGCTCTCGCGTTATTGCACATTCAGGGTCAAAGTGCCTGAGGGACTATCAGTCCATACGGGACTGATAGTGAACAATTTAAAGACTATATAAAACGTTATTATCTCTATTTGTGTTGTAACTTTTATCGTTCGAGCTGCGTTGATCAATTCTATCCTGGGTGAATTTAGCAATCATTTGCTCCCAGCTATTGTATTTTTCATAGGCTTTAAAGCCGGAGTCTTTGCGTTCCTTAAAATTTTGTTTACCAAGAACAATCATTTCTTCCGCAGATTTTCCACTGACTAAACCAAGAAACTCTTTATTGTTTCTTATCGCATCACGTACTGTCCAGTAAGATACTTCAAATTCAATACGTTGCTCTGTAGGCAAGCGATCTTTGATCATACCGACGGATCTGTTAGCCGTTTTAACACTACGACCGTTAATATTGCTACCTGATGTACAGCTTATTACCAAAAGGCTCAATACTAAAAGTAAAAGTGGGGATACATATTTCATACAACAAACCTCAACTATTTCTATAAGAATAAATACAATTAAGCAACAATAAAACATGAGCCATTTTTCATACTCATTCTCTATAAAATTAAACCTAACTTTATTATATACTCTTCAATGCCCGAGTTAATTTATCAAACGGTCTGTCAAAAAACCAAGGTTATAAATGCTTATAACACTATGTTTTACCATGGACTCACTGATCATGGCAGACCTTAAGATTGAATGTTCCTCAGCTGAAAGTAGTGATTCACTACATCAGATTATTAAACAAAGTAAAATATCCAACCATTATAAACCTAAGCTAATATTTTATGCTGGAATTTATCCAATTATTAAATAAAAAGTATCAGGCGATAACAGCTAGTCTGAAAAGCAATGATCCGCGATGTCAGTTATTTCAGCAACGCATTGAACAACTTTTTCTCATGGAGGCTTTCATAAGAAAAGGTTTATTGCTGGAGACACACCCGGAAACACCGTTGCAAATTGCTATTTTAGGGCCGACGCAGACCGGGAAAAGCACAGTTGCAAACCTGATTCTCAATAGCAATAGTGCTGGTATCAGTCCTCTTGCGGGGTATACAGTCCATCCGCAAGGTTTTTGCCATCAAAGTACGGCCGACCAATGTGTAGGGTTACAAGGCTTTTATGGCCGTTTCCAGCAACTGCAGCAAAGTGAATTAACCCCCGATCGATATGATTGCTATTCCTTGACAGAAAATCACACTCACTCTGTCGTATTACCTGATTGTGTATTTTGGGATACACCTGACTTTGATTCTATAGATTCCACCGACTATAGAGAAGGTGTTATCAGGACAATTGCGCTGGCGGATATTGTTGTTCTGGTGGTCAGTAAAGAAAAATATGCGGATCAGTCCGTTTGGGAAATGATGTCGACTATTGAGTCATTTCATCAACCCACGCTGATTTGTGTTAATAAACTGATCGAGGGAAATGAAGATTTAATTACCCGCTCACTCAAAGAAAAGTGGGTACATGCCAGAACTGACGACTTTCCTGCCGTTATACCGCTGTATTATCAAAAACAAACCGGCATGCCAGCCTGGCCATCATCAGAAAATAACCAGTTCTTGCAGTTACAGCAAAAAGTGTCGATCAAACAACATTTTGCCTATGAAAGAGAACTGTTAAATAAACATTGGCACAGTTGGTTAGAACCCATTGTTTTAGAGCATGAAACCGTTAAAATCTGGCATTCACTTGTTGATAAAAATATAGAACAGATTGTACAAGAGTATCAAAGAGACTTTCTGGATCATCCCCATTATTACGACACCTTCCAGAATGCATTAATTGAGCTCCTTAATCTACTGGAAATACCGGGGATTTCCAGAGTATTAACCAAAACCAGACGACTTTTAACCTGGCCTCTTAGAAAAATCATGGGCATTGGCAAAAAACCAGCGTCAGGCATGAATCAGGAAGCGGTCATTCTTAATCAACTGGGTAACCATCTGTTAATTTCAATAGCCGATCAGCTATTAGAAAAAATTGATACCGATGCCAGACAAAACAAATGGTGGAATGATTGCTATTGCTTGTTACGGCAGCAGCGCAACGTCATATTAGACAGCTATAGTGGTTCTGTAACTAATTATTGCGTTCATTTTCAGCAGGATGTGGATTCAACAGCCAATAGACTTTATAACAAATTATCAGAACAACCTCTTATTTTAAACAGCTTAAGAGCCACCCGGGTATCAACAGATGCTGCGGCAATGGCATTAGTCATTGTCACAGGAGGCATAGGGATACACGATTTAGTGATTACACCGGCGATGCTTTCCATCACCTCAATATTGACAGAAAGCGCCATAGGATCACATATGAAAAGCGTGGAGGCAGAACTGAAACGACATCAAATGGATACCGTCAAAAATGATTTATTTATAACCTGCCTTAAACAAGCCTTATATCAATTACCCGAACAGCTTCCAACACAAGGCCGCTTTAACATTTCGGCCGAACAAGTGCAAAAAGCTGAAAGTCAACGCAAAGAGAAAAAACATGGCATCCGATTACTCTGAGATAAATTCTAGTGCTGAACACTGGGCTCAACAGGCTGCAACTGAAGGCTGGATAGAACAATCAGCTGCTCAAGTTTTGCTGGTTGAAGATAGCAGCTCTGCTCATGATTTATTCTCGGCAGAAAGCTCAAGACCTCTGGTGGTAAGTTTTATGGGTGGAACAGGCGTAGGCAAAAGTTCTTTATTAAACCGACTGGCGGGTGAGGCTATTGCAAAAGCAGGTGTAGAACGACCGACCTCACGGGAAGTCACCTTGTATCATCACCACTCAGTCACCTTACATTCATTACAGGAAACCTTCCCCGTCCAGCAGATCAAGGTATCCTCGCATAGCGAAGTATCCAGTCAACATATCATCTGGATGGATATGCCCGATTTTGATAGCACAGAGCTAAAAAATAAAGATATTGTTTTACAATGGCTACCGTTTATCGACGTACTCATTTATGTCGTCAGTCCAGAACGCTATCGAGATAATAAAGCCTGGCAATTATTATTAGCCGAAGGTGCAAGTCATGCCTGGGTTTTTGTCCTCAATCAATGGGATAGAGGCGAAGTGACTCAATATGAGGATTTTAAGAAACAGTTATCAAAGGCAGGGTTTCATGATCCTCTGATCTATAAAACAGTTTGCACAGAACAGATAGATGATGAATTTTCCCAATTACAGCATGCCATTGAAGCTATCGCCACAGAAAAAATCATTCATCAACTGGAATCCAGAGGATTACAGCAGCGTAGACTGCAACTCAAACACAAATTACAAGACTGCAGACAAACACTCGGTCAGCAACAGGTATTTGCATTGCTTACAGAATATCAAAAAACCAGCTGGTCACAGACTAAAAAAGTATTACGCCAGGGCTTTCAATGGCCAGTGCAACAAGTTGCAAAGCAGTATTCAGAAACAATTACAAACGTCCAACAAAAAAATGTAAAAATCTGGGATGATTGGGCGCAAAGTCGACTTAATGATTATCTGGATGACCTGATCGTAACAGCGGATCAACACGGACTCCCTACCATTCCGATAAGAAAAACATTAATGGGCTGCCGTCACCATGCCGAAAAAATTATTCAGACACAAACAGAACTGGCTTGTCGACAAGCCTTGATCCACCCCGGCAATGCTTTGCAAAGGACATTGCTAAAAACAGCCCATATCTGTGAAATTATATTGCCTTTCATGGCCATGAGTATCGTAGGCTTTCAAGTGTTTCAAGGTTTCTATGACAGCTCAATCAGTAATGAAGCCTTTTTAGGCGTCAACTTTGCAATACACAGTGGGTTACTCATTCTGCTCAGCTGGCTATTGCCCTTTTTTATTAGAAAAAAAATGCAACCGTCATTGGAAAAAGCAGCCAGCAAAGGTTTATTCAACGGCTTAAATGAAGCAATGGCAATGTTAGATATAGAGGTTAAACAAGGCCTCAACACATTTAAACAACAACATGCCCAAAGAGTAGAAACGCTTGATCAAATAATTGTTGCCTGTGATAACGAAACTGATAAATCCGCCTTAAACCCAACAAACCAACAGCTAGACAGGATGCTGGTTAATTAAATTGCCTATCACAGTGCCTTAACAACAAAGGCTGTAGCAAGATAGCAGGGGTGACGCAAAATAAACAACAACTATAATGACATTATTTAATTAAATCTTGTAAAATAGCAGTACACGGGGGCGACTTGGCTTCGACGTGGGTAGCAAAACTTGGAGTGCATGCCGTGGACAGTACACCACGTAAAATCTACTGAAATTAAAGTATTCGCAAATGACGAAAACTACTCAATGGCTCTAGCTGCTTAAACACAGCACCATTCTTCTGACTATATGTGCTTATGCGTGTAGAGTCCTTCGGGACATTCAGAAGTCACTTAACATAAGATCGCGCAAGGACTTAGTTCGGAGTCCAAAACGTTAAACCCAATCGAAATCGCTGATAGTTTTCTTGGCTCGTCGGGTAGCTATTAGCTAAATCAAAAGAGCGAGATAAGCATGTAGACCTTTAAGCGGAGTGCTTGCGGACGCGGGTTCAATTCCCGCCGCCTCCACCA
>JAPYOW010000104.1:2534-3952 GCA_029937975.1 Methylococcaceae bacterium | reverse complement strand
AAGTGCCTGATGTCACAATACTATCAATTATCAGTTCGCCGTCATGTAACTCAACAATCGCTTTTGCAAGAGAAAGTCCCAGCCCAATACCGCCATGCACTCTTGTTTCTGATCCATCCACTTGTGATAACGGTTTCAGTGCTTTTTTCTGGTCTTGCTCAGACATGCCGATGCCATCATCATGAATAGATATCTTTAATACCTTATCATCCACGCTAGTGAGGATGTGCACATCACCCCCTATGGGTGAATGCGCGATGGCATTACACAACAGTTGACCTAGGGCTGTTGATAAGTATTTTTCATCAATTCTGAACATCAGTCCCTTGATATCGTTAGCGTGTATTGAGACTTGTAATGGAACCGCTTGACTCCGGTAAACCTCAATCACTTGATTGACCAGTTGGTCAACACTTATCTCAACTTTAGTTAACTGAGCTGTTTGACTCCCTAGCGAAATCATATCAAGAATACCATTAACCATATCTGTCAAACGCAATCCTGCATCCTTAATATTGTCAAGGTATTGACGATGCAGTGGATCAGTAACCTTGTCATACAGAATTTCAGTTAATCCAACAATTTGATTCAAAGGCGTCTTAAATTCATGGCTCATCATTGCCATGAATTCATCTTTTACCTGATTGGCATGCCTTAATTTCAGATTGGTAACATCCAGTTGTTGTGTTATTAAATGAAGACTTTTTGTTTTAGCGATTACCCGCTCATTTAACTGTTTATAAAATGTTTGTTCCAATGCATATAAATTAATATGTTTTTCTGCTCGTTTAACAGCATAAACTAATGAGTCTGGCTTGATAGGTTTAATTAAAAAATCCAGCACACCTATTTTTAAGGCATCAATGGCCTCATTCATTCCTGCATGCCCGGTCATGACTAATAACTGATAATTACGGCCTACCGATTTATCTTTGATCCTTTGACACAGTTGTAGACCATCAATGCCAGGCATTCGAATATCAGTAATAAGAATAGCTATCTCAGGATTAGAAAAAAACACTTCTAATCCTGTTTTCGCATCCGTCTCTGTCAAACAACAAAACCCATTCCATTCCAGTTTTTCAGCTATTTCTTCAACAATTTCCAGTTCATCATCAATAATTAATACCTGCATACCCTGTTGTTCAGGATCGCGGTCTGTTGGTGAGGCACTGACAGCCTTTGAAGCAGGTTGAATAGAATCGGCTTTAGTCATCGAGTTATACTTAAATTTTTTATTTGTGCATCGCAGGCTGGGATAAAACAACAAATAACCCGGTTAAACATGATAACAAGGTCTGCTGTTTGGCATAATGACGCCTGTATTATTATACCGTCAAAAGATCAACTCAAGTTATACCCTGCCGAAATGCTAAATGCAAAAGACTCACAAGGATCTGTCGACCATATTTCAACTC
>JAPYOW010000104.1:0-2434 GCA_029937975.1 Methylococcaceae bacterium | reverse complement strand
CCTATTGATACACAGCATAAAGCCAGATAGCTCGTTTTGCAGGGCAGTGACAAACCCCCCAAAAAAATTAAAAAACAGCCTACAGCTACAATCTGTTTATTGAAGCATTTTCAATCATTTTTATCAACATAAAATGACTCTCTATCGCACTTAAATACAGTCAGGAACTGTGCGGTGATTTAGCCCGGAGATTTTTAGTAATGAGCTCAAGAAGATTTAATAGGTTTACTGGATGAACCGGGGCTTTGGGATGGCTGTTTTGAAAGCGCATCAATGAGACCACAACGTTCAGAAAATGGCTCAGTTTGACAGCCCTTCACTAAACCATCCAATACATTCCGCAAAGCCGTTAAGTGTTTTATCTGGTTGTCAATCTGCTGCCGTTTCTGTTCGGCTATATGTCTTACATCCGTGCAATGCCCACTCTCCAGAGATAATAATTCTGAGATTTCTTTTAAGCTAAACCCGGATCGCTGAGCACGTTTTATAAATTGTATTCTGGCAATCGCTGCTGACGGGTATAGCCGAAAACCCGTCGCCGGTTTTATGGGCTCATTAAGCAACCCTATACGTTGATAGTACCGGATAGTTTCAATGGTTACATTGGCTTGTTTAGCTAATTTACCAATTGTGAGTGTCATTCAATGTGCAGCAACGTGTGTGATTAAGCTGAAAGAACCGCCAGCCGGGATAAAATTTTAGTCAGTCTCGCCCACCTCGGATTATCATCCCCGGGAAGACAGTAGCGGAATTTAGAGACTGACTTCATCCGATGAATTTTATGTCAAACTATATCACGTCTCATGCCTGGCAAGGGTGATCAAGAGGTGGGAAAATGATGTTTTTCTACCCATGCTAAAAAATCTGCACCCTTCAGCGGTGTGCTGATAAAATCGCCCTGACCGATATCACAACCTATCTTTTTCAGCCAGTCAAAACACGGTTGATCATCAATTCCTTCGGCGACCACTTTAAGTCCCAGGCTGTGGCCCAAATCCGTTGTGATACGAGAAATCGAAGCGGCTTCTTCATCTGACATAACTTTCATGATAAACGATTTATCAATCTTGAGTTCATTAAAAGGCATATGATAAAGCTGCACCAGTGATGAGAACCCAGTACCGAAATCATCAATGGATAATCTGATGTTTTTTAGGCGTAAACGCAATAAAATATCCATGGTTAAAGCCGGATTTTGTATCACCTTGTTTTCAGTGATTTCCAGCAGTAAGCGTTCTGTCCCGAACTGATAGCGGGCCAATAATGCTTCAATTTTATCAGGCAGTAGCAGGTCATTTAATAAAACTGCCGATAAATTAACCGAAAAATGTAAGTTAACACCGCGTGCCCTGCGTTCGACATCCTCTTTTAAAACCGTTTCTAATACCTTGTAAGTGAGCGCCTTTATCAGTTCTGGCCGATTCTCTGCCATCGTAATAAACGTATCAGGAAATAGCAAACCATGTTCCGGGTGCTGCCACCTAACCAATGCTTCTGCTGCAATTAACTCGCCTGTTTCAAGATAAACCTGAGGTTGATAACACACCACTAACTCGTTGTGTCTGATGGCCTGAGCTAATTCATCTTCAGTCACCTTGATAGTTTGCGTATTCCCGGGTGTTATCGGTTCATATTGCTGCGCAAGCAGGATTTTCATCCGCTCTATATCCATGGGTTTTGTTAAAACCCCCGCTATATTCAAGCCCATGGACTCGCCAAGATGCGCGGTAGTCTGAAGTACACTTTTATCGATACCACTGATAAGAATAATGGCTGCTTTGCAACTTTGTTTTTCCAGCATACGAAGTAACTCTACACCATCAAGCATGGGCATTTTCATGTCCATAACGATCAGCGTCGGTTGATAATCGAGATACGTCGACTCAACAAATTCTGCATGATTAACGATGACAGAGTCTACACCTTGCTGATCTGACATGCGGGCGATGAGGCGACATATGCTTTGATCATCATCTACAATGAGTACACGGTTTTTAGACATAATTATTTTCTACTAGAACAAATATTATTTGTTCTTTTCGACTAATATTAAGCGTGCTTTTGCCTCAACAAAAAAAACAGGAACCCGGAAAGTACGCCATTTGCTCTTCAATATGCATGTATTATGACATAATCAAAGTTGTTAAGTTTTAGCTACTAACGAGCGTGCCATCGCGTAGCAATTCATAAGGCTTCAAGCTCTGCGTCCACTATGACACCATGTAATAACCGTATGGTCAAAACGCCTACCCGACTCGACCACTGTCGGGATTACGTTTTAACTGTCCTCACCTACTATCGTACAGCTTGAAAGGGCATATTTCCCTGCGCTTGCTGGACATTGTTGGGGTCTTCAGGACGAACAGCAGATGAAGCTCAATCTCAATTAAAAAACCACGCTATAAGGGGGATATGTAGCACAAAAAATAGGGAG
>JAPYOW010000103.1 GCA_029937975.1 Methylococcaceae bacterium | reverse complement strand
ATGAAAAAAATATATTTTATTCGGGCAAATACTTCAAAAACAGGAGGTGCGGAAGTTTATTTATCTCGATTGGTAAATGCTTTGTTGGAAAAAGGTATTAAGTGTGAAGTCCTTCATTCAAGAGCACCTAAGTATCTCCCTTCCTGGTTGAGGGTGGTTCTTTTTAATTGCTCTGTGTGTAGGAAAAAAGGGGATCGATTTTATTTTTCACTTGAAAGGATATCTTGTCCAGATGTTTATAGGGCTGGGGATGGCGTTCATAAAGTCTTTTTAAGGGGGGCTGGAAAGTCAAAGCTGAATCCTTTACATAAAGTGTATTTGTATTTAGAAAGGCGGTGCTTCAATAACGCAAAAAAAATTATTGCAAATTCAAAAATGATTAAAAGCCAAATAATAAATGAATATAAGGTGGAGCCAGAAAAAATAGATGTCATTTATAATGGTGTTAATGTCAGTGAAATAAATCAGGATATTGCATATAAAGCTATGTCTGGCGAATTTGGTATTTGTAAAAAAGACAAGATAATCTTATACGTGGGGAGCGGGTTTAAGAGGAAAGGCGTTGAACCTTTTTTATATATGCTTGCAGAGCTGGGAGATTTGGACTTTAAAGCATTTGTTGTGGGAAAAGAAAAGAATATCAAGCACTATATAAAAATTGCCGACAAGCTAGGAGTTTTAAATAAGGTGATTTTTACAGGGGCTCGATTAGATGTGGGTTATTTTTATACCGTTAGTGATATATTTATTTTACCAACAAGCTATGAGCCATTTTCTAATGTGATTTTAGAAGCTATGAGTTACAAAACAGTTGTATTTACCACTCGCCAAAATGGAGCAAGTGAAATATTGAAAGATGAATTTATTATGGATCATCCTAATGATAAGTCAGTGCTTAAAAATATTATTAAGTTACTGAGTGATGACAATGAACTAGGTAAGGTAAAAGCCGATAATCTAAAGTTAGCTAGTAAGTTTAGTATGGAAGAAAATGTGAGACAGACTTTAAATGTTTTAAACGGGTTGTGGAAATAATGAAGGCTTTTGACTGGGTGTATATCTCTTTATTGGGGTTGATGGCGACTTTACCTTTATTTGAGTTTCCAAAGACGGTGTTTTTTGTTTTATTATTAGTGTCGTGGCTTGGTAAATCTTGGGAAAAATCTGATTGGGGTGGGCCCTGGAAGGTGATTGATAGTATATTTCTTTTTTGGTTGATCTCCATCGCCATGGTATCTATTAACGCCAAAGTCAGTCATGATTATTCATCTGGTGGTTTTAGTGATATATTTCGATATATAACAATAGGCTGGGTTGTCTCAAGAAGCAGCTTTAAAGTAGAGCAAGTAAAGAATATATTGCTTGTTACAACAATAGCAACAGTACTGGCGTTATTATTTTCATATACGAAGTGCCCTTCAGGAGGGAGCTGTATTGAACTAAATTCAGTGGGGCATGTGAATCATAGTGCATTATATGTAGTATTAAATTTTGCAGTAATTATATCTTTTTTGAAATATTTTAATAAAAAGTTGATTGCTTTCTATGTTCTGTGTTCACTTTTTTTTATTTGGGGGGTGTTTGACACTCATAGTAGAGCTGCAGCTGGAGTTCTTGTTGTTGTATCAGTTGTAACCATAGCTGCTTGGTTAATCCAAAAAAGAAGTGTTAAGTGCTTTGCGGGAGTGATGGTTGTAATATTGATAATACTGTCTTTTTGCTATGTATCCCCCCCTGAAGTATGGAATAAACATCAGGCATGGGCGGCAGCTCATTCGCAGACTGACAGCCCTAGAGCTAAAATTAGAAGGTTTGCGTATTATGCATTTCGATCAAACCCCGTTTTAGGAGTTGGTTTTGGTAATTTTTCTCGGCTTGAAATAAAAGATGTCGAGCAGGCCATTGTTAAAGATAAGGGTGTTGTTGACTCTAGCCAGTACCTGCCTTTTTCTCACGCACATAATATTTTCTACACATATTTAGTATCTGGTGGTGTATTACTTGGTTCTGTATTTCTAGCTTATTGGCTCTGGTTGGGTTATCTACTTTATAGGCAAAGAAAAACAGTAGCAGGAGTTAGTTCTGGTATTAAGCTGGCAGCTTTAAATGTAATTTTAATAAATTTGATAGCTGGGTGGGCAAATACAACTTTTCATCATGAAACGGCCATTTTATCAGTGGTTTTTATTTCGTTATTTATTGGTATGGATAGAAATAAAAAAACAACTGTAGGAATAAAAAAGGTTGGTATATATCAGCGTTTAGCAGCATATGTAGTAATACATTGGCCATTATTTTTAGTGAGTTTTGTTGGCTATGGGTTATATGCTGGGACGCAACCACTATTTGCAATGTTGATTGAGCATATTATTGATACTTTAAATTCGGTAGGAAAAGAGGGAATGCTTTACTTGCCTCTATTATTTATTGGTTTGTTTTTTATTCGGGGAGTTGGCTCTTTTTTGGGGAACTATTTTTTAGCGAGAATATCAGGAAATGTGATCCACCAGCTAAGGTGTGAAATTTTTAACAAATATACCACTTTACCAACAAGTTATTTTGATGCGCATAACAGCGGGCATATGTTGTCACGGATCACACATAATGTTGGAGAGGTAACAAGGGCGACAACTAACTCGGTAAGGGCATATGTTAGGGAAGGGTTGACTGCATTGGGGTTGTTGGGATATTTGACGTATATTAATTGGCAGTTATCGTTGGTTTTTCTTGTGATTGCACCAATAATAGCAGTGATGGTGAGCTATGTTAGTAAGCGTTTAAAGAAATTAAGTAAGCGGATGCAGGATAGCGTAGGAGATATGACTCAAATTGCATCTGAGGTTGTGGTGGGGCATAAAACTGTAAGAAGTTTTGGCGGAGAGGAATATGAACGGAATAGGTTTGAAACAAGTAGCTTGGATAATAGGCGGCAAAATTTAAAACTAATAACGACGGTATCAATTAATAACCCTTTAATCCAGTTTATTGTTTCATTGGCATTGGCAGCATTAATGTATCTTGCTCTATTAATGATGAAGGATGTCGGGGCAGGAGAGTTTGTTGCTTATTTAACAGCTGCTTTCTTATTGCCTAAGCCAGTAAGGCAGTTGAGTGATGCTCATGCAGATATTCAAAGAGGTGTTGCTGCTGCAGAAACTTTGTTTGAGGTTTTGGATGAAGGAGTAGAAAAGGATGAAGGCGATTATGAAATAGGAAGGGTGAAGGGGGAAATCGAATTTAAGGATGTCAATTTTGGTTATTCTATTGGCGGGAAGGTATTGAAGGGAATTGATTTTAAAATAAATGCAGGAGAGACAGTTGCATTGGTTGGGCTTTCAGGGGGAGGGAAAACCTCTTTAGTAAATTTATTACCACGTTTTTATGAGTATAGTAGTGGAAGTATACTTATAGATGGAGTAGACATTAGAGAATTTAAGCTTGAAAACCTAAGAAAGCAAATAGCAATGGTCTCTCAAAATGTAATATTGTTTGGTGGTTCGGTAGAAAGTAATATTAGATATGGAGCGAGCTCAGGTGAGAGTAGAAATAAAGTGATTAGAGCAGCAAAAGCCGCTTATGCACATGAGTTTATAGAAAACATTCCAGGGTGTTATGATGCAGAAATTGGAGAGAATGGAGCGAAGCTATCGGGAGGGCAGCGGCAAAGGATTGCAATTGCAAGAGCACTTTTAAAAGACGCACCTATATTAATAATGGACGAAGCGACATCAGCATTAGACACAGAATCAGAGCGATACATTCAAGCTGCATTGGATGGTGCGCTTAAAAATAGAACTACACTGATAATTGCACATAGACTGTCAACAGTTGAAAAGGCGGATATGATTCTTGTGATGGATAATGGAGAAATAATAGAAAGAGGAAGGCATAAAGATTTAATTGGGTTGAATGGTGTCTATGCAAGTCTTCATGGAATGGGGTTTAAGGAAAGTTTGCCCGGGTAGAAATTAGCGGTTGACGAAAGTCTGTATTGCTGTAGAA
>JAPYOW010000033.1:20159-22382 GCA_029937975.1 Methylococcaceae bacterium | reverse complement strand
TAAATTACATAAGCAGCGGAGCGGCTACATTGCAGCGGCTGGCGCTTGAATTTCTGCTGTTTATGTTGTCTGGTGATGTCGGTCGGGAAGTGGCTTGCGGGTGTGTTTATGATTAACCGTTTTTTCTATTTTAGAGGATCAGGGGTGGATGTTATACAGCATAAAAACCTAACGCCTTTTATCAGTCTCTAGCGTGCTGGGCTTGTTCGGAAGGCGCAGGTAAATGTGTGGATTGACAATGTGTGATAGTTGGTCAGAGAGACTGGTCTAGTATGCTGATTGCCTTGTGCGTCAGATTTCCGGGTTGATGTCTGACTTATCGGTCATAACAGCACCGCGGGTATCCTTGTTGATCGAGTTTAAGCGTATCAATTGCCGCATGATATAATGGCCAAAGGTCATTGGATATAAGAGGTGGGGATGAGCCCGCTATTGCATATTGATGATCTGCAGCAAGTGATGTCATTGACTGGGCTGAAGTAGACGCTAGTCTGCAGAAGGGGATCAGTTGACCCCGGGGTGACCTGCTCATTGCTGCGACAGCATTGCTACATTCAATCTCTGAATTGCTTGTGGCTAAACCTTTTTGACTATTTACCTGTTATAGCTATTGATCCTGTTGATGAGTAGCTCGGATTAAACAATATTTTTGATATTAATGGAATTTAAACTAAAAAATACTGATGGCTATGCGCGCAGAGGACAACTAAAGTTCACTCGTGGCACTATTGAAACACCTATTTTTATGCCGGTAGGTACCTATGGCTCGGTTAAATCACTGACGCCTGAAGAATTAACCGGTTTCGGTGCACAAATTATTTTAGGTAATACATTTCATTTAATGTTGCGTCCGGGGATGGAGGTTGTGAAGGCGCATGGTGGCTTACATGATTTTATGCATTGGGAAAAACCTATTCTGACCGATTCTGGCGGATTTCAGGTCTTTAGTCTAGGGGCCATGCGAAAAATCACAGAAGAAGGGGTGACCTTTAAATCACCTGTCAATGGTGGAAAGATTTTTATGGGGCCTGAAGAATCTATGCAGGTTCAGCGTGATTTAGGTTCTGATATCGTAATGATTTTTGACGAATGCACGCCTTATCCCGCTACGGTTCAGGAGGCAGCAGATTCAATGCGCCTGTCTTTACGCTGGGCACAGCGAAGCAAGCAAGCACATGGCGATAATACTGCTGCACTATTTGGTATTGTGCAAGGCGGGATGTATGAACAGTTACGGCAAGAATCTATCGATGGCCTGGTAGATATTGGCTTTGATGGCTATGCCATTGGTGGCTTGTCCGTGGGAGAGCCTAAAGATGAGATGATGAGGGCGCTGGATGTTGTGCATCGCAAGATGCCGGTCGATAAGCCCCGGTATTTAATGGGGGTAGGTACACCGGAAGATCTGGTGGAAGCGGTCAGGCGCGGTATCGATATGTTTGATTGTGTGATGCCCACGCGGAATGCCAGAAATGGTCATTTATTTACCCGTACAGGTGTAATTAAAATCAGAAACAGTCAGTATGCACTGGATACGCGTCCGCTGGATGAGGATTGTGCTTGTTATACCTGTCAGAACTATTCCCGAGCCTATTTACGCCACTTGGATAAATGTAAAGAGATGCTGGGACCCAGATTAAATACCATTCATAATCTGTATTATTACTTGCAGCTGATGGAAAATATGCGTGAAGCTATTGAAAACAGCAAATTTGATGATTTTATTAATAAATTTTATCAGTTGCGCAGTAAACCTGTACCGAATGTGTCATAATGGCGCGTTTTAATCTGGGACATGATGATGGGTGTAACATTAATATTGTTGCTTCGTTTCTGTCTGGCTCGGATATTTATAATAATAACAGAGGCAAATAATGAGTTTTTTTATATCTGATGCAGCGGCTCAAGCTGCTCCAGCTGGAACATCTCCAGGTATTGAAGGTTTACTGTTTCCATTAGCAATTTTGGCATTCTTTTATTTTTTGTTTATTCGTCCCCAGGCTAAAAAAGCCAAGGAACAAAAACAAATGTTATCAGCCCTGTCAAAAGGCACCGAGGTGGTGACTAGTGGTGGTGTTTTAGGAAAAGTTATTGAAGTTGATGAGAATTTTGTAAAACTTGAGGTTAGTGAGAATTCCTTTGTTTATGTTCAGCGCCATGCTATTTCTAGCATGATGCCTAAAGGTACTTACAAAACAGTGAGTAAAAAAATAAAGAAATAAA
>JAPYOW010000033.1:7538-20059 GCA_029937975.1 Methylococcaceae bacterium | reverse complement strand
ATTGGGTTTTGTTGTTTAAACGCTGGAAAGAAAATGCAAAACCGTTTCCCTCTTTGGAAAAACTTTATAATTCTGATTGTCTTGGTAGTTGGAGTTATCTACGCATTACCTAATTTATATGGTAATGACCCCTCCGTTCAATTATCGTCTTCAACAACAAAAAAGCTGCAACAAACTAAAGCAGATGAAATTGAAGCGAGTCTTGAATCTACCCAACTAAAAATAAAAGCATTTGAGTTTGAAGACGGTAAGATACTTGCCCGGTTTTTTAATACGACTGACCAATTAAAAGCTGCAGACTTTTTAAGAGAGAGTGTCGGTCGAAATATTACCGTGGCTTTGAATTTAGCACCTGCAACACCGGATTGGTTACGTGCTTTAGGCGCAAGTCCAATGTATTTGGGGCTTGATCTTCGCGGTGGAGTACATTTTTTGCTGGAAGTGGATATGGATGCCGCCATCAAACAAGCAGAGGATCGCTATAACAGTGACATTCGTTCTGCATTAAGGGCGGCCAAAATCAGATACCAATCTATTTCAAAAGAGAATGGTACGATTAAGATAAAGCTGAAAACAGAAGAAACTAAACAAGCCACAATGGATATTCTGGACGAAGATTTTCGCGAACTTACGGTGCGAGAAACGGATGAGTCGACAGTGCTGTTGGTTAGTATTTCTGAAAATGAACAGGCTGAAATCAAAAAGTTTGCTTTGGCTCAAAACATGACAACGCTACGTAACAGGGTCAATGAAATAGGGGTTGCAGAGCCTGTTGTACAACAACAAGGTGATTCCCGTATTGTGGTTCAGTTGCCGGGCATTCAGGATACTACAGAAGCTAAAAATATTCTGGGCAAGACAGCCACTCTGGAATATCGTCTGGTTGATGTTGAGCATGATGTGCAAAGAGCAGTGGATGGTCGTACGCCGATTGGTTCACGTCTTTATTATGAAAAAGATGGCTCACCTATTTTATTAAAGCGGCGTGTCATCGTGACGGGTGACCAAGTGGTTGATGCGTCTTCAGGATTCGACCAACAAGGCTCATCGGCGGTATTTATTACCTTGAACGGGGTAGGTGCCAAAAAAATGGGAGACATGACCCACAAGAATATTGGCAAACCGATGGCGGTGGTGTTTGTTGAATATAAATCTGAAATACGGTGGGTTAAGGGTAAAAAAATCCGACATAAAGAAAAAATAGAGAAAGTGATCAGTGTGGCGACTATTCGCGATTCTTTTAGTAAACGGTTCCAAACAACAGGTCTGGATAATCCTCAGGAAGCACGTAATCTTGCCTTGATGTTAAGAGCTGGTGCCTTGGCTGCCCCTGTGGATATTGTTGAAGAGCGTACTGTAGGACCGAGTCTGGGTCAGGATAATATAAATAAAGGGCTGATGTCGGTTGTTGTTGGTTTTGCTCTAGTGTTGGTGTTTATGGCCGTGTATTACAAAGTATTTGGCTTGGTAGCCAATATAGCCTTGGCCTTTAACCTGATTGTGATTGTTGCAGTGTTATCGTTATTACAAGCCACACTGACCTTGCCGGGTATTGCCGGTATTGTATTGACAGTGGGTATGGCGGTTGATGCCAATGTATTGATTTTTGAAAGGATTAAAGAAGAAATTAAAATAGGTAATACACCGCAGTCCAGTATATTTACCGGTTATGAAAAGGCCTTTGTGACGATTCTTGATGCGAATATTACGACCCTGTTGGTGGCTTTGGTGCTATTCGGTTTCGGCACAGGGCCGATCAAAGGTTTTGCCGTGACTTTATCAATAGGCATTCTGGTTTCCCTGTTTACAGCCATTTGGGGAACACGTATGTTAATTAACTGGTTTTATGGAAACCGTCACGTTGACAAATTGTCCGTGTAATAGGAAAACAAGAAATGTTTAAACAAAATATTGATTTTTTAGGTAAACGTAAAATTGCTCTGGTTTTTTCCAGTTTATTGATTGTGGTGTCGATAACTTCATTCGTGGTAAATGGGATGAAGTTAGGTATTGATTTCACTGGAGGCACATTAGTTGAAGTTGGGTATCAACAGGCTGCCGATTTAACGGTATTACGTGCTGCGCTGGATAAAGATGGATTTGCTGATGCCACGGTACAAAATTTCGGTACGACTAAAGATGTTCTGATTCGTATAAAACCCCGCGAAGGCGTGAGTAATGCCGCGCTCAGCAGTAAAATATTACAAGTGGTGAATGCGAATAGCAGTGAACCTGCGACGATACGACGTGTAGAGTTTGTAGGGCCGCAAGTTGGTGATGAGCTAACTGAAGACGGTGGCTTGGCCTTGCTTTATGCCATGTTTGGTATTTTGCTCTATATTGCCTGGCGTTTTGAATATAAATTTTCTTTAGGGTCGGTAGCGGCATTAGTACATGATGTCATTATTACGCTGGGCTTTTTTTCGGTTCTACAAATGGAATTTGATTTAACGGTTCTGGCTGCTGTATTAGCCGTTATCGGTTATTCGTTAAACGATACTATCGTGGTTTACGACAGAATCAGAGAGAACTTTAGAACCTTAAGAAAAGACGATCCTCAGAATATTATGAATGTGTCGCTCAACCAGACATTGAGTCGAACATTAATGACTTCTATTACCACGGCATTAGTATTATTGGCGCTGGCTTTGTTAGGTGGAGAGATCATCCATAACTTTGCAATCGCCTTGTTAATAGGGGTAGGTATAGGCACTTATTCATCAATCTATGTGGCCAGCCCCATTGTACTGGCATTGGGTATAACCCAAGAAGACTTAATCATTCCCGTTGTTGAAGGGAGCGATATTGATTATTTGCCTTAAGACTTGAGGAAGGCTTTAAGGCGCAAGATTTAAGAGTAATAGAGAAAAGAAAATTTTGTTCTTTTCTCTGCTCTGACACAAATTTTTTATAAAAAACTGGAGTTTTAAAAACTATGGCGATAGAACGTACTTTTTCAATTATTAAACCTGATGCTGTTGCAAAAAACGTGATTGGCGAAATCGTAGGCCGTTTCGAAAAAAATGGTTTGCGTGTTGTTGCTTCTAAAATGCAGCAATTATCCAAGGAAAAAGCAGAGGGTTTTTATGCAGAACATAAAGAACGTCCTTTTTTTAATGACTTAGTTGCTTTTATGATTTCCGGTCCTGTTGTTGTTCAGGTGCTGGAAGGTGAAGGTGCGGTATTAAAAAACCGTGATCTTATGGGGGCGACTAACCCTAAAGAAGCGGATGCAGGTACTATACGTGCTGATTTTGCTGAAAGTATTGATGAGAATGCGGTGCATGGTTCGGATGCTGTTGAATCAGCGGCACGCGAAATTTCATACTTCTTTTCCGACGAAGAGCTGTGTGAACGTATTCGCTGATATATTTCAGTAACATAAGCATGTTTGTATCTATGCACTGCGTGATAATATAGTCTGATAAATCAACAGTTTATATTCTTGTCAAAAGCGCAGTGTGTGGTTACTGATTATTTAACCTCTTCCTCTTGAGAGGGAAATCTGAGGGAGAGGGAAATTATTAAGCATATCATTCATTATTCTTTATAATAGAGATAAACAAGGGTATTGAAAAAGAGTGCTTATTTATTGCAACTTCTGCCATCTTCTTCTGGAGAGGGCTCAAAACATCACTTAGATATAAGTGATTGGGTATACATTCCTTGTCTGACTCAACAAATCAAAGTTATTACACTAGTTGCTAACGATGCAAACTCCTGAACAAGAACCCGTGAATCTATTGAATTTTGACAGAAAAGGTCTTGCGGACTTTTTTGTAGCGATGGGTGAAAAACCGTTTCGAGCCACTCAGTTGCTAAAATGGATATACCAGGAAGATGTGACTGATTTTGCGCAGATGACTAATCTGAGCAAGTCATTACGGACTTATTTAACAGAACATTGTACGATTACCGCCCCTGAAATCTTAATTGAACAGGTCGCCTCCGATGGTACCACTAAGTGGGTGGTGGAAATGGGACTCGGTAACCGAATTGAAAGTGTTTTTATTCCTGAAGAAAAACGCGGCACCTTATGTGTGTCATCCCAAATTGGTTGCGCTTTAGCCTGTACATTCTGTTCAACAGCCCAGCAAGGGTTTAACAGAAACCTGTCTGTGGCAGAAATTATTGGACAGCTTTATGTTGCGCAAAAACGGTTGGGCGAAAACCGGAGAATTACCAATGTGGTAATGATGGGCATGGGAGAACCCTTGCTGAACTTTGACAATGTCGTGGCAGCCATGAATCTGATGATGGATGACTTTACTTTTGGCTTATCCAAGCGGCGAGTCACACTAAGTACATCGGGTGTTGTTCCGGCCATGAATAGATTGCATGCCGTGTGTGATGTCAGTATGGCGGTTTCATTACATGCCGCTAATGATGCATTAAGAGATGAGTTGGTGCCTATCAACCAGAAGTATCCTTTAGAACAATTGATGGCAGCGTGTAAAGATTACGCAAATAAAGGACCGAGAAAACATATAACTTTTGAATATGTCATGTTAGCAGGTATTAATGATAGCGTTCATGATGCCAGAGCATTACTTAAATTATTAAAGGATGTGCCGGCTAAAATAAACCTGATTCCCTTTAATCCCTTTCCTGATTCTTCTTATCTTTGTTCATCTCGGCCTGTCATTATCCGGTTTAAAGATATCCTGTATAAGGGCGGTATTATCACCACGATACGAAAAACGCGGGGCGATGATATTGATGCCGCGTGTGGACAACTGGTGGGCAAAGTAAAAGATAAAAGTCGAAGGCATTTAAAATTACAGCAAATGGGATCATCGCGTGCAGGTTAAAAAGAAATTTAATGGCTTAATCCTGGCTGTGATGTGTCTTTTGCTCAATGCCTGTGTTGCGCCAGAAAAAATGTCGCGATCCATGTCCGATGAGGAAAAGGCAAATTTGTATTTACAGATGGGGGTTCGGTATCTGGAAATGAATATGCTGAAGATAGCCCAGGAAAAACTGAATATTGCCTTAAGTTTTAATCCGGAAGATGCAGAATTACAGAATGCGTTGGGGGTTATGCATGAGCGTTTGCAGCAAAATACCGCAGCGGGACAGCATTATAAAAAAGCGGTGAAGATCAATGCGGATGATTTCCGTATTAAAAATAATTATGGGCGTTTCTTGTGTGAAAGTGGGAAATACCTGGAGGGCATTCGGCTGCTAAAACAAGCGCTAGCGATGCCTCTTAATAATAGAAAGTGGTTTGCATATACTAATATAGGACGTTGTGAATTAAAAAATGCTAAACCCGCTTTGGCAGAAACAAATTTTAGGCTGGCTTTACAAAAAAATACGCGATATGCCCCTGCTTTGGCAGAAATGCAGAGGATCAGTTATAACAAAGGCCAGTTTTTATCTGCACGCGCTTTTTTGGAGCGATATCTTGGCGTAGCTAAGCATACCTCTGAAACTTTATGGTATGCCGTACAAACAGAACGGGGACTGGGTAATAAAGCACTGGTTGAACAGTACAGGGAAAGGTTGTTTGGTTTTTTCCCGGCATCCAGCGAAGCTCAGCAGCTAAAAACAGCAATAAAACTGTATTAATTTTTTTAGCAAGAAGTGACGGTTTCTCATTTTTAAGCCAGCAATGTGTACGAATAGTCTTGGAAGTTGAGTGTGTTAGTCCTTATCTTCTGGAGAGCGCTAAGCAGCGTCTGATTGTTCAAGCGATGCTCAGCTGAGTACATCGGTGGTAAAAGAGAGGCTTCGTTTCAGTAGTAACACTCCATATCAATTTTCTTGGCTTAGGCCATGACAGTGGCAACTAAATAAATAATTAAAATCATTACAAATGGCAAAGAAAAATCAGTCTGTTCAAGCTATTCGGGGTATGCATGATATCCTGCCAGAACAATCTCCGCGTTGGCAATATGCTGAAAACATTATCAGAGAAGTACTTTCTAGTTATTGTTATCAGGAAATTCGATTACCTACGGTGGAAAAAACAGAACTGTTTAAACGCTCTATCGGTGAAGTCACTGATATAGTTGAAAAGGAAATGTATACCTTTAATGATCGTAATAATGATTCATTAACATTAAGGCCTGAAGGTACCGCAGGGTGTTTGAGAGCATGTCTTGAACATGGATTATTACATAATCAGGTGCACAGGCTCTGGTATTGTGGTCCTATGTTCAGGTATGAGCGACCACAAAAGGGTCGCTACCGACAGTTTCATCAATTGGGGGTGGAAACCTATGGCATGCCCGGTCCGGATATTGATGCAGAGCTAATCGTGTTAACGGATCGCCTGTGGAAGCGGTTTGGTATTCGGGAGCGATTAACATTAGAACTCAATACTCTGGGGACAACCCAGGAAAGGTTGGTTTACAGGGAAAAACTGGTTGCTTATTTTAAGCAACATATTGCTGCTTTAGATGAAGATAGCTTACGCCGCCTTGAAACGAATCCCTTGAGAATTCTTGATAGCAAGAATAAAGACATGCACTCGCTGATCAGTGATGCACCTGAGTTGATGGATTCACTGGGGGAAGATAGTCTGCAGCATTTTCAGACATTAACCCGCACTTTGGATCAACTGGGTGTGAGTTATGAGATAAATACCCGACTGGTCAGGGGGCTGGATTATTATGGCAAAACGGTATTCGAATGGGTGACTAATGACTTGGGCGCACAAGGTACTGTATGTGCTGGTGGCCGCTATGATGGTTTAATTGAACAATTAGGTGGCAAAGCTAATCATGCAATTGGTTTTGCCATGGGAATGGAACGGTTGTTATTGCTACTGGAGCAATTAGATAGCTTGCCTATAGCGCGCACGGTTGATGTCTACATGATTCGCGTAGGTACAGCCGCTGAAGAAGAAGGTCTGCGATTAGCTGAAAAAATCAGAAATGAAGTGCAAGGCATTAA
The DNA here is from genome assembly GCA_029937975.1 of Methylococcaceae bacterium. Classification (GTDB taxonomy): domain Bacteria; phylum Pseudomonadota; class Gammaproteobacteria; order Methylococcales; family Methylomonadaceae; genus QPIN01. Next base: position 13,159 of record JAPYOW010000033.1, on the reverse strand, counting down.
ATTACAGGTGAACTGTGCAGGCGGTAGTTTTAAAAGCCAGTTTAAAAAGGCCGATAAAAGCGGTGCTGAATATGCGATTATTTTAGCTGAGGATGAGTTAAGTCGTGGCGAGGTTAGTATAAAACCGCTAAGAACAAATAAAGAGCAAATGAATATCAGTATTAATGAAGCGATTCATTTTTTCATAGAATCCCTTTAATCTTATATGGAAATGACAGTATAATTCAGGGTTACTGATAAAACTGAAGAGCTATGCAATAGCGTAAGGTGGACTTTGGTGTGCAGCTTAAGAAGACATGGGAAGATTATAAGTTTCTCCGCCTGTGCTTTTTACTTTGAATCACCTCTTGAGGTACAGTTAAAAACCAATACATTAATAAATCATTAGAGAAAACAAAGTGGAAATTTACGATACTGAAGAAGAACAGGTAGCTGCAATAAAAAGATGGTGGAAAGCAAACGGTATTACAGCAATCATTGGTATTATTGCTGGCATATTGGTCGTCACCGGGATGAACTATTGGCAAGGGCAACAAAAAGAAAAAGCAATTCAGGTATCATCATTATTTGATGAGCTATGGATCAGCATCAATGACAAAAAACAGGACTCCGCTGAAAAAATTACTGAACGTATTATGGAGCAGGATGCGACTTCGACGTATGCTACGTTTAGTCGTTTATTACTGGCTAAATCCAAGGTTCAGCAGGGTGATCTGGAAGCTGCAAAAAACATTTTAGAGCAGTTAATGATCGAAGCCCGTTCAGTAGAATTAAGAAATATAGCCAGAATAAGATTGATTAAAATATTACAGGCTAACGGTGAGAATGAACAAGGTTTGCAATTGATTTCAGAAGTGGACCAAGCGACGGCATCAGGGTTTTCAGCAAGTTATGATGAACTGACCGGTGATCTTTATGTGGCTCTAGACCGCCTGGGCGAAGCGCGTACGGCTTATCTGAGTGCGATCAGAACCGGTGCAAAGTCCCCGTTATTACAGTTTAAAATGGATGATATTGCCCCGGTTAGAATCATTAATAGAGATCCTGCAGCCGGTTTGATTAAAGAATAAAAAATAAGCATATCCAGTGCTGGATATCTAAAGAGTTAAATCACAGCATGGCGATCAATCATACGATAAAATTGATGATAAGCACTAAAACACATTTTACTTCCCTTGTTTTGGCCAGTTTACTGGCTTTGCTACTTCCAGGCTGTGCAGCCCTAAAAACAGGGACTGAGTTGATCTCAGGCGTCAGCAGTTATTTTCTGGGAGGGGAAGATAATCAAGAGCCTCCGGCAACACTTGTTGAGTATGAAGCGGAAATTGAAATTGATGTGCTCTGGGACGACAGCATAGGTGTAGGCACCGATAATCAATTTATAAATCTGGTCATGATGGTGAGTTACGGAAAGATTCTTGCCGCAGAAAGAAATGGTTTAGTGCAGTCCAGAAATGTAAAAACAGGTGATTTAGTTTGGGAAACGAATACAGATTTTCGTTTTTCTGCAGGGCCGGGTATTGGGGACAATACCGTTGTGCTAGGGACTAGCAATGCAGAGGTTATTGCTTTCGATCTCGATACAGGCGAAAAGAAATGGGAAGCCACTGCCTCCAGTGAAATTTTATCTACTCCCGTTATTGCTGATGAAATTGTCATTATTCGTACCACAGATGGCAAAGTGCTTGCGTTAAGTGAAAAGGATGGTTCAGAACTCTGGATGTTTGAGCGTAGTGTTCCGGCATTAAGCATCAGGGGAACAGGATCACCGATTATAGTAGAAGGCAATGTTATTGCCGGTTATGCCAATGGAAAAATGATTGCTTTACGCTTAATCGATGGAAAAAATAGCTGGGAAACCAGTATTGTTATACCCAGTGGGCGTTCGGAAATAGAAAGGTTGGTTGATCTGGATGTCGATCCGGTTGAAACGGATGGCGTTATCTTTATTTCCAGTTTTAAGGGTGGAACATCAGCCGTGCTTGAAGTCGATGGTGATGTATTATGGCGTAATGAAGATGTCTCTTCATTTTCCGGCCTGAGTTATGACTGGCGTTATTTATACGTGAGTGATACAGAAAGTCATGTCTGGCAGTTAGACCAACGCAATGGCAGAGCACTTTGGAAACAGGATGCATTAAACAATAGAAGGCTCACTTCACCTGTTGCCTATGAAGAATATGTTGTCGTCGGAGACTATGATGGCTATATTCATTGGCTGTCTGTTAGTGATGGAAGACAGCTAGGACGAATTAAAGTTTCAGATGAAAGTATTGATACCAATTTGGTGGTGGTTGATAGTATTGTCTATGTTTATTCGAAAGATGGAACACTCACCGCTTTAAAAGCAAGATTATTTTAAATGTTACCAGTAATAGCCCTTGTAGGGCGCCCCAATGTAGGAAAATCCACTCTTTTCAACTACCTGACACGTAGTCGTGAAGCATTAGTCGCTGATTACCCAGGGCTGACACGAGATCGTAAGTACGGTCGCGTAAAGCGAGGCGAACGTGACTGTCTGGTGGTCGATACCGGGGGGATTTCAGATGAAAATGAAGGCATTGACGGTTTTGCCAAACATCAGATACAGATCGCCTTAGAAGAGGCCGATATTGTATTCTTTTTAGTGGATTCCCGGGAAGGTTTGAACAGCTCTGATCAGGCAATTGCAGATTCATTAAGAAAGTTGAATAAACCGATTGTGTTAGTCGCCAACAAGATTGATGGACTGAATGCAGACATCGCAACGATTGATTTTTATGCATTAGCATTGGGTGAACCCACTCAGATCTCTGCGGCACATGGCAGAGGGGTGCGTGAGTTATTAGCCCTGATTGATAGCCTTATTCCTTTTGTAGAGGAAGATATTGCAGAAGAAGAGAAGGGAATTAGCATTGCTGTGGTGGGACGGCCTAATGTCGGAAAATCTACACTGGTCAATCGATTGCTGGGCGAAGAGCGGGTTGTGGTCTTTGATGAAGCAGGTACCACGCGTGATAGCATCTACATTCCTTTCGAAAGAAATAATCAGAAATTTACACTTATTGACACTGCCGGTATGCGCAGACGATCCAAGGTCACTCTGGTTGTCGAAAAGTTCAGTATTATTAAAGCCTTGCAAGCGGTAGAAAAGTCAAATGTGGTGATCTATCTGGTTGATGCCAGAGAAGGCATTACCGATCAGGATGCACATCTTCTTGGGATGATTCTTGAAGCCGGTCGGGCGTTAATTATCGGTCTGAATAAATGGGATGGCATCAGTTTTGATCAAAAAATGCTGATTAAAAAACAACTGGAAATTAAACTGCCATTTGTAGACTTTGCAGAAAAACACCCGATCTCTGCATTGCATGGCAGTGGTGTAGGCAAGTTGTTTGATGTGGTGCATGATTTATATGATGCTGCCATGGTTGATATGTCAACACCGGTACTTACCCGGATATTAAAGGAAGCGATTGCAGCGCATCAGCCGCCTTTGGTCAAAGGCAGAAGAATCAAGCTCAAATATGCCCATCAGGGTGGGCGAAACCCACCGACGGTAGTGATTCATGGTGTACAAACAGATTCATTACCCAACGCGTACAAGCGTTTTTTAATGAATTATTTTAGAACGCAACTGGAACTGCAGGGAACACCGGTTAGAATTATATTAAAATCTTCAGAAAACCCGTTTAAAGGGCAAAAAAATAAATTGACAGACAGGCAGTTAAAAAAACGTAAACGCTTGGTCAAGCATCATAAGAAAAAATAATCTTACCATGCTGTTTTTACATTTCCGGCTAATTGTCTGTACATAACTGTACGGGCAGATATCGAGAGCGGAATGCAGACCGCTTAAATGTATAACTGATTTTGTGCTCCATCTGTAAGGCAGTACAATACCGAAATATACTGCGCCCTGACTTGTTCTGCCTAGCGATTGATCGCACATTAAAAAAGTACAGAGGTTTCAGGCAAGTATTAACCCAGTTCGAATTTATTCAAACGGCAAAGCTCCATCCATAACACAAAAATGATAGGGGAATAAAAATGGCAACTATAACATTTCAAGGAAACCCACTGAATACAGCCGGTGATCTACCTTCAGTAGGAAATACAGCGCCTGACTTTTCGTTAGTTAATGGCGAATTACAAGATGTTTCTTTAGCAAACTTTGTGGGAAAAGTAAAAATTCTCAGCATTGTTCCCAGTCTGGATACGCCTACCTGCGCGGCTTCAACTCGCATATTTAATCAAAAAGCCAGTAAACTTGAGAATACCGTGATATTGGTTATATCTGCTGATTTACCGTTTGCTCAAGGCCGTTTTTGTGAGTCAGAAGGATTAAAAAATGTCATCCCACTGTCCACTTTTCGTTCTAATTTTGCGGACGATTACGGTGTGAAAATAATTGATACTATATTGCAGGGACTGACTACTCGCGCCATTGTCATTATTAATGAAAAGGATGAAGTGATTTATACAGAACTGGTTGCAGAAGTCGCTGATGAACCGGACTATGAAAGTGTACTAACAACACTCAACGGTTGATTCATATATTAATGCGTAAGACCCTGTATTTTTTTTGATTGAACCACAGGGTAAAGCCAGTATTCTGATTTTATCAGTGGCAATGCTGGCTTTTTTTCAAATGTCTGTCCAGGCATTCGTTGTCATTCATTGTAGATTGCTTCGGTAGATCTTTGGCAGGGGTTTTTCGGTTTGAAGTAATTAGGTGCGAGTTAAATCCGAGCTTAGGACTTCATCATACACCTTTGATTTGACCTTGATAGCCATGTTCAATAATCACAGGGCGGTACTTTTCAAGTACAGTCGCTGGTGTGCCGGGTGATCTTGCAGATTCTGCAGTGTAGCCGAACTCTTGAGCTACTGACTTTCATTAGATAACTCTAAAACAGCTTTATTAGCTACAGTCTGGGGCGCGATGGCAGTGGCCTTGTTGTCTGCTAAAATTGGATCCAGCACCGGATGCGCTGTGACTAGCACTTGAGTTTCTGCAGCGGTAAGTTTGCTAGGGAAGAGGATTTCAAGGGTTTAGATTGTTCAACGAATAAAGCACCTGCTGTTTCGTCTTTTTATTGAGAGCTACTGTATTTGTGATGAAGAAATAGCAATATCATCATGGTGGAGTCTAGGGCTGGGGCGAATATTTACAAAAAAACTACAGAGCAAGTTGCTTCAACAAAAGTCTATTGTATAAGGTGTCTTGTAGGGGCTTCCCGGTTGTTGATGGATGGTCTCGAAATTGTTTTAAAAAAAGCGGCTTCACAGCTTACTGTTCAGACGTGCTTGCACTATAAGGTAGTGCAAGCATAATTGAGTGTGATCAGAAAAACTGCAAGAGATAAGCTTTATTGTTTTGGGATTGATATGATCAGGTCGGAACTGAAGTCTTTTTTAGGTTTCATGCTTTTGCCATCGGGAAAGTCAAGACCCGAAGAGATAGAAGTAATAGCAGGTCTGCAGAATGACGATTATGCGGCAGTCTATAGCATTTGTTCTTTAATAATAAACTGTAGGCTAAGGCATACCGGCGATTAAAATTGCTGATTTAAATGACCACTTATCTGCTCAGCCGGTAGTCTATAAAGAAAATGGCAGTTGATGGCAAGGTCTGGAGA
>JAPYOW010000033.1:0-7438 GCA_029937975.1 Methylococcaceae bacterium | reverse complement strand
TCTGCTCAGCCGGTAGTCTATAAAGAAAATGGCAGTTGATGGCAAGGTCTGGAGAGAGTCTCATTGAAACCCGGCGGGTCTCTTCTATGTAATGGCTCCTAAAAGGAGGCTTTACCGGAACACATAATATTATGTGCACCGTGATATTGCATCTTATTCCAGATAATGGTTTGGTATTGCATCGACCGGGCATTGTGGGTCAGACAATGAGTGGAGCTACTAAAAAAATCAGTTGATTGCATGTTTTTGTATAATCAGTGTTGTGTGATTTTATTTTTTCGACTATAATATCCTGATGATTTAAGGCGAGCGTGGCGGAATTGGTAGACGCGCTAGATTTAGGTTCTAGTATCTTAGGATGTGAGAGTTCAAGTCTCTCCGCTCGCACCATTTAAAGTTAACGATAGTCATCGTTAATTTCTCATTTAGCAAGTATATGATTGCCATTCACTGGCAGTTCAAGAAAATTTCACAAAGTTTGAGGTAAATTAATGCAAGTTTCTGTCGAAAAGACATCAGAGTTAAGTCGTAAAATGACTGTTAGCCTTCCTGAAGAAATGATCCAGCAGAAAATGGAAGTTCGCTATAAGTCATTAGCCCGCGAAGTTAAAATTGATGGTTTTCGCCCAGGCAAGGTGCCTGTTCGCGTTGTCAGAAAAATGTATTCGGATCGAGTCCGAGGGGAAATCACTGGGGATCTGATTCAATCAAGTTATGTTGACGCTCTGAAACAGCAAGACTTGAATCCTGCTGGCCCACCGCATATTCATCCTAGCGAGGAAACATCAGGGTTTGAATATACGGCTGAGTTCGAAGTCTATCCTGAAATTTCACTGGATAATGTATCCGATCTGGAAATTAAACGGCCAGTGGCGACTGTTCAGCAAGCTGATGTAGAGGCTATGATCGCTAAATTAAGGGATCAGAAGAAAGAGTGGCAGGCGGTTGAGAGAGCTTCTGCAAAAGGTGATCAAGTAACACTGCATTTTTCCGGGGTTTGTGAAGGGGAAAACTTTACCGATGGCAAAGTTGAGAATTATGAAGTTGAGATTGGTTCTAATCAGATGGTTCCGGGCTTTGAGGATGAGTTGATAGGGCTGGAATCCGGTGCTTCTAAAAGCTTTAGCGTTGTTTTTCCTGAGGCTTATGGAAATAAAAAATTGGCAGGTAAAACAGCTGAGTTTGACGTTGAACTGACTCAGGTCAAAGAGGCCGTTTTACCCGAAATTGATGCTGAGTTCATTAAAAATTATGGGGTTAAGGATGGCTCTATAGATTCTTTTAATGTCGATATTCAATCGAATATGGAACGCGAGTTGGTTCAGGGCTTAAAAGGCAAGTTGAAAAATGCAGTGATGGATGCGGTGTATGCAAAAATTAAAGTGACAGTGCCGAACGCTTTGATTGATCAAGAGGTCGAAAGCATGATGAAGCCATATCAGGAAAATGCTAAAAAACAGAACATGAGTCTAAAGGATCTGGATTTACCGAAAGAAATGTTTGAAGAGCAGGCTAAGCGTAGAGTTGCCTTAGGTCTTATTCTGGGCGAAGTTATTCAACAAAATGAGATAAAGGTTGATGATGCTAAAGTACGTAGTACTTTAGAGGAGATGGCTAAAAATTATGATACACCTTCTGATGTTATTGAATGGTATTCTGCGGACGAAAAGCGCTTGAATGAAATTAAGCAGATGGTGTTAGAGGAACAAACTGTCGAATGGATTGTTGGTCAGGCTAAGGTTTCTGATGAAACGGTTAGTTTTGAAGATATCATGGAAAAACAAGCATAAAGGCACTATTATTTAGGGTAACTATGAATCAATATAACGGTTTTGATCAAATGAATTCATCTTTCGATTCGCCTCGGGCAGCAGGTGGCTTGGTGCCTATGGTCATAGAACAAACCGCCAGAGGTGAGCGTTCTTATGACATATATTCTCGATTATTAAAAGAACGTGTGATTTTTTTGGTGGGTCAGGTCGAAGATTATATGGCCAATCTTATTGTCGCTCAGTTACTCTTTCTTGAATCTGAAAACCCGGATAAAGATATTCACTTGTATATTAATTCACCCGGTGGCTCGGTGACTGCAGGTATGGCTATTTACGATACTATGCAGTTCATCAAGGCTGATGTGAGTACTATGTGTATTGGTCAGGCAGCTAGCATGGGCTCATTGTTATTAACGGCCGGTGCCAAAGGTAAGCGTTTTTGTTTGCCTCACTCAAGAGTTATGATTCATCAGCCTTTAGGCGGATTTCAAGGACAAGCTTCTGATATTGATATTCATGCGAAAGAAATTCTTTTGGTGAGAGAAAAATTAAATAATATTTTATCCCTGCATACGGGCCAGGATGTTGAAAGTATTCAGCGGGATACGGATAGGGATAACTTTTTAAGTGCCCAGGATGCGGTTTCCTATGGTTTGGTGGATAAGGTTTTGTTAAATCGAGAGCAAGGTGCTAAAGATTAAAATTGCTAATTCTATCAGTTTTAATATATTCTTGACTGATGTCAGTTTATTCTAGTAGGAGCTTGAGTTTATGAGTAAAGACAAAAATAGTAAGGATGATGAGAAATTACTTTATTGTTCTTTTTGTGGCAAAAGCCAGAATGAAGTTAGAAAACTGATTGCGGGCCCGTCTGTTTATGTTTGTGATGAATGTGTCGAACTGTGTAATGATATTATCAGGGAGGAGTTACAAGAAGACAGTGAATTCTCAAGTGGTGACCTACCTAAACCCAAAGAAATAAAAAGCGAGCTTGATAACTATGTTATTGGGCAGGAAAGCGCTAAGAAAATGTTGTCGGTGGCGGTTTATAATCACTATAAACGCTTACGCAGCAATACTAATAAAGATAGTATTGAACTGGCAAAATCTAATATTTTGTTGATTGGTCCCACAGGATCAGGCAAGACATTATTAGCAGAAACATTAGCCCGACTGCTGGATGTACCGTTTACTATTGCAGATGCTACCACCTTAACTGAAGCCGGTTATGTGGGAGAGGATGTTGAAAATATCATCCAGAAAATACTGCAGAAATGCGATTATGATGTAGAAAAAGCTGAAACAGGGATTGTTTATATTGATGAAATCGATAAGATTACCCGGAAATCAGATAATCCTTCAATTACACGGGATGTTTCAGGTGAAGGGGTACAACAGGCATTGTTGAAATTGATTGAGGGAACTGTTGCCTCCATTCCTCCACAAGGCGGTAGAAAACATCCGCAACAGGAATTTTTGCAAGTTAATACCGCAAATATCTTGTTTATTGTAGGGGGGGCTTTTGCCGGTCTGGATAAAGTAATCAGAGAGCGTACTGAAAAAGGTGGTATCGGTTTTTCTGCAGAAATTAAAAGCAAGGATGAAGAAAAGAATGTAGGCGAGCTTTTCTCACAGATTGAATCTGAAGATTTGATTAAGTATGGCTTGATACCTGAGTTTGTAGGGCGACTTCCTGTTGTTGCTACTCTAGAGGAATTAGATGAAGCGGCTTTGGTTCAGATATTAACACAACCTAAAAATGCTTTAATCAAGCAATATCAGCATTTGTTTGACATGGAAGGTGCTGAACTTGAATTTAGGGACGAAGCATTGGCTGCTATTGCCAAAAAATCGATGAATAGAAAAACGGGTGCGAGAGGGCTTAGAACTATTGTTGAAAACATTTTACTAGATACTATGTATGAAATTCCTTCTGCAGAAAACATCAGTCGTGTGGTGATTGATGAAAGTGTTATTTTAGGTGATTCTGAGCCGTTGCTGGTTTATGAGCCCGAAAAGAAAAAAGCATAAAAACAGCAGTAGGTATTTTTCAATACCGTTATAAAAAAAGGGCGATTTGGTGACAAATCGCCCTTTTTTTGTGGGTCACTGTCCAGCTCGGTTGGAATCAATAGCGGTTGTTTCTTGTTGTAACATTACTCAAGAGCTTAGCCATGAGCGCTAGTGGATAGCTGGGCTTTGTTTCATGCGTGCTATAGTCTGTCGAAAAAGGCGGGGCTTTCCTCACTAACCAGATTGCCATCGGCATTGCAGGTGATTGTTTTTTGCGCATAAATGTTTCATGGGCTGTTCCGTAATCAGTGGTTATCCGTTCCGGAGTTTTCGGGCTTTTTTTATTCCTCTTGCTTTTTTAATATTCCACCCCATATTTAATGCTATAGAAATGAGAAAACTTAATAATTCCTGTAGTATCAGGTTTTTTTTGTATCGAATGAAATTTTATATGGATACGATAAAAGTTGAATCTACAACAATACAAAAATCATTATTATGAATGAACTAGTTAATATAGAGAACAGTGATAATTTAATTCCTGTTTTACCGCTAAGAGATGTTGTTGTTTATCCGCATATGGTAATCCCTTTATTTGTGGGTAGAGCTAAATCCATAGAGGCTATTGATGCGGCTATGAATGAGGATAAGCAATTACTTTTAGTGGCGCAAAAAAACTCAGACGTTGATGAGCCGGGTTTTGATGAACTTTATCAGGCAGGAACATTAGCCAATGTTTTGCAGTTATTAAAATTACCTGATGGCACTGTGAAAGTGCTGGTTGAAGGCAGTCAGCGTTGTAAAGTCACTAAATATCAAGAGTTTAATGGTTATTATGCTGCCACAGTGTCAGAAATAAGCAGTCAGTTAGAAATTTCTGAGCAGGAACAGGAAGTTCTACAGCGCACGACGATCAGTTCATTTGAGCAGTACGTGAAATTGAATAATAAAATTCCTCCGGAAGTAATAACCTCATTGGCAGGCATTGAAGATCTGAGTCGTTTAGCGGATACCATTGCAGCACATATGACTTTAAAGGTTGAAGAAAAACAGGCTATGCTGGAAATGGAAGATATCGCAACACGCCTGGAAAGTTTGATGACCTTAATGGAAGGCAAAAGTGATTTGTTGGAAATGGAAAAAAGGATTCGGGGTCGGGTCAAAAAACAAATGGAGAAAAACCAGCGCGAATACTACCTCAATGAGCAAATGAAGGCGATTCAAAAAGAGTTGGGGGATATGGATGATGCGACTAATGAAATTGACGAGCTGGAAAAAAAGATAAAAGTAGCAGGGATGAGTAAAGAAGCCAAATCTAAAGTAGATGCGGAGGTCAATAAATTAAAGTTAATGTCTCCTATGTCTGCGGAAGCTTCTGTAGTGCGTAATTATATCGATTGGATGATAAATGTGCCTTGGAAGAAAAAAACCAAGGTGAGGCATGATCTTAAGGTTGCTTCAGAAGTTCTGGAAGCAGATCACTATGGCTTGGAAGAGGTAAAAGAAAGGATTCTGGAGTATTTAGCCGTACAACAACGCTCCAAAAAACTTAAAGGGCCTATCATATGTCTAGTAGGGCCTCCTGGGGTGGGTAAGACCTCGTTAGGTCGCTCAATTGCTAGGGCAACCAATCGAAAATATGTGCGTATGGCTTTGGGTGGCGTTAGGGATGAAGCTGAAATACGGGGGCACAGGCGGACTTATATCGGCTCGATGCCAGGTAAAATTTTACAAAACTTATCGAAAGTTAAGACTAGAAATCCATTATTTCTGTTGGATGAAATTGATAAGATGGCCGCCGATTTCCGTGGCGACCCTTCATCAGCACTACTCGAAGTGCTTGACCCTGAACAAAATCATACCTTTGCAGATCATTATCTGGAAGTGGATTTTGATTTGTCAGATGTGATGTTTGTAGCGACTGCTAACACCATGAATATTCCCCATGCATTATTGGACAGAATGGAAGTTATTCGATTGTCGGGGTATACAGAAGATGAGAAGATCAATATCGCCAGTCGTTTTTTACTAAAAAAACAAATTGAAAATAATGGCCTCAAAGCTAAGGAAATTAATATTTCAGAGTCTGCCATTAGGGATATTATTCGGTTTTACACACGTGAGGCCGGTGTTCGGGGTTTAGAACGTGAAATTTCAAAAATTTGTCGAAAAGTGGTGAAAAGTTTATTGTTAAAACCCAGCGACGTTACCGTTGATATCTCCGATAATAATTTAGTTGATTATCTGGGGGTTAAGCGTTTCAGTTATGGTATGGCAGAGGAGCAGGATGAGATAGGGCGGGTTACTGGATTAGCCTGGACTCAGGTGGGGGGTGAATTATTAACCATTGAAACCGCTATTGTGTCAGGGAAAGGCAAGCACTCAGCAACAGGCAAGCTGGGGGACGTTATGAAAGAATCCATTGAAGCCGCTATGACAGTGGTCAGAAGTCGTTCTGATGTATTGGGGCTAGATAAAGATATTTTTCAAAAAAATGATATTCATATTCATGTTCCGGAAGGCGCAACACCTAAAGATGGACCGAGTGCCGGTATTGGTATGTGTACTGCCATTATTTCTGCATTGACTAAAATCCCGGTTAGATCCTGTGTGGCAATGACAGGGGAAATAACCTTAAGAGGTGAGATTCTGCCTATTGGTGGATTAAAAGAGAAATTGTTGGCTGCACATCGGGGTGGGGTTACAACGGTTTTGATTCCTTATGAAAATGAAAAGGATTTAAGCGAAATTCCTGAGAATGTTAAAAAAAATCTGGATATCAAGCCCGTGCGATGGATTGATGAGGTGTTGGAGGTAGCATTACAGCACTTGCCAACCCCGATTAAGACAGGTGATGACGCGAGCATAGCTTCCGCTGAGGCTAAAAAAAACAAAGCTAAAGTTGTGGCTCACTAAGCATCTTGTTGCTAAAAGTTAAAATTTTCTGTTAAATAATACTTAAAAGTCGAATAAATAAGGTTTTTTTTGCAACCTGAGAGGTAGTATTCGGCTGCTTTTTTTTGTGATGAAAAATTACTGGATGTACCCAAATCCTTAAAAAACAAGGCTTGTGGCGGTTTTGTGCTTGACACTTGCTGTGGGTGATTGTATAAATAAGATCGTTTCTCTTTAGGCTTTGATTATGGATGTAGACATAATGCGTAAGAGACATATACGATATTTAAACAAAAACAATAATTTACATTACTTACTTACTTCCTAAGGGGGATTAATGAATAAATCGGAACTTATTGATGCTATTGCAGAGGCATCTGAATTGACTAAGGCAGATTCTGCTCGTGCTTTAGATGGTTTTCTTAGTGCTGTAACGGGTGCTTTAAGCGGTGGCGATTCCGTAGCTTTAGTGGGCTTTGGGACTTTTTCAGTTAAAGATAGAGCTGAAAGAAAAGGACGTAATCCACAGTCGGGTGAAGAGATAATAATTAAGGCTGCAAAAATTCCTTCATTTAAAGCTGGTAAATCCTTAAAAGATGCTGTAAACTAAATATCTTTAGTCGGGTGCTTAGCTCAGCTGGGAGAGCATCGCCCTTACAAGGCGAGGGTCGGGGGTTCGAACCCCTCAGCACCCACCAGATTATGGAGCGGTAGTTCAGTTGGTTAGAATACCGGCCTGTCACGCCGGGGGTCGCGGG
>JAPYOW010000032.1:15717-22530 GCA_029937975.1 Methylococcaceae bacterium | reverse complement strand
ATTATTTTTTATCCGAGAATATGGATGGTATTGAACAACACCCGCATTTTTATCTTGCCTTAAAAATAAAGAAATGGGGGGAGGCACTTGGTTTTCAACAAGTCGGTATTAGTAATACAGACTTATCGTCTGCTGAACAGCATTTACAGCATTGGGTAGACAAAGGCTATCATGGCAAAATGGACTACATGGTTAAACATGGACTTAAAAGGAGTCGACCTGACTTATTAGAAGCGGGCACCGTTAGTATTATTTCTGTGCGCATGGACTATCTGCCAGAAAAGTCAGAAAAAATGTTTGCTAATTTAGATGACCCTATTCGCGCATTCATCTCTCGTTATGCACTCGGCAGAGATTACCATAAAGTGTTACGTAACCGACTGCAAAAACTTGCCAATAAAATTGAAGAAGAAATCGGCTCTTTTGGTTATCGTGCTTTTGTAGATAGTGCCCCTGTATTAGAAAAAGCCATTGCAGAAAAAGCAGGACTGGGCTGGATTGGCAAACACTCCAACCTTATTAACCGCAAAGCTGGTTCCTGGTTCTTTCTAGGTGAAATCTATACCGATATTGCCCTGCCTACTGACTCGCAGTCCTCTGCACATTGCGGCCAATGCAAAGCCTGTATTGATATATGTCCAACACAAGCCATTGTTGCACCTTATCAAGTCGATGCTCGCCGCTGTATATCTTATCTGACCATTGAGTTAAAAGGCTCTATTCCGGAACATTTCAGATCATCTATTGGTAACCGCATCTATGGTTGTGATGACTGTCAGCTCATCTGTCCATGGAATCGTTTTGCCAAGCTTACCGTAGAAGATGACTATAACCCTCGCCATAACCTGAATAAATCCCAATTGACCGAACTTTTTTCCTGGTCAGAACCAGAATTCTTAAAGCAAATGGAAGGCTCGGCCATCAGACGCATTGGACATGTCAGTTGGCTTAGGAATATTGCCGTTGCATTGGGTAACACCCCCCGCTCAGAACAAACAATACAGGCCTTATTAGCAAAACAGAGTCATCCTTCAGAAATAGTCAAAGAGCATGTCAATTGGGCTTTAAAACAACTAGGCTAACATTTTGTATTGGTATAACAAGGCAAAAACAATCAGCTGAACAAACCCAAACAACCAGAAAAACAGCATAAACCTCATGACTTTAATGACTTTTTCTGATTTTTCTACTCGACTAAACAGCCAGCCTGCTATCGTCGAATTCAAGACAATAACCATTAAATACACTTCGATACTATTCATTTAAAAATTGAGTTTCTGGGACAGGATACGACAAAAAGCAACTGATTAATGCACCGGGGTAGATAGTAATGCATCAGCTGACTTAGGATTTAAAAAAGGAACGGAATAGTCGACCGGCTGTAGACACTATTTCGTGGCGTTTCTGCAGATACGGCTTATACTCTTTTTACTTTTAAGCTAATTTCCGTGGCTAATACGGGGTTAATAAACACAACATTAATTCCAGAAAACCGGCTTCTTAGACTTGCAAGCAAACAGTTCCATAATACGGGACTGAATATTCACATTTATAGACGCCAAGGCTGCTGAAACCGCCTTGATGGCTCGCTCACAATAATAGAGTTGCAAGTACACCCCACAAGAACACAGGGAAATGCGTTATAACCAAGGTAAAAAAAATTATTCATCGTATTGGCACAATACCAACACTATTGAAAAAATATAAGCCTTTAAATAGTCTGTATTGAGTCTACACTGTATTGAATTAATGTCTACCAACTATTGGGGTATGTGGATCACTACCCCCTCCATATAAAAGTGCCCACTAGTCTTTTGGTGCCGGAGGTGCTAATACCTCGCGTGAACCATTACCTTCCGGCATACTCACCACACCGGCTGCTTCCATATCTTCAATCATTCTGGCAGCCCTGTTATACCCCACTTTAAAACGTCTTTGTACGCTAGATATTGAGGCTTTACGTGTTTCAGTAACAAACATCACGGCTTCATCATATAAAACATCCATTTCTGCGCCATCACTGCCTTCTGTTGCTGATTCACCCGTGTCAGAACGCTCCTTTGTAATTTCTTTCAAATAGTTAGAAGGGGCTGTTTTCTTAAGAAAATCGACAATTTTATGGACCTCGTGATCATCGACAAAGGCACCGTGTGCTCGGATAGGAATACTGCTTCCGGAAGGTAAAAATAACATATCACCATTGCCTAGCAAGGATTCTGCGCCCCCCTGGTCAAGAATGGTTCTGGAATCTATCCGTGAAGACACCTGAAAAGAAATACGCGTAGGAACATTGGCTTTAATTAAACCGGTTAAAACATCAACAGAGGGACGCTGCGTCGCTAACACCAGATGAATGCCCGCCGCTCTTGCTTTCTGTGCCAGCCTGGCAATCAACTGTTCTACTTTTTTCCCCACTATCATCATCATATCGGCTAATTCATCAATAACAATAACAATACTGGGCAAACTTGATAATACCGGGAATTCTTCACCTTCTTGCAAAGGCTCAATTAATTGAAACAAGGGATCTCGAATTGGCTCACCGGCCTTTTCTGCATCAACAATCTTCTGGTTGTATCCTGCCAGGTTACGCACCCCCAGCTTAGACATCAACTTATAACGTCGCTCCATTTCTGCTACTGCCCAACGCAATGCATTCTGGGCATCTTTCATATCCGTAACAACAGGTGTCAATAGATGCGGAATGCCTTCATAAACAGATAATTCCAGCATTTTGGGATCTATCATAATTAATCGAACCTCTTCAGGTGTCGATTTATATAGCAAACTCAGGATCATGGTATTAATAGCAACCGATTTTCCTGATCCCGTAGTCCCGGCAACCAACACATGCGGCATCTTGCCTAAATCGGCAACCACCGGCATGCCAGCAATATCTTTGCCCATTGCGAAGGTTAATTTTGATTTGGAATTTTCAAAGTTTTTTGAAGCAATTAAATCCCGAAAAGACACCATTTCTCGCTCTTGATTCGGGATCTCCAAACCAATGACTGATTTCCCCTGAATGACATCAACAATTCTTACACTGGTCACCGACAAGCCTCGCGCAATATCTTTCGATAAACCACTGACTCTACTCACCTTGATACCCGCAGCAAGTTGTAATTCAAAACGCGTAATCACCGGCCCGGGGAACACAGCAACCACCTGAACCACAACATTGAAGTCTAGTAATACATCTTCAAGCTGACGTGATATTTCCTCTAATTCAGCCTGTGAATAACCTTGAGTTATTACCCGTCGTTTATCAAGTAGCGCAAGTGTAGGTAATTTACCTTGATATAACGAAGTCCCTTGTGCCCCTGCTTCTAAAATATCAGGTTCAAACAGGTCCGCCTGACTTTCCTTGTATTCCCGATCACTGAGTTCTATTTGCAATACTGGCTGAGCTAAGGCAGGAGAGACATTAACTTTTGAACCTTTTGCTGCTTTTTTATTAACGGTTAATTCTTTTCGTACCCGCAATTTAGATTGAATACGGTAATCTCTATAAGCGTCATAAATAGATAAAGATTGTTGATAAACACGATGTCCCGCCATCAGTGTATATCTACCGACAACATCTAATAATGCAATCCAGGATAACCCTGTGAATAGCGTTATTCCGGCTAAAAAAATGGCTAAAAACAATAAAGTTGCACCAGAATTACCCAGAATTATCAGTAATGTACCACCAATTTCTTGCCCTAAAATACCGCCTGTACTGCCAGGCAAATCCACCTGCAATCTTAAAATATGTAGATAGAAAATAGCACAGCCCGAAATAATAGTGGCAACAAAGCCAAACCAGCGTATCGCTAAAATCAATTTACCGCGCTGCCATTGTTCATGTGTATAAATAAGATACCCATGCCATAACAACATGACAGGAAATAAGTAAGCCATCAAACCAAAAATGCTTAATACAAAATCAGACACCCATGCCCCTACGACACCACAGGCATTACTAATTGACTGCATGGAACCACTATGCGTCCAACCCGCATCTTCATTGCTGAACGTAATCAGTGCAATAAAAAAAAATAAGGCCATCGTCACAAAACCAAGCAATGCAACTTCACGAAGACCACGCACTGTCTTTTCTTCAATAATGCCTGTCATAACATTTACCCTGATAAAAAATGCCATTAAAACATAATTATAGACTCATAATGATAGTTTTTACATTAATTGTAGCAACTATTTTTAGTAAAACTACAGGCTTTTAATTTCACTCTTTCATGACCTAACTGACGTATAATTGCAGCAGTACAAACCCTCTTCAAGGAAACCAATAAATGACCAATGTAAAACACTGCAAACTATTAATTCTTGGCTCAGGACCTGCAGGATATTCTGCCGCCGTCTACGCAGCCAGAGCAAACCTTAATCCTGTTATGATCACAGGTATGCAGCAAGGCGGTCAATTAACCACTACTACCGATGTTGATAATTGGCCGGGGGATGTTGAAGGGTTACAAGGTCCTGATCTCATGGAACGCATGCGCTTACATGCAGAACGATTTGATACTGAAATTATTTTTGATCATATCCACACAGCTGACCTGTCTGCTCGCCCTTTTCTGTTAACCGGTGATTCATCCCAATATACCTGCGATGCTTTAATCATATCAACAGGCGCTTCAGCTAAATACCTAGGTATGGATTCAGAAGAAGCGTTTAAAGGCAAAGGGGTTTCAGCGTGTGCTACCTGTGATGGTTTTTTCTATCGCAACAAGCCGGTTGCAGTCATTGGTGGTGGTAATACTGCAGTTGAAGAAGCACTTTATTTATCAAACATTGCTTCTGAAGTGACAGTAATTCATCGCAGAGACAAGTTTCGCTCTGAAAAGATTTTATCAAACAAACTCATAGAAAAATCAAAGAAGGGTAATGTTGTCATTAAATGGGACAATACGCTGGATGAAGTATTAGGTGATGATATGGGCGTCACCGGCATCCGAATTAAAAGTAGCAAAGACGATTCAACCGAAGAACTCGATGTGCATGGCGTATTTATCGCCATTGGTCATACCCCTAATACCGGCATTTTTGACGGTCAACTGGATATGGAGCATGGCTACATCAAGGTTAATAGTGGTATCAATGGCAATGCCACCGCAACCAGTATTGAAGGTGTTTTTGCTGCAGGGGATGTTATGGATTCCTATTATAAACAAGCGATTACTTCAGCAGGGGCTGGCTGTATGGCAGCTCTGGACGCTGAAAAATACCTGGATGAACTTGACGCTTAAAAATCCAACATCAAATGCTGTAGGTGGATGCACCAAGTGCATGCCACCTTCTACGCAGCTTGCGCAATGGTTCAATGGCCGGGTAACGCCAGTGCTTATCCAGACGGCTCAATAACAGAAGTCGTTTTTTATCCCTTTTAATATGCCACTACCCATTCTTGACCCTTCTGATCCCGATCAGGATTTCCCGGCAATTGATACAGCACTCACAGAGCCTGATGGTTTATTAGCGATTGGTGGCTGCCTTTCTTCTCAACGCCTGATCAAGGCTTATCGCCAGGGAATCTTTCCCTGGTATAGCCCTGGAGAGCCCATATTATGGTGGTCACCCAATCCACGTCTGGTGCTCTTCCCTGAAAAGCTAAGAGCATCTCGCAGCCTCAGAAAAACCATCCGAAAAGGGCAATATACCATCACTTTTGACCAGGCATTTCCACAAGTCATGCAATATTGCGCAGCTCCCAGGGCCGATGACGCAGGCACCTGGATTACTGAAGAAATGTATCAAGCCTATACCCAACTTCACCAACAAGGCCTGGCTCATTCCGTTGAGGCCTGGTTTGACAACGAGCTTGTTGGTGGTCTGTACGGTGTTGCTATTGGCCGGGTTTTTTTTGGTGAATCCATGTTTCATAGGAAAACAGATGCCTCAAAAGTTGCTTTTTATCACCTGGTTTTACAGCTTTCAGATTGGGGATACCAGCTTATTGACTGTCAAGTACACACAGACCATCTGACCCGCTTAGGCGCGCAAGAAATTGAACGTCAAGAATTCACCACTCTTTTAAAACACTTTCGTTCCATTCCGCCTTCAGAACGCGCCTGGAAAACACCATGATTTCTATTCCCTTATTCCTAACGCCAGAAAGTCCATGTAACTATCTGGATAACAAAGGCGCACAATCTGCATTTGTTCACCCCTCATTCAAGCTAAGTACAGCTATCTACAGTCAATTAATTGAACAGGGGTTCAGACGGAGTGGCAATGAGGTATATAAACCGCACTGCTCTGCTTGTTCAGAATGCATCGCCACCCGTTTACGGGTGGAGAGCTTTCGGCCGAGTAGAAATCAACAACGTTGTCTCAAAAAAAACCAGAAAACCACGGTCATAGTAAAACCCGCACACTTTGAACAATCACATTACGAACTGTACATACGGTACCAGAAACACCGGCACCTGCAAGGCGGCATGGATGAATCCAGTCAAGAAGATTATATTAACTTTCTGAATAGCCAATGGTGCAACACCTTATTTGTGGAGTTTTCTATAGAGAACAAACTCGCTGCGGTAGCCATTGTAGATTTATTAGATAATGCTTTGTCTGCTGTATATACCTTTTTTGACCCTGATTTTTCATCCTACAGTTTGGGTACTTATGCGGTTTTATGGCAACAAAACCACGCAAAATCCCTAGGCCTCGAATTCATTTATCTCGGATTCTGGATAAAAGACTGTCAAAAAATGTCGTATAAAACCCAATACCAACCCCTACAGGGATTTATCAACAATGCCTGGGAAATCATAACCTGAAAGTATGTGCCGGAGGGCACAGGCA
>JAPYOW010000032.1:14126-15617 GCA_029937975.1 Methylococcaceae bacterium | reverse complement strand
TAAGGGTCTGGCCATGATTATTCACCGTCCGCTTTATCATCCATGGGCTGCCAAAAATCATAAAAATTAAACCACTGTAAAGGCGCTGTCAAACAATAGTGTTGTAGCTGAGCAGCATATTCCTGCACACATTGTTCAATCGCTGCGGTACGTTCTTTTCTGGAGAAAGACAAGCCATCACTAAAATGGTCAAAATAAATAACCTGCCTGCCTTTTTGCTTCAAACAGAACAACGTATAAACAGGACATTTGAGTAATAAGGCGAGAATAAAGGGGCCTTGCGGGAAATAAGCTGGATGACCTAAAAAATCGGCCCTGGCAATGCGCTGCCGTCCACTAACGGGGGGTCTGTCCGCCGCCATAATAATTAATTCACCTGCCTCAATTTTATCTTGTAACATCATAGCGGTGGCTGCATTAATGTCGGAGACATGAATCAACTTCAAGCGTTCTGTATCCGCATACTGGTTTAATAAGGTATTGAATTGTTCTGCACGTTTAGTATGCACCAAGATATTTATAGTGACATTTTCCCTCATATTCGCAATGACCCGACAGACTTCCAGATTGCCTAGATGCGAGCCCAGTATCAAGACCCCCTGCCCTTTGTTCATTTGCGCCATAATTGCTTCGCGACCGTGATACTCAACATCCTTTAAATTTAAAGAGCCTGTCCAGGCAGCCAATTTATCAATCAACGCATTAGCGAAACTGATGAAATGTTGATAACTGCTAAACAAACCAGCGGCATGCTTATCCTCAACAGCATTCTCTTGCTGAAAATCAGCCAACCGTTGTAGATATTGCAAACTGGCACGCCGTGCTTTGCCATGAATTAACCAGTAAAAACTTACTGCTGGATATAATAAAACCCGTAATACAGTTCGACCAAAAAACAAATAGACTTTTAACAGTAATTGCATCCCCCAGATAATGCCCCGTTCTTCTATTTTTGACCAATGACTCATTTCACAACCCTCGACTTAATATGTCTTAATAACAGCTTAGGAAAACGCAATAACATACCAAAAAACAGTTGCGCATGTTTTGTTGAAAAAAACAGATTATCGCTCAACCGCTTAAAATGAGAAAGACCATCCAGTGAATATTGTACCTGCGGCGATATATTTTTTACCCCCAACCCTTGCGCCAACACAGCCTGGCAACGATTTTCATAGCAAAACCCATCCGCAGACCTAAATCAACCGACTCAGTAAGGAAGCAACCGCAATTAACGGATAACAGCAATAGCATCTACAATGGCAAATGATAAAGATCCATAAATTAGTAAACATGCAACCCTAGCGTCTGATTTGGGTACTGACTAATCAAAATAAGGCTGTCCCAATATCAAATGCTGCGAGTTTTGCTAGCAGACCTCAACCCAGTGAATGATGTCCTTAGGTATGCCGACCCTCTGCATCTACCTGTATGGCATGACTAAACCTCGCTATGGCATTATCCAGCGATAAACTAAATGCAGTGGGAGAA
>JAPYOW010000032.1:0-14026 GCA_029937975.1 Methylococcaceae bacterium | reverse complement strand
ATGACTAAACCTCGCTATGGCATTATCCAGCGATAAACTAAATGCAGTGGGAGAAAGTTTTTCACCGACTGCAATCCTCTGCAGCATCTGAACGGATTTAGCCAGTTTTCCATGCAATGGCAAAACACAGTAGCTATTACAGTTCGACTCTAGATACTGGTTTTACCGCACAAAACACCATATTTGCTACCGGTGTTAATCGTCGTCTTAAGGTTCTGGGAATAGTAGAAAGTAACTCGGGCCGCCCTCATTCTCAGCCAATTGAAATGGCGCCCAGACACTCCAGTGAACCAATTAAAACTCTGAGACAGGCTTTACTTTACATTGCAGGAACGCCTTTATTAGCCAATATATCCGCCTTCTCATTGCCTATATTTCCTGAGTGCCCTTTCACCCAGACCCAATCAATTTTATGTTTTTCAATCGCTGAATCCAGTCTGCGCCATAAGTCTTCATTCTTTACGGGTTTTTTTGCTGTTGTTTTCCAACCTCTTTTTTTCCAATTATCCATCCATTTTGTAATACCTTGTAAAACATATTTAGAATCCGTATGTAATAAAACCGAACTTGATTTCTTTAATGTTTCCAAGGCCATAATTGCCGCCATTAACTCCATGCGATTATTGGTTGTTTCCTGCTCTCCGCCATAAAATTGCTTTTCATTCGATTTATATTGCATCAAAACCCCCCACCCCCCGGGCCCTGGGTTTCCTTTGCATGCGCCATCGGTATATATAACGACCTGTTCAGTCATGTTTTGGAGTCCTTTGTGAAAAAGATTTCAAACTGCTAGCCGTTGTCACTAAACCAGAAGCGTTAAATCTGATGGGCGTTAACGGAATCAGGGAATATTGTCTTTTAATCGCTATCACTGCATAAGACATTGCGAAAAAAGTGCCCTTGCTCAAGGAGAACTGTCCAGATGAGGTTACAATTGAATTTAAACTCAGTTCAGAGGTTGTTTTCACTTCAAAATTTAATAGCTTCAACCAGTCGAGCGTTCTGCGTCGAATAATAAAATGACCCAGCCATGAATCAGACATTTTTATATTCCAGATAAATTGCAATCGGATCCAGATACTCAAAGGGTTAAAATTCAGAATAATAAGTTCCCCTTCGGGTTTAAGTATACGTTCTATTTCGCGCATGGTTTGAAATCGATTCGGATCAAATTCTAATAAATGCGGCACAATCACTAAATCGACTGTTTCACTCTGGATAGGCAGGCGATAGGATTTAGCCACTATTTTTACCGCATCTGCACAGCCTTTGCCCTTGCTATCAAGAATGCTGTATTTTTGAAATAAAGCACAATCGATAAATTCATCTTCCCAGCCTAAATATCCCAACTGTAAAATAGTTTGTTTACAACTTACCTTGATCGAACGCCTTAGAAAATCTCTCTCCAGCTTTTGTAATAATTTGCCATGCGGCGTTTCATAAAATGAAAACAAAAATTTTCTTTTCATATCTCAGTAGAAAAATAAATGATTTTCCCATATAATCATGCGATTACAGGCTATTTGAAAAGCAATCAACTTCAATGACTCTATTAAATTCCAAGCATTCAGTCAATTTCTTACTTTATTTTATTTTATTATATTTATCCGGTTGTGCAGAAGTCCCAAGCAAACACCTTGCTATTAATCAAACTGCAGCTGAAATACATCCCGTCTCATTCAACCAAAAAATAGCGACTAAAGCCGTTAGCAAAAATCACAGTCGCAAAGCAATAAAACCATCCAGCATGCCACATAAAACAGTATGGGATCGTTTGTTTGCTCTTTATGCTTTACCCGAGATTGACAATGCACGAATAGAACAAGAAATACAAGGATACCTTAAACATCCTAATTATTTAACAAAAATCCAACAACGGGCAGAACCTTATCTTTACTTCATTGTGAATGAAATTGAAGCTAAACAACTTCCAGGGGAACTTGCTTTGCTGCCCGTGATTGAAAGTGCTTTTTTACCGAATGCGGTATCCAAAAGTAAAGCATCCGGACTGTGGCAATTTATGCCTGCTACAGGACGTTTTTTTGGTCTAAAACAAAACTGGTGGTATGACGGACGTAATGACATCTATGCTTCGACACAAGCGGCGACCACTTATCTAAAACAGTTGGGCAAACTATTTGATGGCGACTGGCTACTGGCTTTAGCTTCCTACAATGCAGGAAAAGGCACGATTAGTAAAGCTCAGCGCAAGAACATCAAAAAAAACCTGGCAACAGATTATTGGTCCCTCTCCCTGTCTGATGAGACGAGGAAATATGTCCCTAAGTTGCTCGCCATTGCCAGGATATTTGCCAATACTGAAAAATATAAGATTACCCTGCACCCTATCGCCAATAAACCTTATTTTTCCAGAGTCAATATTGAGTCTCAGATTGACTTAAGCTTGGCCGCTAAAATGGCACAAACATCCATAGACAATTTTCTCAACCTGAACCCCGCACACAAGCGCTGGACTACAGATCCAGATGGCCCTTATCATCTGTTAGTCCACACCGAAAAAAGCCAGACGTTTAAAACCCAATTAGCCAGTACCCAGAAAAAAGACAGACTGCAATGGATTCGCCATAAAATCCATTCGGGGGAAAACCTGAGCGTCATTGCTCACCGCTATCACACGACTGTCAATGCGCTACGACAAAGCAACCGTTTAAGCAGCAATACTATCCGTACCGGCCGCTACCTACTTATTCCAGGTTCATTAGGTCAGTTACGTTCAAACCTCAACAAAACCCGACAACAACTTTACACAGTCAAAAAAGGCGATACCTTCTGGGATATTGCCCGTCATTTTTCGGTAAAAAGTAAAGACATAGCGCACTGGAACAACCTTTCTCTATCAAAAATACTACGCCCCGGCCAGAAACTCATCATAAAAGAAAGTTAACATAAACGACAGAAAATAAATGAGGTTTCATCAAACTACGGGTGGCTAATCTGGGCTTGAACAGTATTGACGAAAATCTATTTCAGGAAAAATATTGTCCATGGTTTCCAAAGCCAGCAAATATTTCTCATTGATTTTATTCCTGCGAATACAATCGTGTAAATAATTAAATCGAGCCAGATAATCCGTGATTCTTTGATTGGCATATGCCGTTGTGGTGCCGGCTTTCATAATAAAAGGCCAGTCCGATGATTGTGCCAATAATAAGGATCTTAATGCCTGATTTAACGCACGTTGCTGTCTTGGAGAGACAATGAGACCTCTGAAATCCATAACCAGTTGTTCCATTTCGCCCGCTGCTTTATGTAAAAAAGGATAAATCCAGTCATTTTCTTCATTAATCCAGAAACAGGAATATCCCTGATCTCCCCATGAAGAAAATGCGGGCACCGCCAATTGATGCGATACGCCTTGTTTTAAATAATCCCCTGCAGAAATAGTTTCAATCCCATTGCTTTTTTCACTCGCTAACCTCAACACACTTTCTAACCATGCCGGCCCCTCAAACCACCAATGTCCAAAAAGTTCAGCATCATAGGGCGATACAATGACAGGCGTCACATCCATATTTTCGGCCAACCCATTGATTTGCAGTTGACGTTTTGCAATAAAATCCCGGGCATCCGTTTTCGCCTGATACTGTGCTGTTCGGGGATCATACAGTGCTTTTTCAGAGCCATCCCTTTCCCCGGTAATCCGGTGATATTTTATCCCCGTATTGATCCGCGTTTTACCATCAAGCAGATAAGGTGCTAGATACGCTTCCTCCACATCCACATCAAAGCCAATATCCCGGTAATATTCACGATAATCAACATGCCCCGGATACCCGTCTTCGGCATGCCATACTTGCCAGGATGATTCCGGGTCACGTGCAAAGGCCATTACCCCGTTACCACAATCCAGTGGTGCATAAACATTGTTTACCGGTGCAACAGAAGCATCTATCACACCATGTGTATCGGTAAAGAAGTAGTTAACGCCAGATTTTTCCAATATCTTTTCCAGCCCCGGATAATATCCACATTCTGGTAGCCAGAAACCAGAGGGGGAAAAACCAAAACTTTCCTCAAATGTTTCCAGGCCCAGGTCAACCTGATAACGAACCGCTGTTTCACTAAGATTGAGTAAGGGCAAAAAACCATGGGTTGCCGCTGTTGTGATTAATTCAAGTTGCCCTTGTTGCCCATGTTTTTTAAAGGCTGCGAGTAAATCGCACTGATAGTGGACTTGATAAGTTTCGGCAATATTAATAAAAAAGCGTCGATACAATCGTGCTAATTTTTGCATCTGCGGATTTTTACGCGTTCTGATGATTTCCTTTTCAGCCAGTTCAATCCGTTTAGCCAGATAATGCCGGTATCGGCTTTGCAATAGCTCATCACCCAACATGGCTATCAGAGTAGGCGATAAAGACAATGTTAAACGATAATGAATGCTGTCTTGATGCAAACGATCGAACACATTGATGAGGGGAATATAACATTCGGTCATCGCCTCAAACAACCAATTCTCTTCAAAAAAACCGTCATATTCAGGGTGACGCACATAAGGCAAATGCGCATGAAGTACGATACTGAGAAATCCTTTTTTCACTCTTTTTGTATTCCTTTACCTGAATGCCAGGGACTGGCAAAATGCGATGTGGCCGAGAGCGGCTTAGGGTTAATTATTTTCTGGTCTGATCGCCGACTACTATCCCCCTCTGACTCATGCAAATAACGGGGCTTACAGGTTTCATGAAAGCTATGGATCTCATTGGAATTCACCAAGGCGATAAATCTATTTTCTGAGCACAATTTACCAAGACTTGCGGAATATACCACAGCTTTGTCAGTTGTTTTTACAGTGATTTTTTGCCGTGCTTGAGTAGCCGAAATGCTAGTTTCATACAGCAGCCTGGCTTTGCTACTTTGCTGATACTCATTATCGTGTGAAAACACTCTCAGTTTCAAATCATCTTCTTGATAGCCATGAGCACACTGATACGCATGAGAATCCGCCAGATTCCAGTAAACATAGAAATGCTCTGGATCAATCGATAGTAAAGCCAGGGTATGCGTATCTGATAAGATTCTGGGGGCATAATACAGACTGATATTATGGCTAACTTCAAGCAATTGTTGTTGAGTAAGCCGCCCATCCGCCTTCTTCTCAGGCATAACGGGAGTAAATATCCTGCTTATTTTTTTGCTTACTGCCAACAATTCTTTCCCGGTAAACTGTTTTTTCAAGGCATTTTCAGGCAAACTCATAGTATTCAATATCACCTCTTATATGGGCATGAATGCCATTAAAAGTTAGCAAGCGTTAGGATCATCTATCATTGCGAAGCGACAGTTCGTTCTACTACCGCATTTAACCTATTTTACTGCACTTTTCATCGCCTTCTATAGTAAAACTCAATCCCCCGCTACCTATGATTTTCCACCGTCGGCGGAATAACATGTCCTTGTGCTTGCATAGCAAGTGCGTGGGGATTACGAGTATAGTGCTGCCGCACAACCACGGCTAAAGCCAATTTAACCCCGTCATTGATTGCACAAGGCGATTCATCGGGTAATGCCTGTAAAATAGCGGATAACAACTGATCTTGTGGTGCTGTCATTTTCTCCTGCCATGACGCCAGTAACTGTTTATCAATGTGTGCAGGTAAAGAGCCCATGATACCCAAGTCATTTTGATCATGCACCAGTAAACCCGAGGTTGTCCCTCTATCCAGAGTCAATACCTGAAAAAAATACAGCGTATGATAGGCCCGTTGTTTTCTGTAGTCATCCTCCGTTGGATCAGGATGATGTTGCATCGCTTGCTGCACCAGCTCTACATACGTCTCTATCACCGATTTCCCCAGGAGCTTTGCCATAGTAAAATCAGCCTCTAAATCGCCACTGGCATAATCTTCCAGATAAAAATGTGCGGCTCCACGATGTCGCTCCAGCGCAGGAATATGAAAATAGCGGTCACCCTGGACAGAACCTGCGAGATACTGCCCGGCAGTCACCTGTTTGAGCGTGTTGGTGAAGGTTAATACCGCCTGTGCATTTTTTATTGCTGGATTCAAGTCAGCCATCATGCGCCAGTAACCTTTGCCATTTTTCATCTCCGTCCAGCTAATATGCATATGTACAGAAGGTGCATACGGGTTTAGGGGATGAATAATGGCTGATAATGCCGTCGCTGAACTCAAGCCTTTTTTCTCGTCATCATCATAATGAATTTGAGAACTATTGACAGAACCACGATTAAACACCTGATCATCATTGGCTACATAGCGTATGCCGCCCCCATGCCGTCCCTGGTCACGAAACCATTCAACGGCTTGAAAACAGGCCTGAGCGTTGCGAGAGCAAACCACAGTGGCTAATTGATTTACAAAATAGCGTTGTAATTCTTCAACCAGCGTATTAGCCGCCAATGCATTGCTGGATTGGGCTTTTATACGAAACATGTGATCTTTTTCCTTTGCTTCCATAATGATCAGGATAAATCCAGAGACTTAAACTGTCGGCATGGCCCTTAATTTCTCTACCACTTTATCGCCAAATTCATCAGTCCCAATCATTTTGACGCCTGTGCCTGATTTTGAAAGATCCGCGGTTGAATAACCATCCCCAAATACACCCTGCATAGCAGCCCAGATATTCTTGGCTTCAGCAGCCATATCAAAACTGTTTTCCAGCATCATGGCTACTGAGCCAATCATGGAATACGGATTGGCAATGTTTTTGCCTGCAATATCGGGTGCTGAGCCATGTGAAGGTTCATAATAGGCTTTTTCATCACCAATACAGGCTGAAGGCATTAATCCAAGAGAACCTAAAATACCCCCTCCTTGATCACTTAAAATGTCACCAAACATATTCTCCATCACCATCACATCAAACTGTGTAGGTCTGAGACAAAGTTGGGTTGCAGCCGCATCGACCAGAATATTGATCACTTCGATCTCAGGATAATCTTTAGCCACTTCTTCTAAGATTTCATTCCATAACACACTGGACTTTAAAACATTACTTTTATGTATATTATGTAATACTTTTTTTCGCTGACTGGCGAGTTTGAATGCCTGTATTAAAATTTGGCGAATTTGACCTTCATCATATTCCAGTGTTTCTTTCACATACCGCAAACCCGCATCATTAACGCCTGTTTCTTTTTCACCAAAATAAAGGCCACCAACGAGTTCACGGACTATAACCAGATCAATACCTTCACCAATCACTTCAGGTTTTAACGGTGAGAAATGCGCTAATGCTTTGGGTAAGGACACCGGACGAAAATTTGCATAGGTATTGTAACGGCGACGCATTGGCAATAATGCACCGCGTTCGGGTTGCTTATCAATTGGAATATTTTTAGATTCTTCATGACTCAGGCCAATAGGACCTTTAAGGATGGCATCTGCACGATCACAAATATCTTTAGTTGCTTGAGGAAAAGCATCACCTGAATCAAAATAAGCACAGGCTCCAAAAAGTGCATAATTCAATTCAAACGAAACATCGTTACGCTCTTCAACTAGTTTCAGTACTTTAATGGCTTCTTTTGTAATTTCTGGACCAATACCATCACCCGCTAAAACAGCGACTTTATAATTCTTCATTATTTACCTTTAAAAAATATTTGTTTAAAAACTTAAATCCCACGGGTTGCGAGAGTTTAATACCCTGGACATTTGACACAACATCCCCGGACTCTCATCCCCTGCCAGAAAATATACCTAGTATTTTACACGATCTCGACAGGTTCTTGCCACGGCTGTAATATCTCCGGGTTTATTTTGCATGCGTTACGCACCTGCCCGTGCTTTCACAGAGCCTCAGACCCCAGACGCTGCGTGCGAACAATGCCAATTAATCGCCAGAACTTAAACGCAATACCTCCGCCTAGCACCTTTAAATTCAATCCCCCGGCGCATGCACAATGCCTTCAGCATGGGTAAAGGAAATAAAACGGGAATTGAAAAGTGTTGGCTAATGACTGGAAATCTCATTTCCATGCTCTATGCACAGATGCCGTAGAGGATAGACAGCCTTCACCGACACAAAGAAGTGTGCTTGAATGCGTCCCACATAGCATAGGAAACTAGTGCTGTGAATGCGGAATTATGCTGAAATTTGCTGTGAGCGAGTGGCTCTGGCCTGGCGCAATCTCAACACTATGGGGCAGTGCATTGGCCATTTCCACACAAATAAAAGAGTGATAATCATCAGGGTGTAAATCCGCCAGGGTTGTTGAACCCTGACACCAGGGATTCCATAGCACGACATGGCGATTACCGGATGAGCTGATGTTTATTTGTCTGTTTAATATCGGGTCATGAATAACTATCGAGGCAGAGGTATTTAAATAAATACGATCCGTTTCAGCGGATACTTTAACAACTCCCCTTTGATGCTTCTGGGCGAAACCCTCCGTTTTATCCAGAAAATCTGTATTTTCCAACCCGCCAACCGTTATCTGCTGAACATCAGCCACTTTAAAGTAAGTATGTAATGCTTCTGATATTGCAAACACCTGATGCCCGCTATTGATTGTCGCTAATTCAACAGTGAGCGTATGCCCAATAACAATTTTCAGGGATAGCCTAAAACTATCCGGCCAGTATGTTCTGGTTTTTGGGGTATTTACAAATTCAAGCTGGATGCCTGTATCATTATTTTCCAGACTATCTACACGGGTTACTCGCCAAAAGTTGTTTCTGACAAAACCATGAGCGGGCAGAGAAGGGTTTGCTAAAACATCACCAAACCAGGGCCAGCATATTGGAATACCGCCTTTAATCGCCTTTTCTTCATGAAAATATGCGTTACTACTCACAAACAACATATCTTCAGTGGCATTAACCGGCTGAAAAGATAAAACCTGTCCAGCGTACAGCGATATTAATGCAGAAGCGTTTTGATTGGAAACTTGTAAAAAAGGTAGACCGCCCTGAGCTTCAAAGAAGCTTAGCTGCCCTGAAACCCCAAATTCACCATTCAATCGTTGAATATTAATACTATTTTTCCTGACCCTGCGGGCGAGGAAAGAACAGGAAAACAGCACGCACAAGCACCGCGTTGTAGCTTATGGTTGTGCGCGTTAGCGCCCCTCATAATCGGTTTCCATGACTTTAAGATTAGGTTCATAAACAGCTTTTTTGGCTTCTTTTAACTGAAAAATACTATTCAAGTCATGCATATGGCTATAACGAACCCCCAGATCTTTCAGAAGACCTGTCTCCAATGTGTAGATACAACCATGTACACTTAATGCTTTAGAGTTACGCCATGCTCTTTGAACCATGGTGGTATGACAAATATTTTTCACTTGCTCTATGACATTCAGTTCGCACAATCGATTCAAACGTACTGTTTCATCCGTTAATGCATCCAGCTCTTCCTGATATTTCAGATGTACATTTTTAATATGGCAAAGCCAATTATCAATTAAGCCATGCTCTACGGTTTGCATAGATGCCAGAACGCCACCACAACCATAATGCCCACAAACAATAATATGTTTAACTTTTAAGACTTCTACAGCATATTGAATAACCGCCAAACAGTTCAGGTCTGTATGTACCACTACATTAGCAATATTGCGGTGAACAAATAATTCCCCCGGTTGCAAACCGACCAATTGCTCTGAAACCACACGACTATCAGAACACCCTATCCACAAATAATCAGGCGATTGTTGTTTAGACAAATCAGCAAAGAAATTGGGAGTTTCAGCATTAATCCGTGTTGCCCATTCTAAATTATTCTTATACAGCCTTTCTAATTCTTTCATCAATAACTACTATAAATGATGTTAATAAGTTGCCCTTAAATTCATTATACTCTTCGGCATAATTCACTGGACTTGTTTTTTGCATTTAAAAGTAATGAGAATTACTTTCCACCGAATATCCATACCACGTGCTTAAACATGTCTTTCAGGGAGTTTTCTTTAATGGTTTGCCATAATTCATCCACTTTAAAAGCGTGATGCCTCTCATAGACCACTCCAACCTGTTGCATCTCAGCCAATCCTGTTTCACGAGCATGGTCGACAAACCCCTGGTTTTTCCAGAAAAAAGCACCCGGCATAGTGGTGGGTATAACCAGTACAAAAAACAATGACCGTCCAAACAAGCCCATCACCAACATGGCAATAACCAGTACGACTATTAAAATAAAAGCCGGATCCAGGATACTTGTTATCTCCGTAAATGTAAGTGTCACCACTAACGCAAGATTCAAAGCCAATAAAATATTGCGTAATATATACGATTTCCCATATTGAGTCACCTGTTGATAGTATGAGGCAGCACCTTCATTTGTTGCCGCCTTCATATCATGCGCATGAAGGATGTGACCAAGCCCTTCAATCATAAGTCCTAGCCCTATAATGCCAAATAAAACCGGAATTAATTGCTGCGTTGCCAAAACAGGCCATGGGATTAGAGATAAACAAGCGATTAGCAAAATCAAACCACCAAAACTTAATGTGGTGCCTAAAAATGCCGTACCCGTTTGTTTATGATCCCAAAAAGGTCGTGCAGGAATGCGATAAAGCTTATACATATAATATAAACCTATCACACCACTTAGACACCCCAAAGCAGCAAAACAGTAAAACAAAACCTGGGCTATTTCATGCTCAAACCATGAAGCCATCATGGCCCCCAATAACCCCGTGTAAAACATGGAAACACCCGCAATTTCACGACTCACTGGCGATAATCTTAGATTATTAAACCCCCGATAAAACCGATGGGGTTTCCCCAGATGCATATTTAATTTATAGAGTCCCACCGTACTGATCACAAAGATAATGATGAGAATGGGGGGGTAAACCGAGACATCTTGGAATAATAAAAATGTTTCAGGCGCGATTAATGGCGCCAAAATCAATATTAAAAAAGCACCGACAGTAGCCTGGGTAAACAAAGTAAAAATCACATGTGCACTTTCATGACTGGTCAAAAGGGATTTGAAATTCCAATATTTTTTACGTCCTGATTTCTCATCAACCACAGGCTTAAATGGTTTTTGCGTATCCTCCCGATGATATTTAACGGGCATGGAATCCGTTCGGGTCATCTCATGATGTGAACCTTTGGTTTGTTGAAAACGTATATTCGGATGGGTAATCTCTGTGGTTGGAAACCCGGGTATTTCGGCTTGAGACTGCTCACGATTTTCAGGCACATTTTCTATCACCCCAAAATCCAGAGCATTACCTAAACAGGCAGTAACACAGGAAGGTTTAAGCCCCACTTCCAGTCTGTCCACACACATATTGCACTTGGTCACTTCACCTTTTACCGGGTCTAACTGCGGTGCATTATAAGGACAAACCCAAGTACAGTAACCACAACCGAAACAAATATCCGGATCTTGCAATACCGCCCCGTACTCGGCAAATTTCGTATACGCACGCGTAGGACAGCCTGTGAGACAAACGGGATCATCGCAATGGTTACACGCCATGGAAATATTGATGCGTTGATAATCAGGGTAGGTTCCGCCTTCAACATAGCCCACTGAACGAAAAGCAATATGGGCAGGATTATCATTTTTCTCACTACAGGCGGCTTCACAGGCATGACAGCCTATACAGTTATCTGCATTTAAATAAAAACCATGCTGTTTATAACGATTGGGATTTTCGCCTATCCCCAGATCACCATTAATATTTAAACTAATGTTACGTAGTGCATTATCTTCCTGCGTTAACTCAATATTGTCGCCATAGCGGTTTTTCTGCTGACTTTCTTTGTCCCAAAGAAAAGCATATTTTTGTTCGTCTTTATTAACTTCAATCATGATCTAATCCTTTAAAACGCACGAGATTCTTTATTCAATTGCGCCGCCTCTGCTTGATTTACTGATTCTATGCGAACCGCAGACTGCTTAAATGCCGGTTGTCTGGAATACGGATCTAATAAACCCAGTGTCAAACGGTTCACACAGTCAAAAAAATGAAAAGGAATAAACACCATATTTCTAGGCACTCTATGGGTCAGCATAGCCATGACCACCGCATCCCCCCGACGCGATACCAGTCGAACATAGGATTGATGCTGAATACCCTGCTCCATTGCAGCATCTGGGTTGATTTCCATAAAAGGGGTGGGGCTGTATTTATTATTATTGCCAATTTTTCCTGTGCGCGTGCGCGAATGGAAATGTTCGACCAGACGACCTGAATTTAACCAGAATGGATACTCTGGGTCGGGGCGTTCATTATTGTCAATAAAGGGTAATGGAATAAGTTTCGCCTTTCCGTCAGCGAAGCGAAAAGTCGCATCCTCGGTATATAATCGCTTACCTCCCTGCACAGGCGCTTCACCTTTATTCGCCTGTTCTTCCGTGTAAGGCCACTGAATGCCTCGATGTTGTTCGATTAAATCATGCGTCATGCCGGATATATCAACCAGCCTGCCTTTAGAAAGCTCGCGCATTTCATCAAACACTTCATCAAAATTATCTGAGAAGGTCATTTTTCGACCCTGCTCAAATTGCTTGGCAAGGCCGTTAAAAATATGCAAATCGGTTTTAGATTGTGCATAAGGCTCTTTCACTTTGCGAATGATATTGACGCGGCGTTCAGTATTGGTAAAAACACCCTCTTTTTCTGCCCAAATCGCTGTCGGTAAATAAATATGGGCATATTCCGTGGTTTCTACATCCAGATAGGAATCCTGTACTACACACAATTCCAGTTTTTCCAGGGTTTTACGAATCCGTGCAGTATTAGGCATGGAGGTCATCGGATTAGTACCCACGAGCCATAGACCTTTAATTTTCCCCGTTTCAATTGCAGGAAATATATCTGTTTGGGTCAAACCGCGTGTTTTTGGAAAGAACTCAGGATCAACTCCCCAGTATTTACCAATATCCTCGCGGTCTTGTGCATTTTCCAGCAAACGGTACCCCGGTAAGCCTGAACATGATGACCATTCTCGCGTCCCCATAGCATTACACTGCCCTGTAATAGACAAACTGGTACCGCCTTTTTTACCGACATTACCCGTCAACAGACTTAAATTATTAATTCCGACCACACCGTCAGAACCATGGGTACTTTGATTAATACCCATAGTCCAAATATTCATCGCCACACCCGCGTTAGCATATAAGCGTGCTACATGACGGATGGTATCTTCATCTATGCCACAAATACCAGCAGCCGTGGTCGGGTCATAATTTCTGACTTCGGCAGATAATGCTTCAAATCCATTGGTATTTGCTTTGATATAATCTTGATCTTCCAGGCCTTCATCCAGAATGACATGCATTAAGGCATTCATCAACACCACATCGGTTCCCGGTGTGATCGCCAAATGCATATCGGCATTTTGCGCCAACATAGTCACTCGGGGGTCAATAACAATTAAGGGGAAATGCCGTTTTTCCTGCGCTTCTTTGAATCGCCAATAAATAATAGGATGTTGTTCAGGTAAATTGCTGCCCCAGGCGATTAAACAATCGGTATGTTCAAAATCTTCATAACAGCCCGGCGGGCCGTCTGACCCGAAAGATCGTTTATACCCGGATACAGCGGATGCCATACACAAGGTAGTATTACCATCATAGTTATTTGTGCCAATAACGCCTCGCGCCAGTTTGCCCAGTGTATAAAAACCTTCTGTCAAAATTTGCCCGGTAGAAACAATAGCAAAAGCATCGCGGCCATAGGTGTCTTGTATCCGTTTAATTTCTGAGGCCATTGTGCCCAAAGCGTCATCCCATTGGGCTTCTTGATATTCATCTTGAATATTGTTACGCATTAACGGCGTTGTGCCCCGCCCTGTAGACTCGAACACTTCATGCTCAAAAATACCTTTAACGCACAATTTCCCCCGGTTAACATCCGCATCGGCAACACCTCTTGCACCCACAGGCTTTCCATCTTTATTCGTGCCAATCTCAATCGCACAGCCTGTAGAACAATATCCACAGGTCGAATAATTCCATTTCACTATGCCTTTATCAGCAATTTTGATTGGGTTCTTTTTGTTTCTACCAAATAACATATTTATTTATCATGATTAACTTTATAATCGCATATTTTTCATGCCTT
>JAPYOW010000102.1 GCA_029937975.1 Methylococcaceae bacterium | reverse complement strand
ATAATTTAAATTTTAATTCTTGCATTGCTCGTTGCTCAAAAGCCTCACCATCAATAATTCGGGCTTTAAACTTCCATCGTCTTATGGCCTGTAATGCCGATCTATTAAATATTTTGCTAGGATGTGCCTGAACCACGACCGCATCTTTGACCGTACCTTCCTTGGTAATAGTGAATTCAATTTTAACCCAACCTTCAATACGGCGATTAGCGGCACGCATTGGGTATCTAGGCGGTATTTTTACCAAAGGAAACACATTGGTGCTTATGTCTCCTAGACCAATTTGCAGGCCTGCGACTAAAGACCCTGAAAATCGCCCGCTTTGTAATGGAATATCTAAATTCGGCATATCAAGGCGCGGTACATTATTTTGTTCAACATGCGCTTGTGGCATTGGTATTTTAGGTGGGGGAGGCCTTTTTTCAGGAGGAGGCACATCAGGTATTTTTCTATCTTTAGTTTGTAAGGTTGTATTTCGCTTTAATCGTACAAATTCGGTCATTTGTAGATTTTCGGTTGTTTTTATGCCTTGTTGATTATTACTAATCATGGTCTGCATAAGCCAAAACAAAGCCAAAGAAATAATGATGCCCGAAGTTAACGAACCCAGCAGCCGTAAATCACGTAAGTACTTAATAAAACTTTCCACCGTTATTCTGTTTCTGTTGCTATCGATGCATTCATAATTCCCGCTAAACGAATTTGATCCATCACTTGGGTTAAATCTTTAACTTTAGTTTCTTTATCAGCTGCAATGACTACTGAACCCAATGGCTGCTCGGCATGTAGACGTGCAACATTGGCTCTAACTGCACGTATGTCCACCAGCCTTTTATCAATCCAGACATCACCATTAGGTTTAATAGCGACAATGATATTACCTTGTTCTTTGCGTGTTGCTGTTTGTGCTGTTGGACGGTTCACATCAATACCCGACTCTTTGACAAACGAAGTGGTAACAATAAAGAAAATCAGCATAATGAACACGATATCAAGCATCGGTGTCATATCAATATCTGCTGTTTGTTCACTACTGGAACGATTTGTTCTACGTGACATAGTAATTTTTAGCTATTTTCTGTGAATGAAAAAATATCCTGTTAGCGATATTGTAATAAATCGGTTAAATGATGGGTTTCTTCACTGACTCTCTGTTCGATCAGCTTACTGAAATAAAGTCCGGTAATAGCAATGACCATCCCTGCCATGGTTGGGATGGTGGCTTGAGAAACACCCGATGCCATAGCCCGTGCATTTCCTGAACCGGTAACAGCCATCACATCAAACACATGGATCATACCGGTAACGGTTCCCAATAATCCTAACAAAGGGCATAAGGCAACCAGCATGGTAATCAGGGGAAGTGTTTTATTCATGTCGATTTTTGCTTCACAAATAATACATTGCCGGATAGATAAGGCCTGCTGAGAGCTTTTATCTGTTCGACTTTGCCATTGCTCCAGCCACAGCTTACGTTGTTTGGGATAGACCTGTTTAAAATACAACAGTCTTTCAATGATTAAGCACCATAAACCCATAGAAACCCAAAGGATGACCCAAAGTACAGTGCCACCTGCATTTAAAAACTGTTGAATAGCATCAAAGAAAGACATGCTGTCTATTTCTCAGCGCGTCGGCTAATCAGGCCGGTAGTTTGTTCATCCAGTATTTGTACTAACATTCGACTTCTGGAAGCCAGCAGACTGTGTAAAAACAATAATGGAATAGCAACACATAAGCCCAGCATCGTCGTTACCAGAGCTTGAGAAATACCCCCCGCCATTAATTTTGGATCACCTGTCCCAAATAAACTGATCGATTGGAAAGTAGCAATCATTCCGGTCACTGTCCCCAATAAACCCAGTAAAGGTGCGACAGCCGCCAGTAGTTTGATCATTGGCAATCCCTTTTCTAAAATGGGGATTTCTCGGGTTATGGCCTCATCCAGGATTAACTCTAAATTATCCGTATCGCCTGAATTATCTTGCTCGGCAGCGATGAAAACTCTCCCCAAAGGATTGTCAGCGGAGGCGGTAGACGCATTCATCTGGGCGTTCATTTTTTGCCCTGTTTGAGTTAAATTTATCAAGCGAAAAATGCCATAGCTAAAGCCAAGAGCACCTAATGCTAAAATAATAAAGCCAATAAAGCCACCTTGTTGAATACGTTCCAGAGCAGTGGGTGCCTGAATGAGCATGCTCAAAATCACCCCTCTTGTGGGATCAATACCCACGGCAACGGGCCCTGTTTGAGCACTAGCCATGTCTTCTACTAACGATAAATAGCGACTTTCCGGTTGTCTGGCAAGATACGTGAGGCGACCTGTATCGGGAGAAAACTGTAAATAACCGGCTTCTGATAACGCATTAAATGAACCTATGCGAATGACTTTAGCATCAACAGGCTTGCCGGATGCCTGTTCTATCTGTCTATTAAAATAGACGACCTTACCTGATTCAGTCATTTCATGTTGCAAGGTGTACCAAAGCTTTTCCAGCTGTTCAATAGTCGGCAATGCCTTGCTGTCAGATAGTGTGTTTAATTGACTGATACGATCAGGAAATTGCGCAGACACCAGTGACTGACTTAAGTCTGCTTTTAAATCGCCTGCAGCTTGTCTGGCCACACCAAATAATTCGCCTAATACACCGCTACGATCTTTTAGTTCGGTTTCCAGTGCACTGAGTTTTTTTTCGTTAGTATCTAAATGGACTTTTAATTGTGCGCTTAAACGTTCCTGCTTAGCCAGCTCTGCTAATGTGGCTTGTAATAGCTCTTGTTGTGTGTTTTTTTCAGCCAGGAACTGCGCTTCTCTGACTTTGTTAATTTTAGCTTCAATGCCCTGTGATTTCTTTACATCGCGTAATAATTGATCTAAACCAAGGTGCTCAGCAAGCACAGGGTGTGCGCAAGACAGTAATAAGAGGGTGATGAGGATGTGTTTTTTCATTGGCCTGCCTCCGCTGCGGGAATAGGAAGCGTTAATAAATCGGGAGCTATTTCCTTACGAGCAATACGCAACCCATTACGAATGGCAGAGTGATAATCCGTGGATAACACTTGCCATTGATTGTTTTCTTTATCCCAGAATCCGGTTTCACTGCCATCAAAGCGTTGATAATATAAAGCAACACGGCCCAGACGTAAAAAGTCTACCGAACTGATGACATCCCCTGAGTTCAAGTCAGCCCGATAGGCTTCAATGGTATTGCCATAATCATTTTCAATTTGGTAGGCTTCAAGGATTCGTCTAAATTTCTCTGCGTTAGTGACATCGGCTCTGACGATCATTGCTTTTAATTTTGCTATACGCTGATTTCGTTCTTCAGGTAAAAAAGGTAAATCCAATGCGATAAATTTGTCCAGACTATCAAGCATGCGAAGAATTAACGGCACAATTTCTCGCTGGGTTGTTTCAATGTCTTTTAATTGTTGTGCCAGCGATACTTGCTCTTGTTCCTGCGCAGTTAATAAATCATTTAAATGTTGATTATAAATCAGCAAATTTTCAGTTTGATGACTGGCTATTCGATACTGCTCCAGCATTCTTCGTGTTTTATCGCTCAAACCATCAATTTTTTGTTGTGATCGAACGGCTGCGTTCTGAGTTGATTCTTCAGTGACGATCGCGTCGTGTAAATGTTCTGAATAGCCCGGTAATGAAACCAGGGCAAACACTGTGATAGCGAAGTATTGAATAGGACGATGAAAAATAGTCATATATCTTAAATCTGATAAAAAATGGAGGTTAAAGTTTTTGTCTGGAGAAAAGTGATGTGTAGTCTTTTCAGGTTATCCCAGAAAAATCATAATTAAAATGTAAAATGGACTCGCTATTTCCTGATACGGGCTGTAATAAGCCAAGAAGTATTATAGGCTTCAGGGCTATTTGGTCAATAAACAATTCAAACGTATCAGATAACCAAGCAAATAATATGCCATGAGTAAAGGTGGTGCTTTGAAAGCAGTATATTTGGCCTCTCATCGGCCCCAGTCAACTGCCGTTAAGACATCCTCAAACACTTTATTATTTGCCTGGCAGGGTAATGGTTTAAAAAGATGCAGCAGCTAAGCTTAACAGCATTATTCATG
>JAPYOW010000101.1 GCA_029937975.1 Methylococcaceae bacterium | reverse complement strand
AAATTTTCTCCGGCTGAGCTAGAAGAGTTTTCTATCAAACTGGCACAAGCACAAGCCGGTGAAATTAATACAACATTAGAATTGACCGGTGAAGTGATTGTTGCACCGGAGCGTTTATATCATGTAGTTCCTAGTGTTTCAGGTGTCGTCCGGCAGGTTTATAAACATCTTGGAGATCGCGTAAAAGCAGGTGACTTGCTAGCGACCTTATCAAGTCGCGATCTGGCTGATGCCAAAGCACAATTTGTTGCTGCCAACAGTTTATTGCAATTAGCCAATGCCAGTCTTAAACGTGTACAAAATTTATACCACAACAAGGTCACTGCAAAACGTGAACTTTTAATCGCCCAGCAAACATACGCTGAAATGTCGATTAACCGACAAGCGGCAAAACAACGATTACAAGCTATCGGACTAACAGATAAAGGGCTTAGCGCCGTATTAAAAAACGGTGACAATGAGTTAACCTTGTATGAGTTACGTGCCCCTGCAGAGGGCATTATTATCGAACAACATGCAGTTCAAGGTGAAGTCTTAGAAACACATCTTCGCAGTTTTACCATTGCCGACTTATCCTCGGTCTGGGTCAGCCTTACTGTTTATCAAAAAGACTTACCCTTCATCCGTCAAGATCAGCAAATCATCATCAGCACACGCTTTGGACTGGCCGATAAGGAAGCGACTGCACTCAGCATCATAAGCTGGTTAAGCCCCACGCTGGATAAAACCACCCGTAGCGCCACCGCACGAGTCATTATTGATAACCCCGAAGGCTATTGGCGCCCGGGCTTGTTTGTCAGCGGTAAAGTGGCTATTGCCAAGACAGCAGCCGATATTGTAATCCCGCTACCTGCCGTACAAACACTGGACGGACAATCCATTGTGTTTGTCAAAAATGCTGAAGGTCATTTTTCCGCCCAACCGGTTAAAACCGGTCGCAACGACCACCTTTATGTGGAGATTTTACAAGGCTTAAAACCGGGACAAACCTATATCAGTCAGAACGCTTTTACCTTGAAAGCACAAATGCAAAAAGGTAGCTTTGGTCATGGCCATAGTCATTAATAATCAGGACTTATGACATGATCAATCACATTATTAATTTTTCCCTGCACAACCGGCTATTAATGCTGGTACTGGCCTTTTCAATCATGGCCATGGGTTTGCTTAGCTATCAAAAACTACCGGTGGATGCCTTTCCTGATGTATCACCCAATTTAGTACAGGTGTTTACGATTACTGAAGGATTAGCCCCCGAAGAAGT
This sequence comes from Methylococcaceae bacterium, assembly GCA_029937975.1. GTDB lineage: Bacteria > Pseudomonadota > Gammaproteobacteria > Methylococcales > Methylomonadaceae > QPIN01. The sequence continues at coordinate 2,928 of JAPYOW010000101.1, read as the reverse complement.
CGAAATGTATGTGACCTACCCTCTGGAAGCAGCCATGGCAGGTTTACCCGGTACCGAAAAAATTCGATCGGTGTCCAATTTTGGTTTATCCGTGGTCAATGTTTATTTTCAGGATACTGTCGATATTTATTTTGCCCGGCAACTGGTCGCGGAGAGATTACAGGAAGCCAGTGAGCAAATACCCGCTAGTTTCGGCGAACCCAAAATGGGCCCTATTTCTACCGGCATGGGACTGGTTCTGTTTTATTATTTAAAAGATGATAGCCATCAACATTCTCTGGAAGACTTGCGTACCCTTCAGGACTGGGTGGTTAAATTCAACCTGCAAAACGTGCCTGGCGTCACCGAGGTTCTCGGTATTGGCGGCCATGTAAAACAATATCAGGTGATAGTACAACCCGATGCTTTGCTGCGTTACAAAGTCACCCTGAATGAACTGATCGAACGTATTCGTGCTAACAACCTTAATGTGGGCGCACAATATCTGGAAAAAAACAGTGAACAATTCATTATTCGTTCTGTAGGTCTGGCTAAAAGCATTGCTGATCTTAATAACATCATCGTAAAATCCAATGATGGACGCCCGGTTTATTTATCAGAACTTGCCACCATAAAAACTGGCGGTGCTATTCGTCGTGGCCTGCAAACCCGCAACGGGGAATCTGAAGTTGTTGCCGGCATGGTCATTAAACTCTATGGCAGCAATGCCTCGGAAGTGATCAAAGGTGTCGAAGAAAAAATAATAGCCATCAATAAAACCTTGCCTGAAGGCGTCAGTATTGTGCCCTATTATCAACAAAAAGATATTGTTGAATCGGCCATCAGCACCGTCAATAATGCATTAATTCAAGGCGTTTTTTTAGTCACACTGGTACTGTTTGCATTGATGGGTGGACTACGTCCCAGCCTGATCGTGGCCTTATCCATTCCCTTTTCAGTGCTGTTCGCTTTTATTGCTATGGGCTTATTGGATATGACCGCCAACCTGATGTCTTTAGGCGGGCTGGCGATTGCTATCGGCATGATGGTTGATGGTACCATTGTCATGGTTGAAAATGTCGATCGCCAGCTACACCAGTCTCATGATGGGTCTTCGAGAATCCAGGTGATTAGCACAGCCTGTTACGAAGTGGGCAAACCCATTCTGTTTGCCATTACCATCATTATTATCGTATTTTTACCTCTGTTCACTTTAGAAGGGGTGGAAGGCAAAACTTTCAGGCCGCTGGCCTATACGGTCGCGTTTGCCATGCTGGGTTCTTTGCTCTATGCGCTTTTCCTGGCGCCGGCCCTTGCCAGAAGTTTGATGCATCGCCAAACCACTAAAGACCCTGGGAAACTCAGCATGGATCAACGACTGCTGAATATTATATTGAACCCTTACCGGCCATTACTGCAATATTTTATAGCCAATCGCAACACAGCCGCTGCCATGGCAGGTGGATTATTATTGCTTGGCATGGCCATATTCCCCTTTCTTGGCTCTGAATTCACCCCGACATTACAAGAAGGTACCATCGTGGTTCGACTCACCATGGCACCGTCTATTTCCATCAATGAAAGTAAAAGAAATACACTGATTGTTGAGCGGCGTTTATTAAAAATACCTGAAGTGGTAGAAGTTACCAGTCGCATAGGTAGAGGCGAAATCGGAGCCCATGCAGACCCCATTAACTCTGCAGAAATGTTTGTTATTCTTAAAGCCAAAGAGGATTGGAGAGAGCCCGGCAATCAAGCCTTTATTGAGCAGGAAATTCGTCAATCCGTTGCCGACCTTCCTGGAATCACTGCCAACCTTACCCAGCCGATTGCAATGGCAGTGGATGAATTACTGGAAGGTGTCAGAGCTGAACTCGCCATCAAACTATTTGGTGATGATTTGCAACAACTCAAAATCAAAGCCGCTGAAATTGCCAATATCATTAGACCGCTTGCAGGTGCGGCAGACGTACAAGTTGATCAGGTTTCGGGTACCCCCCAATTAATCATTACCCCTGATCGCCATGCTATTGCCCGCTATGGCCTCAATCTGGCAGATGTGCAGGACGTGATTAGTAGCGCGGTCGGAGGGGTTTCAGCCGGTCAGGTTTTTGAGGGCATCCGTCGTTTCGATATCTGGGTACGTTACCGGGCAGAAGATCGCAATACCCTGGAAGCACTGCGTAATCTGATCATCACCGGGCCCGAAGGTATTAAAGTACCACTGGCACAAATCGCCACTCTGGAAGAAATTATCGGCCCGCGACAAATAACCCGTGAAAATAATCAGCGTTTTATCAGCATTCAGGCCAATGTGATTAATCGGGATATTGTTTCCTTTGTAGAAGAAGCGCAACAGGTTATAGATCAAAAAATCCAACTCCCTCCGGGTTATTTTACCAGTTGGGGGGGGCAATTCCGCCTGCAACAAGAAGCTAATAAACGTCTGCTTATTGTTATTCCTGTTACTTTAGCCCTGATTACTTTATTGCTATACCTAAGTTTTAACTCGATAAAAAATGCCACTTTAATTTTATTGAATATCCCGCTAGCCTTGGTAGGCGGAGTGATTGCCCTAGGGATCAGTGGACAAAACTTATCTGTTCCTGCATCCGTGGGCTTTATTGCCCTGTTTGGTATTGCTCTGGGTAATGGCATGGTATTGGTCAGCTATTTAAATCAGCTGGTACAACAAGGCATGTCGATTGATGAAGCATCGATTAAAGGAGCTTGTTTGAGGGTTCGTCCGGTCCTAATGACAGCCTTAACAACGGCCTTGGGACTTATTCCTCTATTACTCGCATCAGGAACAGGCTCTGAGGTTCAAAAACCGTTGGCAACCGTTGTTATCGGTGGCTTATTCACCTCGACCTTGCTGACCTTGCTGGTCATTCCGGCACTGTATAAATGGTTTTCCAGCAGTAACAACGAGGCGTAAAGCCGATATCA
>JAPYOW010000100.1 GCA_029937975.1 Methylococcaceae bacterium | reverse complement strand
ACATAAACCTATAAGTAAAGTAGTAAACGAATTACTCAATGAATTAGGAAAAAATAATATGAAAACTGAGTGGGATTACACAACACTTGCTAATGCTTATTTGCAGCGTCCAGATTATTCAGATAATGCAATTAATGCCATGCTATCAATTGCTGAGGTTAAACCGGGCGATAAGTTTTGTGATGTTGGTGCGGGTGTTGCGCATTTGACATTAATGCTTGCCCAGCGTCGTATGGATATAATAGCCGTCGAGCCTAACGATGCAATGAGGGCAAACGGTATTATTCGTACTAAAACATATAATAATGTCAGATGGCATGAAGGGTCGGGAGAAAATACTGGGCAAACTGACAATCAATTTAATATGGTTACTTTTGGCAGTTCATTCAATGTATGCAATAGACCACTCGCACTTAGGGAGGCAGCAAGAATTTTAAAACCCCGAGGAGCTTTTTCCTGTCTGTGGAATCATCGTGACCTTGATGACCCTATTCAGTCAGCAATTGAGGCAATCATAAAAAACAAAGTAAACGATTACAGTTATGGGACCCGCCGAGAGAATCCAAAAGAACTTATCGAAGACAGCGGCTTGTTTGATTCTGTGGTCCACATTGATGCTCAAATAAAACATAATCAAGCAATACTTGATTGTGTTGAGGCATGGCGGTCTCATGCGACATTAAAAAGACAAGCCGGTGATTGTTTTCTGACAATTATAAATGAAATTGAGGAATATTTACTTGGGTTAGGAGTCGATGAAATTAAAATACCTTATTCTACAAATATATGGATTGCACGTCTAAAGTAACAAACTCAAATGTCTTACACGTTCTCAACCAAGGCCGGTACACTTAATCAACTGCAAGGTAAGATTAGTAATGCTGTTATTGCACCGCTTGTTTATTTTACGGTTGCTAATTGGCAAAATGATTCAGCTAGTTGCGTTCACAAAGTTGAGGAATTTCTAGGCGAAGGTCCTTGGATTGTTCGTTCAAGTTGCCAACGAGAAGATACCAAAGATTCATCACACGCAGGTGCTTTTCTTTCACTTTTAAATATTAGCAAAGAAAAGTTACAGCAAGCGGTTAATGATGTTATTAACTCGTACGAGATCCCTCATTCGAGTGATGAGATTTTGATACAACCGATGTTGCAAAATGTTATTCGTTCAGGAGTAGCCTTTTCACATGATCCCAATACTTGTTCTCCCTACAGAGTTATTAATTGGCATGAAGGTGCGGATACAACCCAAGTCACAGGCGGTTTAGAGGGGAAATGTTGGCAACAGGCAGCACTATCTCCGATTGCGCCTCCTGATCATTTAGCTCCAATCGTTAGGCTTATTGATGAGCTACTGATTCTTTTTAAAGATCAACCGATTGATCTGGAATTTGCAGTGACCGATGATCATACCTTATGGCTTTTACAGGTCAGGCCACTCTTATTAGCTAGGGTTCCTGAAAGTAATGCGCAACAACATCAACGATTAGAGCGCATACAAAAAAAAGTTGAACAAGGAATGAAACCGCACCCCTTCCTAATGGGGGAAAGTACTGCTTACGGCGTCATGCCTGATTGGAACCCTGCAGAGATTATCGGTATTCGACCTAAACCGTTAGCGCTGTCGCTTTATCGAGAATTAGTGACCGATGCAACCTGGGCTTACCAAAGACATAATTACGGTTACCGAAATCTTCGTAGTTTTCCATTAATGCCACATTTCTCGGGTTTACCTTATATTGACCTGCGAATTTCTTTTAATTCTTTTATTCCAGCGTCTCTTGATGAGGGTTTAGCTAACCGTCTTGTCGATTATTATATGTCTCGACTTTTAAATAAACCGTCCCTACATGACAAGGTCGAATTTGAAATTGTTTTTTCCTGTTACACATTAGATCTGCCAGAGCGTTTAAATCGTCTTGATAATGCGGGTTTCAGCAATAATGACAAAAAAGTATTAGCGGACAATTTACGTGAATTAACTAATCGTATTATTCATCCTGAAAAAGGATTATGGAAAACGGATGCCCTTAAATTAGAAACTTTAAAAAAACGACGCGAACAGTTACTTGATTCTAATGCAAACCCGCTTGAACGTATTTACTGGTTATTAGAAGATGCCAAACGATACGGTACGCTACCTTTTGCTGGTTTAGCCCGTGCTGGCTTTGTGGCTGTTCAATTATTACAATCCCTTATCTCAGTAGGCGTATTGTCTCAGCAGGATTATGATGCCTTTCTCGGTAGCATAACCACTGTTAGCAAACAACTGTCACAAGACCGCGTTAATCTGAACCGAACTGCATTTTTGGCAAAATATGGTCATTTAAGACCTGGAACCTATGATATTTTGTCGCCTCGATACGATGAAGCACCCGATCTTTATTTCAACTGGAGTGAACAACCACCAGAATCAGATTCTGGAAAACCCTTTTCATTAACCTTGCCTCAAATGCGTGAATTAGTGAAATTACTATCATCGCATGGTTTACATCCTGACCCGATTGGATTGTTTGATTTTTTACAAGCAGGAATTGAATTAAGAGAACTGGCAAAATTTCACTTTACCCGAAATTTATCAGATGCCATGGTACTGATTGGTGATTACGGCAGTCGTTTTGGATTTAGTCGAGAAGAATTATCGTTTTGTGATTTATCAATCTTTACTGAACTTCATGTGGCTGCACTCAATCCAGTAGAAGTTATTCAACATAGTATTAAACAAGGTCAGGCACAGTATCAACAATCACTGGCAACCTCGCTTCCACCACTAATTTCAAAACCCGAAGATATCTGGCAGTTTCAGCACCCTGAAACTGCACCTAATTTTATTACGCAAAAAAAGATTACTGCGGCGGTTAATATTGACCTAAATAAAAATAACCTGTCTGGTGCCATTATTTGTATCCCCAATGCAGACCCTGGGTTCGATTGGCTTTTTTCATATAAAATTGCAGGCTTGATTACCACCTGGGGAGGCGTTAATTCCCACATGGCCATTCGAGCAGGAGAACTGGGAATGCCTGCCGTCATCGGTGTGGGTGAAATCCTATACCGTCAGTATTCAAACGCGCAACATCTACATATTGATTGTGCTAATCGGCAAATTAAGGTGTTAGCATGAAGACCGTTGTAGTGAGTCAACGCGTTGACAACTATGTAGAGCGAAATGAAATACGGGATGCCATAGATCAAAAGTTAACCTTATGGCTCAGCCAAGCAGGTTATCTTGTTATTCCAATTTCTAATCAATTAGCGCTTGTTCCCACCGCACAGGAAATTGGCTTTCATGATTGGATAAACAGCATTAAACCCGATGCTATTTTATTATCTGGCGGCAATGATATCGGTGAATTTATTGAACGCGATAATCTTGAAAGAGCATTACTCACCTATGCCAGTCATTTAGAACTTCCAGTGTTAGGCCTTTGTCGCGGCATGCAAATGATGGCAGTAGTTGCGGGTGTCGAACTTAAACCAGTGGCCGGACATGTACGTAAACGACATCGTTTGAAAGGTCAAATAACTGATGAAGTTAACAGCTACCATAATCTAGCACTTTCACAATGTCCCACTGATTATACTGTTTTAGCATCCAGCGAAGATAATCAAATCGAGGCCATACAACACCAGCATTTGCCTTGGCAAGGCTGGATGTGGCACCCTGAACGAGAATTGAATTTTTCAGACCAAGATACCCAGCGATTGAAGGCATTATTTAAATGAAAGCTATTATACTTGCCGCAGGTCGTGGCACACGCATGAAAGCATTAACTGAAGAGAAACCTAAGTGCTTAGTTGAATTAGACGGTCAATCGTTGTTAGAGAAACAGTTAAATGCTTTACGTCAAGCAGGTATTGAAGAAATTGCAATTGTGACCGGCTATCGACGTGAATTACTGTTACCTTTTAATCTAGTAGAGTTTCATAACCCGCGCTGGGCTGAAACCAATATGGTAACTTCTTTGGCCTGTGCTGAACGATGGCTGCAATCAGAGCCTTGTATCGTTAGTTATTCAGATATCTTTTATGATGACCAGGCGGTCACATCGCTGATTAATTGTAATGCACCCCTAGCAGTTACTTACGACCCGAATTGGTTACAACTCTGGAGTAAACGTTTTACTGACCCTTTAATTGATGCAGAGACATTTCGAATTAATTCGGATGACACATTGGCGGAAATAGGCAATACGCCTAAAACAATTAGTGAAGTTGAAGGTCAATACATGG
>JAPYOW010000099.1 GCA_029937975.1 Methylococcaceae bacterium | reverse complement strand
ACAAAAATCGATTTACCTCGCGGCGAATCAATAGGCTCCAGACGCCCTGCGTACGTCTCGACCATGCCCAAAAACCGCATAGTCAAGGCTCCCACAAATGGCTTGATAGTTGTTAACCTTAATTAAGGTCACATATGTTTTTGCTCTCACCGTGGCTGATCGCCTGGGTGCTTCAAGCAAGGCATGCTCACCCACAAAGTCACCTTCCCCAAGCTCAGCCAAAGCTGTTATCCAGTTATCAAAGAAATTACCTGAATTAAAATCAAGGCTGGAAGCGGCGGAATTAATCCGGGCTGAAGAGCGAAAGGCAATTTTCAGTAACAAGATTAAATAGCTTCGGTTTGATGACCTGCTTGATTCCAGCGTAACAGCTGAGCGGAGTCTTTTTTCCAATCGGCCAGCACAAAACGCTGGGCGGGTTTTTCGTCAATTTTGAAATCATGAATGGCCGGGCGGTGTGTATGGCCATGAATAAGACGCAGACAGCCCTTTTGTTTCATGATGTCGATTACCGTTTGTTGATTGACATCCATGATGTCCTGAGACTGTTTTCGTTTATGCAAATGACTGCGAAAACGATACCAGCGAGCGGCTAATAAGCGTAGCAGGATAGGTTTTGATAAGACATTGTCTTTCCATGCATCAGTATGTGATTTTTTCCTGAAAGTCTGGTAGGGAATATCATCAGTGCATAACAAATCACCATGAGTGAGTAATGTTTTTACACCGTTTAACTCAATAACCTCATAATCGCCCAGTAAGGTAATACCTGTTTCTGCACAGAACCGTGGCCCCAGCAAAAAGTCTCTATTGCCTTGTTGAAGATAAACGCGCGTGCCAGAATCAGTGAGTCGTTTAAGTTGAGTTTTGATTTTTTTATTGGGAGGGGTGTTGTCATCATCACCTATCCAGGCATCAAATAAGTCGCCTAAAATATAAACAGTACTTGCTGTTGTTGCCTGGTTTTCAAGAAAGGCAAGAAAACGGCGGGTGATTTCTGTTTTTTCCAGAGAGATGTGGAGGTCAGAAATAAAAAGGATGTCTTGGTTCAAGGCTATTCTTTGCTTTAGGCGGGTTTATTAAAGGAGATAGCCTGAATGCCACAAGTGGTATTCAGGCTGGTCATACTTATGAATTATTCAGTGACTTCGGCTTTCTCAATCACAATATTTACTTTTGGCACATCCTGATGACCACCACGGTTGCCAGTAGCTTGTTCTGCCATGGCATCCAGTACATCCATGCCTTCGATTACTTCGGCAAATACCGCATATCCCCAGCCGCTATTTGTGGGGCTGGTGTGATCAAGAAAAGAATTGTCTTTGTAGTTAATAAAAAATTGTGCCGTGGCTGAGTCAGGATCAGATGTGCGTGCCATGGCAAGAGAGCCACGGGTGTTTTTTAAACCATTATCAGCTTCATTTTTAATCGAGTCATGTACTGCTTTTTGGTTGAAGTCAGTGTCAAATCCACCGCCTTGCGCCATAAATCCTGGGATCATACGATGAAAAATGGTGCCGTCATAAAACCCTTCCTTTACATAAGTAATGAAGTTTTCTGTAGAAATGGGGGCTTTTTCTGAATTTAGCTGAATGATGATGTCGCCAAATGAAGTTGTTAATTTAACTTTGTTTTGTGTGTCTGACATTTTGTTTTCCGTTGCAAATGAAAAGGTTGTAGTTAATAAAAGCATCAGAGTGAAAATCAAGTTACGCATAGCTTATCCAAATATATGATGCAAATGGGGGATTCTATGCGTTTTTTTCTTGAAAGAGAAGCACTAATCTTGGTAAATTGAATGGTTTTTACCCTTAATGTAGTCGAACACCTGTCAGATAATCAAAAGATGCTTAAAATATATAACACCCTTTCGCGCAGCAAAGAAACTTTTAAACCACGTGTAGAGGGTAAAGTCGGGCTTTATGTTTGTGGTATGACTGTGTATGACTATTGTCATGTAGGTCATGCGCGAGTGATGGTGGTGTTTGATACGGTGGCGCGATATTTCAGGTATTTGGGATATGATTTGACTTATGTGCGAAACATTACCGATATTGATGACAAAATAATCAAGCGAGCCAATGAAAATAATGAGGATTTTCTGGCCTTAACCGAACGTTTTATTGATGCCATGCATGAAGATGAGCGGGCACTGTCGGTTTTACCTCCGGATCTTGAGCCTAAGGCCAGCGAGTCAATGGAGGAAATTATTGCCATGATTGAAGCATTAGTGACAAAAGGCTTAGCCTATACCGGGACAAATGGTGATGTGTTTTATTCTGTCGAAAAATTTGAAGGTTATGGGCAATTATCCGGTAAAAATATAGCAGACTTACAAGCCGGTGAACGTGTGGATATTGATAATGCCAAACAAAACCCGATGGATTTTGTTTTATGGAAAATGGCAAAACCGGATGAACCCTTTTGGCCTTCTCCCTGGGGTAACGGACGCCCCGGCTGGCATATTGAATGCTCTGCCATGTCAACCTGTTGTTTAGGAAATCATTTTGATATTCATGGGGGCGGTATGGATTTGCAGTTTCCGCATCATGAAAATGAAATTGCGCAATCTGAAGGCGCAACCAATGAAAAGTTTGTCAATCTATGGATGCATAATGGTTTTGTTAGAATTGACGAAGAAAAAATGTCTAAATCCTTAGGTAATTTTTTTACGGTACGTGAAGTATTGAAAAAATATCACCCTGAAGCCATCCGTTTTTTTATATTGAGCAGTCAGTATCGTAGCCCGCTAAATTATTCAGATGAGCAACTGGATGATGCTGGAATGGCCTTAACACGGTTGTATACTGCATTGCGGGGTGTGGAAATAAAAGATATCGCTATTGATGAGGATTATGGCCAACGTTTTAAAGCCGCGATGGATGATGATTTTAATACGCCTGTTGCTTTGTCGGTGTTATTTGATTGCGCACGTGAATTAAACAAAACAAAGGACAGTGACCCTGATAAGGCATCTATGTTGGCTGTCACTTTGAAAGCATTGGCGGGCGTATTAGGGATTATACAAGGTGATCCTCAAGCAGCATTGCAGACAGGCTTTCGTTTTGTGACTGATCACAGCGATATTATGGATGAGTTGTCTGATGAAAAAATTGAGCAACAGGTTAATGAACGCCTTAAAGCAAAAAAGGATAAAGACTGGGTTGTCGCAGATAAAATTCGAGATGCGTTAAAAGACCAAGGCGTTGTGTTAGAAGATGTAGCCGGTGGCACAAATTGGCGACGTGAATAATAAGTGATTAAGGTGTTTTTTAGAGAAAAAAATGAGTGAAATAAAAGATAAATCAATTGATGTATTTCTTAACGAATTAGCGAGTAGACAAGCCACGCCAGGTGGAGGCAGTGCAGCAGCAGTGATGGGGGCTCAAGCCGCAGCATTGATTAGCATGGTGTGTAATTTGACGATTGGTAAGCCCAAATATGCCGAGGTCGAAGCAGATATGATTCGGTTGCTCAGTCAATCAGAAGATTTGCGTGCACAGTTAACGGCAATGATTAAAGCCGATGTGGAGGTCTTTGATCAATTAATGGCTTGCTATGGTTTGCCAAAAGAGACCGACCAACAAAAAGCGGCAAGAAGCGTGCAAATACAAGCGGTTTTAAAGGCCGCTACCCTTGTTCCGCTGGATTGTGCCAGAGCCTGTGCAAAAACCATTGAATTAAGCCGGATAGCCGCAGAAAAAGGCAATACAGGTGTTATTAGTGATGCCGGTGTGGCGGTCATGTGCGGATATGGTGCTTTAAAGAGTGCAGCTTTAAATGTATATATCAATGCAGGAAGTATAAAAGACAGAGAATTTGCTGAAGCAAAATTAGTAGAGTTAGAGCAAATCCTTAGCGGTGCTGAGGAAAAAGTAGAGGAGATTTATCAAATCGTCAGGAATAAGTTGTAATTGACCCATAACAATTGCATGCAGAATGTCGCTGGGACAAAGGAATTTTATGCGGGGTTAAGACGGTATCGCTGAGGATGCTTCCCGGCTTAAATTAAGGGCGTCATTTTATCGCTGGACTCGAAAGTTAGAAATGGGGAGCTCTAATAGGCCTGGATTATTCAGAGAGGCCGATAAATTAGGGTTATAAAATGAATTATTGAAATAAGGCTTGACGGTTTTTTATAAAGACAGTATCATTCCGTTTCTTTGTTGAAGGCGGGATTAGTTTTCCTCCTCCAGAAGGTTTAGTTCGGGGTATAGCGCAGTTTGGTAGCGCGCCTGCTTTGGGAGCAGGATGTCGGGGGTTCGAATCCCTCTACCCCGACCAATAGAGCGCTTGTAGCTCAGCTGGATAGAGCATCGGCCTTCTAAGCCGAGGGTCGCAGGTTCGACTCCTGCCAAGCGTACCATTTT
>JAPYOW010000098.1:2235-4524 GCA_029937975.1 Methylococcaceae bacterium | reverse complement strand
CGCTAATGCTAAGAGAATGCTGGAAGTATTTGAGTGCGCCTAAAAATAACCTGTTATTCATTAATATACCATGAGTATATTGCTGCATTGTTTGTAGCCTAAGGGATGGTTAACGGGTTATGGTCTATCATCATTCTTTTATTTTATCAAAATGATACGGGGCTTTAACTAAACCTTGATGGATAAAGCCTTTTTTAAATACGCCAGAACCTGAGGGTAATGCTGCCGTATCAATTTGATGTCGGCAATTTCTTCCCGACATACTGCAACAACCCTACGGTTTACCTGCGCTTTATAATAGCCTAATGATTCTTGTAATAAATTAAATGCTTTCTGATATTTCTGGGTTTGTAGGGCAACATAGCATTGATACGTTTTAAAATGGCGTAAACCAAGACCTCGGCATCAAAAGCATCACTGCTGTAATCTATTCAACATTAATGGTAAAAATTGAACGTATCCTTAATTCCGCCATTTTTTCTTCATCAAAGCCCCCTTGCCGATTAAAAAACAACTTATTTTCTGAGATTGGCTCTTCACTACCGATACCAAAAATCTTGTCAGTTCCTATCGGAGGAGAGATGACCAAAGTCCGCTCGGAACCTGCTTCAGGTATCTGATATATAACATTCGGCATACAATAATGATCGGACCTAAATTCATTCGGAAACAACGACAGTATTTTACCGTCAGAATCTGTGCGAAAAATCCGAACATACATCGGTTGATTGACAGAAAACTTTATCATAATTTCATCGCCAATCTCATAGTGCGTTTTATCTGCCCAGAGTTTTAGATGTCCTTGTTCCATCTGTAGCTGATTCATAAGGATATTAACATTGACGCCACTGACATGATAATTATGACAGGTCTGACATTGGTTCTCAGTCATGGCTTCCTTATGACAGCCCTCACACACTACTTTTTCTGTGGAAAAATTACTCTCAAACTGTAGCGGATTATTATGCTCATAGCTCGCAAGATAATCTGCTGCTTTATTGCGCTGATGACAGGTTTCACAAACACTTTCATCCTGGTGTCTCAAATGCCCCGCATGATTAAAATGAATAAAATCTTTATACTTTGGATCCCATTGGGCAGTAGACCATTGAATCAGGTAATTGTCTGGCTCACTACTATCCATACTGTGGCAATGATTACATTGCCCCGCAGAATCTTCCGAGGTTAATACCGCAAATATTTCTTTGCGAGCAAGATCCGCTATGGATGCCCCTTGATGTCTCTGTGTGGCACCTAACCAAGCCATAAAAAAATCATCACCATGCTCACCCGGCCGATAAGCCAAGGTAAAATAATCCAGCAGCCAATTCCCTTCTTCAGAGATAGCCGATGCTATGGTGTTATTTATTTTCTTGCAAACAAACGATTGACGCCTGCTACCCCCTTGTTTTTTTCCTTGCAGGGAAAGATAAAATGCCATTTCTGAAATTAATTCCGGGAACCATTCTTGCTGAGCAGAACAAAATAAAGCCAAGGGGAATTCATTCAACAAAGCCTCTAATTGGCTAATCGTGAGATGACATGCCGGCTCCTGGATCAACTGTCCTTTGTCATTTAACTGGCAATAATAGGCCTTAACTATGCGATTTTTCAGCGCATTTTTTCCATTTTTATAAATATCGTAATATAGCTCTTTAATGCCCCAGGCAATAATTTGTGATGCCTCATCTTCCAGTTCGGTCAAATCATCACTTTCTAGCGTTGCCAATACAGAAAGCAAGTTTTCATTATCAGCCGAAAGTAATAACTTCATGAAGGGCGTAATTTCAGCATCAGCATCCTCAGGCCAGCTGGGGCCACTGAGATTATCGGTGTTTAATGCCGGAACAGTCATGACGGCAAAGGTTTCAGAATCTTCGAAGATACTATTATGACAAGCAGAGCAGCTGCCTTGAAAGTCACGTACATCCATTTTAATACCATTCTTATCACTGATATGACAAGTCAGACATGATCCCGGTGCACTATCACGTAAGTTTTCCCCACTATTATCAAAGAAATATTTATCATAATGTTGATTATGGTCAAAAATAATACCTGTTCTTTTACGATAAGGATAATGTCGAAAATCAGGATGTACTTTACCCCCTATATTAAAAGGCAAATCGTGGCATACGGCACAATTTTTACTATTCACCGCAAGCAGGTTATTATTCCTGCCATGATGCTCAATATGGCAGGTCATACAGGCTATCTCCTGAAATATAGGCATGCGTTCATCTGTCTCGGTCACATAGGCTACTTTTTTTAATTCCAATTCGGACAAAC
>JAPYOW010000098.1:0-2135 GCA_029937975.1 Methylococcaceae bacterium | reverse complement strand
GGTCCGAGTTCACAGGGGCAACCCTGACTCAGCTTTCCACAAACCCATTTCTGATTGGGTCGCTCATAAGGACTCTCTTGATGACCAAACTTTTGTAAAAGCTGAGGTTTATCCATTAAATATCCCCGATAAAGGCATAGACCAGCACTATATGCAGCAAGGAAAAAATAAACAGTACAAAACTCAGGGGGAAATGTAAAAAAGGCCAGGCTTTTAACATGCCTTGCAGCGCATAATGAAAGTCCAGATCATCTTTCTGTTTCATTAGCGTTTGCAATTGATCGGCATATTCTTGTTCTTTATTACTCAAAAAGCGGCAAAACGTTTGATGCTTAATTAACATATGATGCCAGGGAGTTGTCGAGCCTGATAAGTGGTATAAAACATTCTGGGGACCAAAAAAATAAGCGGCCAAATGTTGTTGATAGTACTCGAACAAGACTTCTGACTTTGTGGTTTCAGCACAATCAATTATCAAGGCCTGCGCCTGCTCTCTAAGAGTTGCAGTGTGTAATGGAATACGTTCAAAAATAACTTCTTCACCACGGCGTGTTAGAAATTTAGGGATAATACGGGAAAGTATCAAGCCAAAAATACCTGTCGCAGCCGTTGCAATAAATGCTAATGCCAATAGACACTCAAAATAGCCACTGGGAACACGAAAGTTGATATGCCGTAGAAAAATGACGCAAGTTACCATACCCAAATAAGCATGGCATTGCATCCAAAAAGCAACACGTCCTAAAGGCAACATAGTGAGTTTTTTTCTTACATTGTAAAGTAAAAGAAAAACAATCAAACTCAATAAAATCCAGCCTGACCAGACTTGCATCCGATAAACGGGCGTACCGTAAAAATCTAGAATCAGCAATAAAACCACAATTAATAAAAGGCTAAGCAAACTATTGTGGATCCGACGTTTGGCGAGTTGCATGATTATTCCACCTCTTTAATTAAAGTGGACAGTTCAAATAAGTCAATGCGTTTCAGTGCATCATGTGGACAAGCGCGCTGACATGCTGGCCCATCTAATTGATCAACACACAAATCACATTTACTGGCCTTGACTACCTGTCTCAGACTCATTGCATCCTGACTGAACTCACCCTCTGCATTTCGTGCCTGCACCATTTTAATATTTTCATAGGGACAGGAATTAGCGCAAGTACTGCATCCAATACAGGTGTTATCATTTATAGCAACTTGACCATCTGGCTCACGATGAATGGCACCCGTTGGGCAACCGATCATACAGACAGGGTCATGACAGTGCATACAGGCATTAGCCACCATAAAATGATCATATCGACGGCCGTGGCGATTAAAACGAGGGTTATTATTATGTCCCACAGCACAAGCATTGACACATTCATCACAACGAATACACCGATCCAGATCTATAAGCATACTGGCAGAGCCATTGATATAGCGAAAATCACTCATAAAATCCAACATGCCATCTGCTAGACGAAGATCTTTTGTATAGTCCATCTTAACTAGATACGTATTTTGCCGTTCCAACAGAAGTATGTCTATCTCCTCTGCTGTCATTTTAGGTAAAACCAATGCTTCAATGATATGACTGGGAACTCGCATCACATTAGTATATCCCACCGCATGTAAACTGGTAGGCAGGGGGCTATTATCATTATTTTTCCAGTTATGGGCGATGGTACGAAGACCAAATACATCCCCTTTATTAAGATATTTTATAATGCGATACCCATGGTTATAATGATGACTTACTCGTGCAACACCCGAATTAATCAACAATAAGCCATCCGCATAATCACCTTCGTCAACAATCAATGTTTCATGTTTTAACAAACTGGAATGTTCTTGCTCTACTTCATTTTTATAATTCTCGTGCCAGTCAAACTCACCATAAGACTCGAACAAGGTATGTGCAATCAGGTTATCTTGTTCATGTTTTTCTAATCGCGAAAAAATGGGCAGGGTACGTAAGGCATCCAAACTATTGTTTTTATACAATGTATCAATATGTTTACGAAACGTATCATTATATTTGCGTAGGGCATGAATAGCCTGCCATCTAATTTCTAATAGGAGACAATCAGAAGAGGCAATCACATGTGCTGTCCGGGGGGTTCGGGTTAATGCAGCAATTTCCCCAA
>JAPYOW010000097.1 GCA_029937975.1 Methylococcaceae bacterium | reverse complement strand
GAAGTGTCATTGGCGTGTAAGGCTGATTCAATGATTAAGACTAAAGCAATTGAAAATGATATTGAGGTTTTTAGCTTACCGTTTAATGGAAATACGGACTTAACAACACTCTATGGACTGTATAAAATTATAAAGAAAAATAATATAGATATAGTTAATACGCATAGTGGTAAAGATACTTGGGTGGGCGGGATTGCAGCAAAATTGGCAGGTGTCAAGTTTATTAGAACTAGACATCTTTCTAATCGTATAAGATCATCGCGGTTAAACTTTATTAATGAATTGGCGGATTTTATTTTTACAACGGGTGAGAGTGTACGAGCTGATATGGTTAGATACAATCGAATCAATCCTGAAAAAATACAATCAGTCCCTACGGGAATAGATGAAAATTTATTTAATGAAGAAAATTATAGTCGAAAACAGTGCAGAGATAGCTTTAATATTGGCGAAGAAGAAACTGCAGTTGGTATTGTCGCGGTTTTAAGAGCATTTAAAAGGCATGACAGATTTGTCAATTTGGCAAAAAAAATAATTGATTCTGAGAGTCATGTAAAGCCAGTAAAGTTTTTTATAGCAGGAGATGGTCCCCAAAAAGAAGCAGTTGAACAAAAAATAAGAAAATTAGGAATGGAGAAGCATATTATCATGCTGGGGCATGTAGCCGATGTCGCTTCATTATTAAAAGCACTGGATATTTTTATTTTGACTTCAGACAGTAAGGAAGGGGTGCCTCAATCAATCATGCAAGCCTTGTTAATGAAGAAACCAGTGCTAGCAACAAATGCTGGTAGTACTGGCGACTTGTATCACGAAAATAACTTTGTTATGGTTGAAAAAAATGATACGAATAAGATGTATGAAGAGCTTTTGAGCTTAATTAATGAAGAAAACTTAAAGAGTGATTATTCTAAAAAGGCAAGGCCTTTCGTTGCTGAAAATTTTGGAATGACAAAAATGATAGAAAATATAACAGCAATTTATAGCAAAATACTAGGGGGTTAGTGATACCTTTTTATCTTTCATATTTGGGACAGAATTAGACCTGTGAATTATCTATCATAAGAAAGATATTAGTTGTTGGGTGTATTCAAAAGTTCAGTCATGGCTTGTACTACACGGTCTGGTGAAATGTTTTGAAGGCAATCACTTATTTTACCTCCACCACAACCGTCCAGATTACAAGGTCTACAACTTACTTGCTCGTAAATAATGCGATGGTCAACCTGCCACGGGTGCCAGTTTTTATCATTACTGGGTCCAAATAGGGCAACGCAAGGTGTCTGAACGGCTGCTGCAATGTGCATAGCGACAGAATCTAGTCCTAAAAAGCAGCTTGCATGATCTATTAGTGCAATTAATTGTTTGAGTGATAACTTTCCAGCTAAATTGACGATATTGAATTCTTCTTCTTGCAGTATTTGGTCGACCATATTTAGTTCTGATTGTGCCGGCCCCGAAGTAATAACGATGGAATAACCAGAAAGCTCAAGTTGTTTAATTACTTCTTGAAACCCTTGTCTATTCCAGCCTTTAAACATCCATCTTGAAGTTGGTTGAATTACTATATAGCCTTGTTTTTGTAAATTATGATCAGTTAATAACTGAGTGATTTCGTGTTCTGCTCGAACCCCTGAGAATATTTGTAATGCTTTAGTTGATTGTTCTGGATAAAGGCCTAATCGTCGAAGTGCATCCAGATGTACTTCGACTTGGTGACGATCATTTATTGTCGTTTTCACAATATGGGTAAAACTGTCTTTCCACCACTGTCCACGCCTTGTCGGGTAACTTTGAGAAACACTGTGTTTGGGGTGAAGTAATCGTGTCAGCCAGGCGCCGCGCCAGCGGTCGGAATAGTTAATGATCAGCTGATATTGAGATGCCTGAAGTTTTTTGAATAAGCTATACTCTTGCCGAATTAATTCACTTTTATGTTGTTTCCAGTTGCGATCTATCACATAAATATGATTGATATCATTATTTTCAGATAGCATGGGCTGTGTTTCAGCATAAACCAAGGCATCAATTTTAAGGTGTGGGTGGTTTTTTTTTAAGCTAGAAAAAACGGGTGTTGTTATTAATACATCGCCTAAATGTTGTAACTTGATGATCAGGACATGATGAATAAGCGAAAAATCTATACTATCTTCTAGATAACTATGCATGTGGGTAACGTAGGTGTTATTGAAATTTGTTCGATCCCGTTCAAAATATACTGCTCCACAGTCAGTTACGCTTGTTCGGTGCTCGGAATTCTCATTTACTTTATGTGAACTCCGGCTTCTGAGCTTCGTCCGCAGATAACTGACTGTGGTTCGTAACAATTTTGAACTGGTTCTTAGAGCATAAAACCTTCACTCCTAAGTTTTATTTTATTACACGTATTACAAACTTAAGTGTGCTGGGTCTAAAAATAAAGCACCAGTTTTTTTCATATTCTTTAGCACTTATTTTATAGATTAATCGACCAATGTTCCCTAATAGGCCACCAAAAGAAAGTCTTCGTTCTATTACTTTAAAACCGCCTCCTGTGTAATGCGCAACATTATCCTTTTCAAAATGATCCATAGAGAAAAATGACAAATGGTGGATATGTGTCGGATCACGCCAGGAAGCCTGGCTTGCAAAATGAGGGGTTATAATGGTGACCAAAGTGTCGGCTTTGCTTATTCTATGTATCTCCTTCATTAATTTGGTAATGTCAGGAATGTGTTCAATGACATTGTCCATCCATATTTCATCTATAGAATTATTTTCAAAAGGTAATTTTGAAGTTAAGTCTGCCATGACATCAACAGCGCCACATGAAAAAGAATCTACGCCTAGATAGCCTAGTTTAGTTTTGTTGCCACAGCCTAAGTTTAATTTCATTGTGAATTATTTTTTGATTTTTTGATTTTTTGATTTTTTGATTTTTGATTTTTGATTTTTCGCTGAAGCTATAGGGGAGTTGATTGAAAACATTCGCTGTATTATATACTTGGCAGCGCTAATGCTTGTTTTCAGGATAGTTCCTTCTGATCGTATTCCAGAAGCTAAAAGATCCATCAGCTATAGACAATTTGGAACGCTGCTTAGACCTTTTCGGCGATTCTCTTCCGGTGGTTTAGTCCAGTTTTTTGTGGTTTCACGATAACTATCTTCAATGGTAATTAATTCTTGCTTTCTATGCATATCCACTTTAATAGTAACCAGAATGCATGGTTTGGTTGATTCTCAGCAGATATTAAAATAATCCCATCCAAAGATAAATATATTTTTTGAGTTAAATTCCTTTTTGACCCACTTTCATGCCGTTCCTGTTTTAAACGGCTTTTGCTAACGGCAGACAAACCTCAGGATTTTGGGTTTCAATATTACCCAAGCCAGTCTATAGGGTTGGTTTTGGTAAAACTATTGCGAATAAACGCTGTTTTCCCACCAAACTTATGTGTTAGTGTGTCAGGCTAATAACACCTCTAATTTTGTATTGACTGCTTGGCTGGCCAGTTTTATAATCCCATTTATTAAAAATTCAGTAAGGCATTAGGTGCATTTTTCTGGTTGTTTTAATTGAAAAAAGTTATTACCAATTGGTGACGTTTCTTTGTTGCTAATTCACTTTTCAGAACAAACTTTAACAGAATAGATCAACTTTTTTCTTACACGTTGAATCAAATCATAACTTGATAATAAAAACAAGAATTCCTCAAATGAAAATCCAGTTAAATAAACGCCAAGGTTGGTTAGGGATAATACCCGCCCAAGGTATAAAAGCGATCTTAGACCCTGAAAATTCAGTAATTCAACGGTTTTTGCAAGAACAGGCGCAAAGGCTTGGTGAAAAAAGTATTGTTCTTGATGCAGGTGCGGGTAAAAAGCCTTATCGATATATATTTGCAAGTCATCACTATCAATCTTGTGATATGCCGGGAGGGTTTTATCCTGAAGCACATGACTTTGAATGTTTTCTTGATGATATTCCTGTCAAAGACGAATTTTATGATGCTGTAATTTTAACACAAGTCTTAGAACATACACCAGATCCGGAAAAAGTAATGAAGGAGATATTAAGAATTTTAAAGCCGAAAGGAAAATTGTTGTTATCAGTGCCTTTAAATGCCCCTCTCCATGGTGAGCCTTGGCATTTTTTTCATTTTACACATTATGGTCTTTATCAATTAGCAGGGCGGACAGGCTACACTATAGTCGATTGTGAAAAAATGGGAGGTACATTTTGGTGTTTGGGTAAACGCTTGCCTGATGCGTTTAAAAAACTATTTAAGCAATATGATCCTTTTCGTTCGAAAAAACGCAATATGAATTTATTTTATTGTATCTTGATGAGCCTTTTAATTTTACCGGTTTATCTTGTTGGGTATTTGTTCAGCGCTTATTTGATTCGACCACTTTTTTACTATCTTGATAGGCTAGACAGATCGAAGGAGTTTACCTTAGGTTATGTTGCTGTGCTAGTTAAGAACTAAATATATCAAAATGAAAAAAATATATTTTATTCGGGCAAATACTTCAAAAACAGGAGGTGCGGAAG
>JAPYOW010000096.1 GCA_029937975.1 Methylococcaceae bacterium | reverse complement strand
GCGAGAATCAAACTTATTTGAGTTTCCGGCGGAGCTGACTGAGCTTTGCGAGAAGTAAAAAAAATCCGGCTTCTGGTGCCTTCGCATAGCGCCAAACCGGGTCAACTGTCCAAAAACGATTAATCGAACAGATATAGTCAGTTTCAATTGCTTCGATTTCATGCCACCAGCCAACTGGTATATAAAGCGTTTCACCTTCATCAAGAATGATGATTTTACGATGCGCGAGCGCTTCAGTCAGTCGTGGATATTGCTCAAAATTGGGCTGGTCAATGTAGGGTTGACTAAACGATGGTGACATTTTTCCTTGCGAAATGGGAAAAGGATAGAGATTTTTTGTTTGTTTAGGACTGAATAGAGATACACGTTTTGCACCGCGAAATTGGGAAAGTGTGCCATCCATACCGTCATAATGCAACGGTTCGACGTGCCCCCCCGGACCTACCCAGAGATTCATATCGAACTCTGGATGTTGCAGCAGTCCGGTACGATTAGCAATTAACTCAAGGCATGGACCAACCACTGAGCGCAAGGCCGTATGCCCCATTTCAACCAGCGCCAGATACCTGTGATGACGTTTCGCAGAGCCGTCTTTCAAATGGTCACAATAGCGAGAAATTGTCATAGATTGCATTTCACAATATGATTTCCACTCAGCCTTGGGGCGTGAGAATCGATCTTCACCATATATGCGAGTGAGCACCTCAACCTCCCCTACAAGTGCAATCAACTTATCTATGCTAACAGGAATGGAGCTATCGAGTGCGTGGGTGATCACTACAGGTTGATTAGGTAATTGAAACTCATGTCGGAAAAATTTGGGGGTCATGTCATGAATTGATACGCGAGGAACTCCACCTTGTTCTATAAGCCGATTGGTAGGATGTGTTTCGTACGAGGAATTATTAGGCTGTATTGTGGTCATGTAATTTCCAAGTAAATTAAACTAGTAACTTATAGGTGTATAGTATTATAGTTCTTTCTATATTATGAGAGCAAAAATTGAACATTAGAGTCAAGCCAGTATTTTTCAACTAAAGTTTTGGGTCTAAAAACAAAAAAATACTACAACCAGTTGAATTAAAAATAAAAAATATCTCTCCTGAAGGGTGTAATATTACTGGTATCACCAACCACTCTTACTAAAGGAGACCCTACGTGAATACTCCTCAAAAATCACTGAACTACCAGTATTAACTGCAGATTTACTTCAAAGCAATGGCTGTATAATAATTTAGGCGACAACTAGCTTGAAAACAGCGGGTTCTTCCTTCATAACTTCACAACTTTGAAAAAATCGATCATTGCAATGCTAGGTGAAATACTTTCCCTTGGCGATGAAATTTGTAATATCTTAAAAAGAACCGAAGTAATATGTATTTAATTATGCTCAATCTGAGCTAATGTTAAGTAATCACGTTTTAAAATATTTTTTAAAATTTTTCCTGAACCACTCATTGGAAGACTTTTTAATTGCAATATTTCTAGAGGAACTTTGTATTTTGATAAATTTTTCTTGCAATAAACTTTTACAAGATCCCTATTGACGACACTTAATGAGGTGACAAAAGCGACGACTTTTTCACCTAATCTAATATCTGGAATTCCAATAACCGCAACACCACTTACATGCTTTAACTCCGAAATAACTTTTTCGACTTCTGCGGGCCAAACCTTGTTTCCCATAACATTTATCATCTCTTTCTTACGACCTTTAATATAATAATATCCATCCCTATCCTTATAACCGAAGTCTCCACTATAAAGCCACTGATTCTTTATAATTGTTTGCTCGTGATCACCTAGATATCCAAGCATAATATTTGGTCCTTTAATCAAAATCTCACCTATTTGAAAACTATTGGCCTCAGTTCCATCTTCTTTTTCAATTTTCATTTGGACATCAATAATAGGTTTTCCGATACTACCATGCTTATAATATTTCCCACCATTATAGGAAGCAAATGGTGATGATTCTGTTAGCCCATATCCCTCATATATATTCTTATTGGTAAGGGATTTCCATTTTGTTGATAAAACTGGGTCTAATGTATCAGCGGCAGAAAAAAATAATCTGATATTTTTAAATTTATCTTTAATATTATTTTGGTTTAATAATTTTTTAAATATAAAAGGAACAGCAAAAAAATGTGATATGTTTTCACTTTCAATTAAATTAAACATTTCTTTTGTTTCATATTTTTCCATGATTACTAGCTTTGCCCCACTCATTAAACATGAATTCATTATGAAATTCTGCCCAAAACAATGTGTCAATGGTAAAAAAACCAACAGTGAATCATCATCCGAAATTTCTAAATGGTGAATAACTGATTTTGAATTAGTGATAATATTTTTTTGATTTAAAATAACCCCTTTTGGATCCCCCGTTGTGCCTGAAGAATATAATACTGAATGAGTGTCATTTAATTCATTGTTAATATTATTTTTAAAATCTAATTTTTCTATTTTGTCAAATTCATTTAGGTTAATTACCGAACAATTTAAGTTCGCGGGAATCATCTTTTCATATACTGAGTTGGTAATGACAATCGATGATTGACTATCATTTAATATATGAGAAATTTCTCTAGTAGTAGAACGTGAATTAATGGAAATAATATTTGAACCTGCTCGATGGATTGCGTAATAGCTATAAACAAATTGAACTCCATTAGGTAAAAATATGGAAATGTTTGAACTCCTGCCTTTTGTAATCTCTTTAATATATTCAGCAAGAGAATGAATATCTCTACCGAGTTCCTTGTACGAAATTGACTTATTTAAATATTGAATTGCAATTTTATCTTTTAATAAAATATTTTTTGAGTTTTCAATGATAAATTTTGTTATATTCACACAAGTCTTCCAATTTTATCTAAACTAAAATGTGACCAGTTTTCTAATTTTAAATCAGGGTCTAATTCATTCTGCTTAAGAAATGAATACGCACGTAATGAACTAAATAATGAACATTTCAAGACATTTTTTAAGTCACTTAAAAGGTTTGAAACATTATTATGTATTGTCATTCCACATGGTACCAAGTCTTGATTATTCCCCTCGCAAGAAAAACTTAAATTTCTTCCCGGAGTTGATTGACATTTTATTTTTTGTACTATCGAAGAAGTTAAGATATGAATTCCCTTTAAATGACCTGCCCCCTGAATGTTTAAATTATCGGGAAGGCCGCTATTTAAATGAGAGGACATTAATATAAGGTTTTGTCGATCTAGCATCTCAGCTATTTTATTAATAATATCAACCATCATATCACCTGCGGTTGCTATTCCAGATGCGTAAAAAAGACCTCCATGCCAAACTTCTGCATCATATTCCCCTTCGCTATTAATAATTAATGGATTATCTGCTATAGCAACTGCCTCCTCTATAATTTTTTTCATGGAAAAATCAAGCAGGTCCTCACAGTTCCCCATTATTTGTGGAGAGCATCGAATTGAATATCTAGGCTGAATAGTAGAAGATTTTTTATTATTTTTATTGGATAGAAGAGAATTATATTTATTTAGTATTTTTCTACCTGCATTTGCATAAGATTTTGGTACATTCCCGACTTCCAATCCTTTTCCAAGAAAACAATTAGTAGGCGTTTTAGTTGATTTTGCTACTAATGCAATATTTAAGTAGGAAAAATCCATAAGTTTTTTTAATTCGGATATATTTTCAATTGCCAATGATGACATCATCGAATTTGTATTTACCATGCAAATAACATCTCGTGGACCTCTGGGGATTCGATTTAATAAAGGAGCTATGGCATGGGCCATACTGATTAAATCTCCGCTTGCTCCTAGGCTTCCTTGTGATGGTACTTTTGGTAATTTTTTGTCATCTGATAATGCCAAGAGATCAGCAAGTGAATCTGGATGGACACCAGAAAGACCCAGTGAAAGCTTCTTAATTTGTAATCTTAATGCCCTTCTAACAACTGCTTCTGGTAGATGATCACCAATACCAACATGTAAAAATGAAAATAAATCTCTTTGTGTGTTTTCCCATTGAGCAGGGTCAATTTTATTGCGGGCATTTTCTCCATAACTGGTATGCACACCATAAATAGGGTTCTTACCCCTTTCTAATACGTCAATTAATTCTTCATATGAGTTTAATATTCGTTCATATTGAAAATGTGACAATTTTATTTTATTTTTAATTGTACCCAACGATTTTAGTTCTTCTAATTTAAGCCAGCCTAATTCATTTTCAGATAATTGCTGTGAATGGATCAATTGTTTATTGTCTATTTTATTTACCATTATCTCTGTCTTCTTTTTTAGTCACGCTGTTATTTTTCTTAGACTTTGAGGCGTTATGAACCCAAGTATAAAGAGTGTTGGAATTCGGATGTATAAGTATTTAGCTTTTTCTTAGGCATTTTAGGGGCTCTATATTTAGGGGGTAAACTTTAGTTTTTGTGTCCTAAATAGTGTAACCACATCACTCATCAAGTGACCTGTGTACTGGGCATGTGGATATCTGAAAATGAAGGGGCTAAATTTTGGTTAAGTGTGCT
>JAPYOW010000031.1 GCA_029937975.1 Methylococcaceae bacterium | reverse complement strand
CACTTCGGATTGGCAAATTTGAAACTTATCCATTAGCAACAAGTCTTAATGCTGTTAAGCAAGAAAAGACCGAGGTAAGATGATGACACCCGTATCTAACCCTGTTGGCACCAACGGTTTTGAATTCGTTGAATATACGGCGCCCGATACTCGGGGACTGGAAACTTTATTCACCCAACTTGGCTTTACCGCAATCGCCAGACATCGTGCTAAAAATGTGGTGTTATATCGGCAGGGCAATATCAATTTTATTATTAATCATGAACCTGACAGTTTTGCTCAGGCTTTTGCCAAAGTCCACGGCCCATCAATTTGTGCGTTTGCTATCCGGGTTAAAAATGCGCTGGATTGCTATAACCGGTGTATTAAACTGGGTGCCAAACCTCATTATGTCCCTGTGGGGGCGATGGAAATTAATATCCCCGCCATACTCGGCATAGGAAACAGCTTGCTCTATCTGGTGGACAAATATCAAGAACATTCAATTTACGATTTTGATTTCATTCCTCTTAATCATGTCGATCCTCATCCTGTGGGCTTGGGGCTGACTGAAATTGATCACTTGACCCATAACGTCCATCATGGATGCATGGATAAGTGGGCTGAATTTTACCAGCGATTATTTAATTTTCGACAAACCCGGTTTTTTGACATTCATGGCAAAATTACCGGTCTAAAATCTCGGGCGATGTCCAGTCCCTGCGATAAAATTCGCATACCCATTAATGAACCCAGTGATTCCAAATCACAAATCCAGGAATATCTGCATGCATATCATGGTGAAGGCATTCAACATATTGCTTTACATACAGATGATATTTACGCCACCGTTGCAGCCCTGAATACTGAAGGCATTGTTTTTATGGATGTACCTGATACCTATTATGAAGCGATTGACAGCCGCGTTCCAGGTCATCAGGAATCACTGGATAAATTACGTCAAGCTAAGATTCTGATCGATGGCGCACCGGCGAGAGGCGCCGGCTTACTTTTACAAATTTTTACGCATACCGTGATAGGTCCTATTTTCTTTGAAATTATTCAACGTAAAGGTAACGAGGGCTTTGGTGAAGGCAACTTTCAGGCATTATTCGATGCCATAGAATTAGATCAGATTAAACGAGGCGTCATTTAATGGCCTGGATCAGTTTTCCTAAAATTGAAGGCCTGGCCTCACGTCAGGCACATGCTGATCTTCCTGAAGGGACTTTTGAACGCGAACTGGGCAAACAAGGATTCTATGGCCCCGCCACTCAGATGCATCATCGTCACCCCCCTACCGCCTGGGCTTCAATAACCGGCCAGCTAAAACCCCGGGCTTTTGATACCAAGCAACTGGTCAGGCATGATTCTGATGACGCAACGGCTAATGTGTTGTTTAGTAATGCAACCATTCAAATAAGTTTTATCCAGATATCCAGCAACATGGATCATTTGCAGCGTAATGCAGATGGTGATGAATTACTGTTTATACACCAAGGTAGCGGGGACTTATTTTGTGATTATGGGCACTTAGGTTTTACTGAAGGCGACTATATCTTATTGCCACGAGGCACGCTTTGGAGGATTACTACAGATAACCCCGTCAGCTATTTATTGATTGAAGCCTGTAATGACAGTTTTCAAATACCGGAAAAAGGCATTGTCAGTCAACAGGCCATATTTGACCCGGCCATATTGGATACCCCGGTCATTGACAATGCGTTTATTGAGCAACAAAATGAAGAGCAATGGCAGGTCATTGTCAAAAGCAGAAATAGTTTCAGCACCATTACCTACCCTTTTAACCCATTGGATGCAGTCGGCTGGCATGGCACTTTAATGCCGGTACGCATTAACTGGCGAGATATTCGTCCCTTAATGAGTCACCGCTATCACCTCCCCCCTTCTGCCCACAGTACCTTTATCAGTCATCATTTTGTAGTATGTACGTTTGTACCTCGCCCTGCCGAAACTGACCCCCGGGTACTGAACGTTCCATTTTTTCATAGCAATGATGATTATGATGAGTTCATTTTTTATCACCAGGGACAATTCTTTTCCCGAGACCATATTTATCCAGGCATGATCACCTTGCATCCTCGGGGTATTCCACATGGCCCCCACCCGAAGGCACTCGCTGCTGCCGAGCACAAACATCACCGCATGATAAATGAAGTGGCAGTTATGATTGATACCGCCATTGCTCTGGATATTTCTGCCCCTGCAAAGGCCATAGAATGGCCTGACTATGTAGACTCCTGGAAATGAAACTGGCCAGCTTAAAATCCACTGATCGCGATGGCATGCTGGTACTTGTCAATCAATCATTAAGCCGAATGAAACTGGTGACAGATATTGCTCCAAACCTACAAAGCGCTCTGGAACAATGGTCAACCATTGAAGCAGATTTACAAAAAATATATCAAGCGCTGAATCAAAACCAATGTGAATCCTTACCCTTTGATCCAGCGCAAATAATGGCCCCTTTACCTCGCGCTTTTCAATGGCTGGATGGCAGTGCTTATTTAAGTCATGTAGAACGGGTACGCAAAGCCCGCGGTGTCGAATTACCCGTCAGTCTATTTCATGACCCTCTGATGTACCAAGGCGCATCCGATCAAATGTTAGCCTCCAGAGACCCTATTGTTTGTGCCGATGAAGCATGGGGCATTGATTTTGAAGCCGAAATTGGAATCATCACGGATGACGTTAAACCGGGCATATCCACCTGCCAAGCTGAAACACATATTAAATTGCTGTTATTGATCAACGATATTTCGCTGCGCAATTTAATTCCGAGTGAATTGGCTAAGGGTTTTGGTTTTATTCAAGGTAAACCTGCCAGCGCATTTTCTCCGGTAGCCATCACGCCTGATGAATTAGGCAATGCATGGTTTGACAATAAATTGCATTATCCTCTACAGGTCTATTGGAACGATCAATTATTCGGACAGGCTAATGCCGGTATTGATATGCACTTTGATTTTGCGCAGTTAATCAGTCATGCGGCAAAAACGCGGCAACTAACGGCAGGGACATTGATCGGTTCTGGAACAGTAAGCAATTATGATCCTGATGCCGGCTGCTCCTGTATTGTCGAAAAAAGAGTCCGTGAAATCATCGAAACAGGTCATGCCAGAACCCAGTTTATGCGATTTGGGGATACCGTAAAAATTGAAATGTTTGATGCACAGGGACAATCACTATTTGGCTCGATTGAACAGGTAGTACAATCATGTCCATAATCTTATACAGTTATTACAGGAGTTCTGCATCGTATCGCGTACGTATTGCGCTGAATTTAAAGGCTCTTGATTATCAGGTTCACCCCGTGAATTTGTTAAAACAGGGAGGACAACAACATGACACCGACTACCTGTCTTTAAACCCTCAAGCTCTGGTACCTACTTTCGTCGACGAAAATATTTTATTAACCCAGTCCAGTTCAATCATAGAATACCTGGAAGACAAGTACCCTCACCCACCCTTATTACCAGCTGACAACGTCGACCGGGCTTATGTCCGTTCCATCGTGCAACTGATTGCCTGTGATATGCATCCTTTAAATAACCTGCGGGTGTTGCAATATCTGGAAAACACATTGCATGTTAAGGACAATACAGATACCTGGTACAAACACTGGATAGAGCAAGGGTTTTCTGCCTTAGAAAAAAGCCTGAAAAATCATGATTGCAATGGTCGGTTTTGTTTCGGTAAACAAGCGGGAATAGCCGACACTTTCTTGATTCCACAAGTTTACAATGCATTACGTTTTCACTGCGATTTAAGTTATCCCTTGATTAACCGGATCTACAAACACTGCTTAACTCAGTCTGAATTTATCCGTGCTGCCCCCGAAAACCAGCTTGATGCTGACAAAACAGAGAAATAAATCACCTTAAACTACTTCCAGACAGTCATAATACTTGTAAAATCATCAGTCCAGCTGCGCACATTGGGGTAGTGCGGTAGTTTATGCCAGTCGCCTCGCCAATTCGTGGTTAACATCGGTTCAAGTTGTGCTGGATTTCGAGCTAATATAACCCAATCCGAATTACTGAGTAACGGCGTTTTTTGCTTAGACCGAAACTCTTTAATTAATAGACTTAAACCGAGTTTTTCAGCATGATCCGACAGTACTTTGTTGATCGCCAGATAACGATTGGAAATATGAAAAACCAGCAAGCCGTTACGGTTGAGTCTGGATAAATACAACTCTATGGCTTCTTTAGTCAATAAATGGGTCGGTATAGCATCAGAAGTAAAGGCATCAATCACCAATAAATCAAAAGACTGATGTTGTTTTTCCAGCGTAATCCGGGCATCTCCCAGTTGAACCTTATAATGATCGATGCACTCTGTTAAAAAAGTAAAGTAATTGGGATTTGTGGCTATTTCAACCACGTTCGGATCCAGTTCAAAAAATGTCCAGGATTGAGATGCTTTAGCATACCCCACCATTTCTCCTACCCCTAGCCCCACAACGCCGATATGCCAGTCATTATTCATATGATTGTAAGTTGTGAAAATATCGCCTAACGGCCCTTTCTGACTGTAGTATCCATTGGGCATGCAATGCAAGTTATAGTCACTGAACAGTTGTGCCCCATGCTGGGTTGTACCACTGTAGAGTTCATGCAAAGTTTCATTAGGGTTGCCCATATAATTCCCTGTCTGATGCTTAACCGTCAAGACACCATAAAAATTTCGACTTTGATGCAATAGCTGACCACGTTGCTGTTTTTCTGGTGCGGCACAGGAAACGATGAGTAAGCCAAATAAGGGGAAAAAAACAGGGTATTTATGAAATAAAAAGTAATTTACAAAGCCCACAACAAGAATAGAAAAGCCTAATAAAACAATATTGCTAAATTGATTAAAATTAAAATACAAAATAGTCATGAACGTGAATAAATAAGTACAGAATATAAATTTTTCCAGATATGCTTTCAAATACACATTATTTTCTCGGTGGGACGGATTTAACAACAGCGCGAAGATGATTGCTAATGGGTATTCATAGATAGAGCTAAAGATCAGTGGCGCAATAAAACTGTTAAAAATACCACCTAGCATCCCCCCCAGAGACATGATCAAATAATACTGTGTCAGAAACTGTGTTGGAGGGCGTCTTTTTGCAAGTTCACCATGGCAGACCATGATAGATATGAAAAAAACCAGAAAATGTAAAATTAATTCTACCGAAAAGTCACTTAACTTTTGCTCTGAGAAGTAATAAATCAAAAAGGGCATGCAAACCCAGGGTTGTATCAAAACTATTTTTTTATGAATGGCCGTGCTGTATTTTGAAAAAACCAGAATAAAAGACAATAAATATATCGCTAATGGAATAACCCACAATAAAGGCACAGTAGCAATGTCAATACTGATGTAATTGGTGGTCCCGAGTAACAAACTGGAGGGAATAAAAGATAAGAGTATCCAGTGCAATTGTAATCTCAGCCCGGGCTTGTCAACTAAAAAGATGTTTGACTCTTCAAGCTTGTTTGGCTGTATCTTGGGCGGCAACGCCTGTGGTTTTAACTGCATAATCATACACACAGCAATTAACACCGCTAAAAATAGAAAACCCGTGCTCCACAATTGTTGTTGCTGGGTTAGCCCCAATTCTGGTTCCAATAAGAAGGGATAACTCAATAACGCAATTAAACTGCCACTGTTACTCGCCATGGAAAGATAGTAAGGATCATGACTGGTTTGATGTCCCAAGCCAGAAAACCATTTTTGTAACAGTGGCGAAGTGGTGGACAATATAAAAAAAGGCAGTCCTATAGAAAAGAACAAAATGCTTAATAACCAGACACTGGGATTACCTACTGTAGGAGGGGCGCTACTTTCAGCAATACTGATAGGTAAAAAACTCAGACTGATAATAATTAAAGCGCTATGTATAAAAAATTGTTTGTGATAGCTCAGATGCGTAGACAGCAGATGTGCGTACAGATAACCGAAAAACAGAATGCTTTGATAAAACACCATACAGGTGTTCCATACAGAAGCGGAGCCGCCCAATAAGGGCAAAAGTGCTTTCCCAAACATGGGTTGTAAAACAAACATCAAAGAAGCACTGCTAAATAATGTTAACGCGAATAAAAAAACAGGAGAAATCTCGCGTTTGGTCGCACTGTGTTGAATGATATCCATACGTTACCGCCTAGGTAGCTGGTTTGCGAGTATAAAAAATTTACTTATGCTGGAATGAGACGATTAAAACGATACTTTAAATATATTTAATACATGTCGAATATGAACTTTCACACGCTTTGTAGTTCAATTATTTTATGAGATAAACGTGCCACCGCCTGCCTCATGATAGATTTTGGCACGCTATGCTACAAAAACCGGTGCACCGCGCTACAAATCAACCGGTCGTATATCCATTGCAGAAAAGCGATCCGATAGGACTCGACAGCTTTTGAAATACAATATTAGCCGCCCTCGCGTGCTATCAAACGCACCGGGTCAGCCTATGTTCCTGCGTGTTCTGGAGACTATTAGCTCATTCGAAGCTAACAGCCTATATCAGGCTCTAAAACCGGTTCGAACATTATATTTATTTTTCAGTATATAGCCAAAACAAGTATTACGTTTGCATCCATAGAATGAAAGGTGAGAAATAATGAAAAGTTTAGCACTACTCTCTTTGGTTTTTTTTATCTTTTTATTTTTTATTTTCAAACCCACTGAAGACGATACTCGGTCAGATTATGATGTGTATCAATATGTCAAAGAGTGCAAGGCTGAATTAGGAATAAGCAGAAAATTGCCCCAACTGTCCTGCCTGGATGGTCAGGAAATCCCCATTTTTGTCAATAAGCAGGAAATTCAAAGCGATAACTGGAATATTCTATCCGACGATAAAAAATGTGATAACCCTCATTGGCTTGGTGGTGATATGGGGTGCTGGACTTATTCACATTTACAGGTATTAAAGCTGGATGCTGAAAACATCATGGTTTTAAATTGCCGACAAAAAGGTAATACCTATAATAAAGACTGGTTTCGAAAAACCACCGCTAATCTTGGAATGAACCAGCAACAAAGAAAAGAACAATATGAAAGCGCTGTAGGTAAGCAAAAAACGGATCGTTATTATCTCTATAACACCTTTAATGATATTGGTTTAATTCTGCGTAACATCCGTACCGGGAAAAGTTGTTATCTCACCCAATATGGAACAGCTGTTACCGGTTTTTTACCACCACTTGATCGAGCCCTCCCCAGAAAAGACGATTTCTTAGCAAGCATCAACCCTAATCAGAGCCGCCCACCAAAAGATTTCCCGCAGAATCTTTGGTACCGGGATGCTAATCAAGCTTTTAGAGCCCCGGCTTTTACAGCGGAAGCGGGGTGTATCGACTGTCATAATGCGCATGGCTTTAAATATAGCCCTTACCTTAATGCAAACCATGGCTTACCCAATATTATCAGCATGAAACACTTACCGATGTTGCTGGTGGGAAAACCGTTTAAAAACCATTTTCGAAAAGCTAACTTCCTGCAAATCACCACAGCACCGATTGATGGTAAGGAACAACTTTGTACGCAATGCCACAAAATGACCACTTCAGGCACCTGTGGTATGAATCTTGAATTTGCCACGGGTCATCCAGATGCCGATTTACACAAATGGCTAACCGTGGGGTCTGATTTCAGCTGGATGCCGCCCATCGACGAGGATCTCACCGTGATTAAAAAACACCTTGCCGCCATAAAATGTTGCTGTAACAACCCCAATGCCAAAGGATGCAGAATGCGTAAATTTGGCCCGACTCAAGCGGATCTTCCGGCAGGTTTTAACCAGGGAAAGGGCTGGGTTAATGGCCAACAAGATGAACTCTGCCAAGGCATTTTAGAATCCATACAGTGGAATGCAAATGCCTATTGATATCACCACAGATAAATCTGACGTCAACTTTACTATCCACAATCAGATAGCAAGCATTATTATTAATCGTCCCGGTGCACATAACGCGTTAAATCTTGCCGTCACTGATCGCCTATTAGAAATTCTGCAAGAACTCAACAAAATGCCATCAGTCCGTGTCGTTATCTTGAAAACTTCCGGCAAAAACTTCTGTGCCGGAGCCGATCTTGACTGGATGCAACAAGCAGAACAAGCACCACCATTAACTAACGACTCCATTGCGCTGAAATTAGCCACCTTGATGGACACCCTCTATCGCTTAAACAAAGCAACCATCGCTTTGGTACAAGGCGCTGTCATTGGGGGGGGAGTGGGGCTAGTTTGCTGCTGTGATCTGGTGCTAGCCACTCCTGATGCCCATTTTTGTTGCCCTGAAGTGCGCTTAGGGTTGATTCCTGCAACCATCAGCCCCTATGTCATTAATGCTATTGGTGCCAGAGCCACGAAACGATATTTTTTAAGCGCAGAAACATTCTCGGCAAAAAAAGCGGTTGACTTAGGTCTGGTGCATAAAATATTGCCACAAAACGAATGGCCAGATTACATAAAAAAATGGTCTGGCCATATTACAACGGCAGGACCTCAGGCTGTAGCACGAACCAAACAACTCATTAACGATGTTGCGCACAGTCAGCTGAATGCTGCATTGATATACCAAACGGCCGAATGGTTACTTGAAGTACAATCATCCGCAGAAGCGCAAGAAGGGATCACCGCTTTCCAGGAAAATCGCCCTGCCCGCTGGGTGCATGCACCGCAAAAAAAATCGTGAGTTTGCAAACCATTCACTCTGCACATTTCATTCAGTCAATGAATCTGCCCGCCACGGCCAAGATTGTTGAAGTGGGACCCCGTGACGGACTACAAAATCAATCCCAATGCATTTCTGCAGACACCAAAATAGCATTGATCAACCAATTGTCTGCCTGTGGTTTAGGTCATATAGAAGTGGGCAGTCTGGTTTCGCCAAAACGAGTCCCGCAGATGGCCGACAGTGCTCGAGTCTATCAGAATATTAAACTGAATTCACAAGTACAATACCTGATGCTGATAGCCAATAAAAAAGGCCTGGATAAAGTACTGGAATTAGGCACAAAGCGCATTGCCGTATTTTGTGCGGCCAGCGAAGCCTTTTCACAAAACAATATGCATTGCGACATTAATGCAAGTCTACACACTATACAGGCCCTTTGTCAGCAGGCTTTGGCTGCCGGAATTTCCATTAGAGCCTATATTTCCTGTGCCCTGGGCTGCCCTTTCCAGGGCCAGGTCAACATCAGGCAGGTCATTCACATTGCTGAAAAACTTGATCAATTCGGCTGCGATGAAATTTCTTTAGGCGATACCCCGGGAACAGCAACGGCCGGTCAAGTGAAATCCCTGCTCGAGGCCATCAGTCAATCGCTTCCCCTTGAACATATCGCAGTGCATTTTCATAACAGCTACGGCCAGGCCATGGCTAACATTTTAATGGCGCTGCAATCGGGGGTACACATTATAGATAGCTCAGTCAGTGGTCTGGGCGGCTGTCCTTTTGCTCCGGGAGCTTCAGGTAATGTGGCCACAGAAGATGTAATTTATCTCTTGAATGGTTTAGGCATTGAAACAGGGGTTGATCTGGATAAACTCATTTCCACCAGTTGGTTTATCAGCCAGGCCCTGAACCAACAACCTGCATCGGCTACCGCACTGGCTTATCGAGCAAAAAAATAACATTCCCTTCAAAAACAAACTTTTAACAGGAATTTTCATTACTGCATATGGTCACAAGAGGAGTACATTTTGATTATCTCTTATAACTAATTTTAGGAGGATTGAATTATGTTTAATGCAATATCTCATAATGTTCTTCAACTCCCTGTTTCTGAAAAAAAAACAAGATACCAGTCATCATCAATCTTTGAACTGGCTAGTACCTTTGGTTTAGAAGACCTGCACTTTAAACAGGACCTTGCTACGGGGTTGCAAGCCATTGTCGCCATCCACAATACTAGCCGTGGCCCTGCTCTGGGGGGAACACGTTGCATGTCTTATGCCACCGAAAGTGCTGCCATTGTTGATGTGATACGGCTAGCCCAAGGCATGAGCTATAAAAGTGCTTTTGCTCACATGCCTTATGGTGGTGGAAAAGCCGTCTTGATACGCCCTCATCAGATTCTCAATCGAGATGCGTATTTCGAAAGTTTTGGGAAATTCCTGAATACGCTTAACGGTCGATTCATCACCGCAGTCGATGTCGGTACCGGTGTTGATGATATGGATAGAATTGCCCACTGTAGCCCTTTCGTCAAGTGTACTTCCAACCATCGTGGTGACCCGTCAGGCGATACCGCAAAAGGTGTTTTAAACGGCATCAAAGCGGCTATTAAAGTTTGCTTGCAACATGATGACTTGCACGATGTCAGGATTGCCATTCAGGGAGTTGGAAAAGTCGGTACTTTTCTGGCTGAACTGCTGCATCAAGAGGGTGCAAAATTAATCGTCTCGGATATCAATCATAAATCCGCTGAATACTGTGCACAATTATTCGGTGCTGAAATCGTTTCGCCAGAACAAATATATTCAGTCCATTGTGATGTGTTTTCCCCATGCGCACTCGGCGGTAGTCTGAATGCCAACACCATGCATTTGATCAATGCCCGGATTATCTGTGGTTCTGCCAACAATCAACTTGCTTCAATCAGTGTGGGAGACAGTCTGCATCAAAAACAAATCTTTCTGGTGCCTGATTACGTGGTTAATGTGGGAGGATTAATTCATATTGTCATCGAATCCAACGCAGAAGCACAGACCAAAGTATCTGAAATTTATGACGCTGTAATTGACATTTATCGACGTTCGCAAAAAAACAATATACCCAGTCAGCGCATTGCCAACCAGATGGTAGAACAAATACTTTCCCAAGCAAAACCTCATGGTAACAACCCTTGTTATGTCAGGGGTTTAACATGAATCAAACCAATAAAAGTCCGCTGCAACAAACGGCCCCCCCACTCTATCAAGTTAACAAACCTTATGTTACCGCCAGTTTTGAAATTAAGTATCATCAGATAATAGATGCTGACGGCGCTGTTGTTGGACCGATACCCGACTTTGCCAGACAGCCTGAACAACTGATCAAACTCTATCAAGCCATGTATCTAACCCGGCAATTTGATCACAAAGCCATTCTGCTACAACGCCGAGGTCAATTAGGCACCTATGCTTCATCGTTGGGACAGGAAGCCATCGGCACAGCCATTGGCTATACCATGCAAGCAGACGATGTTTTGTTGCCTGCGTATAGGGAATATGCTGCCCAATTTTTACGGGGTGTCAGCATGACAGAAATTTTATTGTACTGGGGCGGCAACGAGCAAGGCATGAACTTTCAGGCACAAAAACATGATTTCCCCATTAATGTTCCTATTGCCAGTCAAACCAGTCATGCTGTGGGAGTTGCCTATGCCATGCAATTACGCCAGCAAGCAAGAGTGGCTGTTTGTGTGCTGGGAGATGGTGCAACGTCCAAAGGTGATTTTTATGAAGCCATCAATGCCGCAGGCAACTGGAAACTACCCGTCGTATTTGTGATTAACAACAACCATTGGGCCATATCTTTACCCAGACAAAAACAGAGTCATGCTAAAACGCTGGCACAAAAAGCCATCGCTGCAGGTATATCAGGCGAACAGGTCGATGGCAATGATGTCATTGCCATGCAATTCAGATTGGACAAGGCCTTAAACAAGGCCCGTAATGGTCATGGTCCATCTGTCATAGAAGCCCTGAGTTATCGTCTGGGGGACCACACCACAGCCGATGATGCTACACGCTATCGCAGCAAAGATGAACTTGAACAAAACTGGAAATATGAACCTTTAAGTCGTTTACATCATTATCTGACCAATATGGGTTACTGGTCTAAACACCACGATCAACAGTTAGAAAAAAACACCCAACACCTGGTTGAATCTGCAGTGCAGGAGTATTTAAATACCCCAGCTCAGGCCCCCGAAAGTATGTTTGATTATCTATATCAAAGCTTGCCTGAGAGTCTCCAGGAGCAACGTCAGTCTGTCATACAAAGGCATCAGGGTCATGCCTGAGATTACGCTGGTGGATGCAGTTAATATGGGGCTCATGCATGAAATGGCAGCAGACCCTGACGTCGTGGTACTGGGCGAAGATATTGGTTTGAACGGCGGTGTATTTAGAGCCACAGATGGCCTGCAAAAAAAATTCGGCCATCAGCGCGTGCTTGACACCCCGTTAGCAGAGTCCTTGATTGCCGGCATGTCTATCGGTATGGCTGCCGAAGGACTCAAACCTGTTGCTGAAATACAGTTTCTGGGCTTTGTCTATTCAGCCATCGATCAGATCATTAACCATGCTGCCCGGTTACGGAACCGTACGCGAGGACGCCTGAGCTGCCCCATGGTATTAAGAGTACCCTTTGGGGGCGGTATCCATGCTCCGGAACATCATTCTGAAAGTACCGAAGCTATTTTTGCCCATATCCCGGGGATCAGGGTAGTGATTCCTTCTTCGCCATTGCGCGCTTACGGATTATTACTGTCTGCCATACGTGACCCTGATCCGGTGATTTTTCTTGAACCCAAACGTATCTACCGTCTGGTCAAGCAAAGGGTTGAAGATGATGGTGAAGCACTGCCTCTTGATGTCTGTTTTGTGTTACGGGAAGGCAGTGATGTCACGCTGGTTTCCTGGGGAGCCATGATCCATGAAACCATGATGGCTGCAGAACAACTGCAACAAGCCGGTGTCAGCGCTGAAGTCATTGATGTTGCCACAATCAAACCGCTGGATATTAATACCATTCTGGAATCTGTCGATAAAACAGGTCGCTGCGTCATTATTCACGAAGCGCCGAGAACCTGTGGTGTGGCAGCAGAAATAGCGGCACAACTGGCAGAAAAGGGCTTGCTCAGTCTATTTGCACCCATTGAACGCGTAACAGGTTATGACACTATTATGCCTTTGTTCAATCTGGAGCAGCAATACATGCCGGATGTTAACAGCATCATGGCAGCCGCTAAAAGAACACTGGAGGATACATGATCTATTTTAACCTTCCCGACCTGGGTGAAGGTCTGCAAGAAGCGGAGCTCACCAACTGGAAGATTACTGTAGGTGATCATGTTAAACAAGACCAAGTCATCGTTTCAGTTGAAACCGCCAAAGCCATTGTCGATCTGCCCAGTCCGCAAGATGGCATCATCAAGCACATATTTGGTAATGCGGGTGACATTATTCAGGTAGGTGACCCACTGGTAGAATTTATTCATGAACATGACGAAACACAAGATACAGGCACGGTTGTCGGTGAAGTCAAATCCGGTAAAACACTGGTCACTGAACCCACACTCGCTATCAATCACAATTTAGCTACCGGCTTCAAAGCCACACCGGCCGTTAGAGCACTGGCAGCAAGTCTTCATGTCAATTTAGCATTAGTCAAACCCAGTGGCAAAAACGATACGATTACCGCTGTAGATATTCATCGCATCGCTAAGCTAATAAAAACCGCAGGAGAAATGATTCCGCTAAAAAGCGTGCGTAGGACCATGTTTTTAACCATGAGTCAGGCACATAGTGAAGTTGTTCCTGTTACCCTTTGTGATGATGCCGACATACATCTCTGGCAGCCAAGTGACGATATCACCTTAAGACTGATACGTGCCATTGCACAAGCTTGTCAGGCAGAACCTTCACTGAATGTCTGGTTTGACAGCCATGCCTTGACACGCATAAAACATAAGCATGTCGATTTAGGTATTGCCGTCGACACAGAACATGGCTTATTCGTGCCGGTACTCAAAAATATTAACAATCGCCAGGCCCATGATTTACGTGAGGGTCTTAATGCCATGAAAGCTGCCGTCAATTCACGATCCATTCCACCTGAACAAATGCGCGGGCATACCATCACCCTCACTAATTTTGGCGTCTTTGCAGGTCGCTATGCTAATCCGGTAGTTGTACCTCCTACTGTCGCTATTGTTGGCGCAGGCAAAACACGACTCGAACTTCTATTGCATCAGGGCGTATTAGAAGAGC
Source organism: Methylococcaceae bacterium (assembly GCA_029937975.1). Classification (GTDB taxonomy): domain Bacteria; phylum Pseudomonadota; class Gammaproteobacteria; order Methylococcales; family Methylomonadaceae; genus QPIN01. Next base: position 11,515 of record JAPYOW010000031.1, on the reverse strand, counting down.
ATGTTAAATTACCGGTTTCTCTTACCTTTGATCACCGTGTGGTTACCGGTGGGGAGGCCGCACGGTTTCTGGCAGCCTTATTGAATGACTTGCAAAACCCAGACTGACTGACGACACATGAAAACACCTGACAGCGATACAGAGACCGGTGATTATTTTCAGAAATACATGCCTGGGGATATTTGCTTTGGCTGTGGCCATGGCAATACAGCCGGTTTACAAATTTGTAGTTTTTGGCAGGAAGATGAATGTGTCTGTAACTGGCAACCCGAAGCTAAACACCAAGGCTGGCCTAACTTGATTTGCGGCGGCATCATTGCCACACTGATTGATTGTCATTGCATGGCATCGGCCATGGCAACTGCAGTCAGGAATGAAAACAGGGCCTTAGGAACCCTGCCAGAATACCGGTTTGCCACCGGCACTTTAAATATCAAATACTTAAAACCAACGCCTTGCACAGGGCTTTTAACGCTTAAGGCCAAGGTCATTACTATCAAACAACAACGCATTTATACCTTGCGTTGTGACCTGTATGCAGAACAATTGAAAACCGCAGAAGCGGAAGTCGTTGCATTTCTGGTTTATCAGGGAGCACACTCCGATAAAACACAAGCCGCATTTAGTAATCAATAAACTCATTGCCAATATGCTGCAGGTGACTTTGCTTGCCTTATCACATCATAACGCTATGGAAATAACTGCAAGAACCACCCAAAACACCGCTTGGACGGAACCATGATTTACAAATCCATAGGTCTTTTATTTTGCCAATCATTCCCCAATACCGCTGCAATTTATCAGGCCTATCATTTCTCAGGACGAATACGGAAATAGACAGCCGCTGAGAAAGGGCAAGGATTGTGTTATAGCCAAATTGGCTTTAATACAGAAAAACCAACCCTATAACCCTGCCAAAGGATATCAATATGAACAAGGAAACACCGACACTTTGTTACAGCGATTATCTTAAATTACCGATATTGTTAAATGCACAAGTCCCCGAAAGTACACAATATGGGCAACAAGCCCATGATGAAATGCTGTTTATTATCACTCACCAGACCTATGAACTGTGGTTTAAGCAAATTCTATACGAACTCTATTCCGTATTAGATTTGTTTGCTGTTCTGCCTTTAGATGAAAAAAAACTGTATACACTGTCTACCCGTTTACGTCGCATCATAAAAATTCAAGGGGTGATCAATCAACAAATCAACATCATGGAAACCATGACGCCCCTGGATTTTTTAGATTTTCGGGATTATCTCATTCCCGCCTCTGGCTTTCAAAGCCGGCAGTTTCGTGAAATTGAACTGCGTTTAGGTTTATCACATCATCTCAATAGCTTTTCATATGGTCGGTTTTCTAAAGAAGACAAAACCTATTTAGAAAATTCAGCACAACAGCCTTCATTATTTGAACTCTTAGATGTCTGGCTGGCAAGAATGCCCTTTCTGGAATTTCAGGATTTTAGTTTCTGGAATAGCTACAATAAAGCCGTACAGGACATGCTGGATAACGATGTCAAAATCATAAAAAACAATCCCTTGTTAAATACATCAGAACAAGACTTTCAATTGCAAGCTCTGCAATCAACGCAACAAAACTTTGATTGCCTGTTTGATAAAAATAAATATCGCCAGTTTCAGCAAAAAGGACTTTTCAAGCTAAGCTATGAAGCCACTCTAGCCGCGTTATTTATTCAACTTTACCGCGATGAACCTTTATTGCAACTGCCGTTCAAGTTACTCAACCAGCTCATGGATATTGATGCTGAATTAACTCAATGGCGTAGCAATCACGCACTCATGGTACAACGTATGGTAGGCACTAAAATTGGAACAGGCGGTTCCAGTGGTCATGACTATTTAAAATCCACCATCAGTGGTAAGCGCATCTTTGCCGATTTGTTTAATTTATCCACCTTTCTCATACCCCGATCAAAATTACCTGAATTACCGGCCCTGTTGATCCGTAATTTAGGTTTTTACCCGACAGCTTAATATCCTCTGCTGCCCAACCGGAGAACGTCCGCCTAGGCAAATAACCCCCCATCGCCTGTTTTTGGGCTGCAACATCATAGCTTTAATTTTATGATCACAAGCCCTGTGGTTTTCAGTAAATACCTTTACCTGAAGCTGTTTAAAACCTGCAATAAATAATCGATATCCTGCTCGGTATGACTGGCTGACACCTGAAACCTTATCTCTTCTTCACCGTTAGGGACGATAGGAAAGGTTAACCCAGTAGCCAGTATTTTATGGGCAAATAAATATTGCACTAGCATCCCGGTTCTCGCTGTATCTCGAATGAAAACTGGAACAATAGGATGTTCACTGGCTAAGGTTTCAAACCCCGCATCGACCAATCCATCACGTAATTGCGCACTGAGTATGCGTAAAGACCGCTGTTTTTGCAATCCTTCTGCACTATCAACAATCTGTACCGCCTTTAAGGCAGCAGCGGCTTCCGCCGGCGTAATGGAATTAGAATAAATATAAAGCGGGGCTGTTTCCCTTAAATAATCAATCACCTGTGCACTGGAAACCACATAGCCTCCGTTCACGGCAAAGGCTTTACCCAGGGTCGCGATTAACACATCCACTTTTGTCCGGGTTACTTCTTCGGTTCCTCGCCCTGTTTGCCCCCAGGCCCCCACCCCGTGAGAGTCATCAACTACAGTGATAATGCCTTCAACATAGTACTGTTCATGTTGTTTACACAGTGCGACCAAGGTATCTAAGGCGGCAAAATCCCCACGCATACTGAAAACACCATCCGTAACCACACAAACACGTTTATATAAGCCCTGATTTGATTGCAAAATTTGATCGAGTTCAGCCATATCAAGATGGGCATAAATTGCTTTTTTAGCCGCTCCAGACAATCGTATGGCATTGATGATACAGTTATGATTGAGCGCATCACTCACAACCAAGGTATCTTGCGTAATAAACCGGGGCAAAACGCCCATCATCGTGGCATAAGCCGAACTGAATACCATAGCCGATTCACGCGCATGAAATTCAGCCAGTTTTTGTTCTAAATCCTGATGCGACTGATAGGTACCACTGATAAATCGTACCGAACCGGGTCCGGTACCAAATAATTCAGCCGCTTGTGCCTCTGCCTGAATCACAGCCTGATGATTTTCCAGACCTAGATATGAATTGCAATTCATGCGTAAAAACTCTTGATTACCTTGACCGGCAAGAAAATAACGTGGGCCATCACCATTAACAGCGGTTTTGACCCCCGTAATCACACTTTCATTGCGCTTAGCCGTCCCTTGCTGATCTTGCAGTGCTATGTGTTCAGAAAACAGGGTTTCTACTTGCTCCAGTGACATAATCATCTCCTGATAACTTATCGGCTAATTTCACCAGCATGTCTTTCACCATGACAGATAAACTATATTCGTGTCGCCAGCCCCATTCCTTTCGGGCACAACTATCATCCATATGTCTAGGCCAGGAATCTGCGATAGCCTGTCGCGCCGGATCAATTTTATAACTCATTTTAAATTCGGGGATATGGCGTTTGATTTCTGCAGCTAACTGCTCAGGGGTAATACTGATGGCGGTGATATTAAATGCATTATGATGGGTTAATTGATTGATATCTGCCTGCATTAAACGGATGGCTGCATTAACTGCATCCGGCATATACATCATATCCAGCTGGGTGTCTGCTCTAAGAAAACAACAGTACGCTTGTTGTTGCAATGCCGCATAGAAAATCTCAACAGCATAATCAGTAACCCCTCCTCCTGCCTGAGTTTTAAATGAAATCAGACCGGGATATCGTAATCCTCTGACCTCAACAGCATAGCGTTTATGATAATAATCACAGAGTAATTCACCTGCAACCTTGGTCACACCATACATCGTGTCAGGCCGTTGAATGGTATCCTGTGGGGTATTCATGGCCGGCGTTTGAAGGCCAAAAGCACCAATTGAACTGGGAAAGAACACGGCACAGTGATTCATCCGCGCCACCTCCAGTACATTCATTAATCCCTGCATATTGATATCCCAGGCTTTTTGCGGCTGTTGTTCAGCAACCACGGATAGTAAAGACGCTAAATGAAAAATAGTATCCACCTGATGCTCTATAACGACATTCTGCACCGCCACCTGATCACGGATATCCAGTGTTCTATAAACACCCGACTGCAGCAATTGCAGATCTGGTTGTCGACTATGCCCCACGGCGACCACATTCTTAGCGCCTAATTGCTGGCGTAAAACCATGGTTAATTCTGAACCTATCTGGCCTGTTGCGCCTGTCACCAAAACTTTTCGCATAAAAAACCTCCAGTACCCAGCAATCCGTCTAACAGCAATCCTTATAGACCACAAATAAATACCCATCAGTCGCTGTCGTGTCGGACACTAGCAACCCATGGATACCCCTGCCTTGATTTTTTACCATTAATCCGCAATTCGCAACACAGTTCGTCCACTATGGCGCCCCTGAATATAAGCATCAAAACTATCAGCCAATTGATTCATGGTTATTTCAGCAGTCACAATTTTGTCGATGTGTGTCGGTCTAAAATCTGTGGCCAGTCGCTGCCAGATAGTGACTTTGAGTTCATGCGCACAAGACACTGAGTTAATTCCCAGTAAATTAATACCCCGTAAAATAAAGGGCAAGACCGTGGTTTCTAACTTTATTCCACCGGCCAGGCCAATGACCGCGATATTCCCCATCGGTTTTACCGTGCGTGTTAACCCGCACAACAGCTCACCACCAACACTATCAACAGCGCCTCCCCACAAGCCTTTTTCTAAGGGTGCATTACCTATGGACAGCGTGTCGCTAGATAACACTTTACTCGCCCCCAGCGACTCTAGATACGCTGTGTTTTGCAGTCTGGAAGTGCTGGCAACCACTTGATACCCCAGTGCTGACAGTATATCAATCGCATAACTACCCACACCACCACTGGCGCCAGTCACCAATATCGCCCCCCATTCGGGCCTTTGTCCATTAAGCTGTAATTGATGAACAGCCAATGCGGCAGTAAACCCTGCTGTACCCATGGCCATCACCTCAAATAATGACAAGCCTTCAGGTACTGCGATGACTTTTTCGGCAGGGACTCGCACAAATTCGCTAAAGCCGCCGTCACACGTTTCAGAAAGCCCTGCGCCACAAACCAGCACTTGATCTCCCCGGTGAAACCGGGGACTTGAGGAGGTCTCGACATATCCCGCCACATCAATGCCCCCAACCAGACACGGTTTTTTTAAAATCTGGCCGCTGCCCGTTGCAGCTAGAGCATCTTTATAATTAATGCTGGAGTAAACAGACTTAATCAACACATCACCCGGTGACAAATCATTCAGCGTGATGCTTTCAATGCCAGCACTCACCTTCCCATCGCTTACCTGAATTCTGAACGCTTTAAATGGTTTCATAAAATTCATCCTGGATACCTGCTTATGCAGGAATACCATACACCTAGAGGTGCACAGTGGGCCGCTTATTGGTTGCTAGCAATCTTATGACCATTGTTTTTACTTTTTTCTCAATCTTATACCCAGCACTTGCTAGCCTGCCCTGGTTTTGCACAATCGGTTAAGGAGTCCTGTTCAAAAATAAAGTTGCCATATTCCCTGTATCAGCCCAACAGTTATTGCTTACTAAAAGCCTTGCTGGTAATTGATTTATAAAGAAAAATCCTGTTGAACGATAACAGCATCTGCAGCAGGACAGGAACTGGCAGTACATACCATAGTCCAAATCAAAGTGCTTTAAAAAAAGGGAACCCATGATGCAACAATCAGCTTATGATCGCTTCAGAAACACCTTTGAATCCGCCCATGGCAAACAACAGCCTTCGCCTTTTTCCCGTTTGCTATCCGGGCAAACCAATTTACAAACAATCAATAACAGTTTGCTGTTCTGGCAAGATCATGCGGATAGCCATAAGCCTTTACTGGACAATATCAAACAGTGGATGGTGAATGAAGTTGACCCGGAAAGAATAGAAAATGAAGCACAAGTTCCCGCATCGTATCTACAAGGTTTACGCACATCAGGCTGCTTATCGGCAAAAATCCCTCAGCAGTATGGTGGCTTAGGTGTTTCCCAAATCACTTTTTCAAAACTGTTGGAACGCATAGGCAGTTACAGTGAAGTCCTGGCCTTGATTGTTTCAGTACAACAATTAGGGGTCGCACAAGGTTTATTATCGGCACAAAAACTGGAGTCGGAATCTTCACGGGCACAGGGCGAACGACAACGTCAAAAATATCTGAAGCAATTAGCCCAAAATAGCATCGGTGCTTTTTGCCTGACAACACCTGAAACAGGTTCAGACCCCAGTCGTTTGCAAACCATTGCCAGATTATCGCAAGATCAACACAGCTTTGAACTCTCAGGTAATAACCAGCTAGGGGGCAAACTCTACGCAACCCTAGGCACCATTGCCAATCTCTATATTATGCTGGCGGTGGTGTTATATCACCATGAAAACATAGACGATATTGAACCTCGTCAGCGTATTACCGCATTCATTGTGGATAAAGCCTGTGCGGGCATTAGCATTCAGGCACTGGATTTTTGCGGCTGGCATGGCTTACCCAATGCGGCCATTACCTTAAATAAAGTAGTGATCAGTCAGGAGAACCAATTGGGTGAAATAGGCGATGGCTTGAAAATCGCTTTTATGAACCTGGGCTCTGGTCGTATCAATATTGCCTCCATTTCATTAGGTATGATGAAACAGCTCAGCCGTATTTCACGCTGGTGGGGTGTAGAACGGATACAGGGCGGAAAACCCATCGGTGAACACGAACTCAATACCCAGCAATTATTGAAGATGAATGCCTCGGTGTATGCAACTGAAAGTTTTCTGCAATTTGTCTCTGCCCTGGCCGATCAGCCCGATACCGATATCCGTCTGGAAGCCGCCATATTAAAATTATTCAGCTCTCATGCTTTGGTGGATGTAGCGGATGAAACGCTGCAATTACGAGGTGGACGTGGTTATGAAAGTTACGCATCACAACGCAGACGAGGTGATCATGCTGTGCCTGTTGAACGCCTGTTCCGCAGTGCCAGAATGATGAAAATTGGTGAAGGGGGTTCAAATATTTTACAGTTATATATTATGCGCTGTTTACTGAATGATTTCCTCAACAAATATCGCACGCTACAACAGGGTAAAAACCGTCGCTGGCGTCAGTATCTGGCACTGTTACCCAGCGCTATCAGGTTTATCGGTGATTATCTATCACCCTATGCCAACACGCAACTCATCACAGCAAAGCAACTGCGCAGACATAGCCAATACATCATAAAAACCACCAGAGCCTATAAAAAACTGATCATGATTCAATTCGCCGGTGAATATTTTTGTTATCTAACGCAGCTGGCCACTCATTATATGCAAGGTCAGTCGACCAAAGCCATCCGCAAACCCGATCAAAGTTTTGAGCAAAGGCAAGTTTTTCTGGGGCTTTGTTCGCAAATCGCCATGTACTTATCGATCATGAGTGTCACCTGTCTGCGAGCACAAAACAAGGCCGAACCCAAGGCTATGGAACTGGCCGATGAATTTTGCATTCAAGCCCGGGAAAAAATCGAGCTGTTTTTTATTCAAATCAAAAACCACAGCAGACAACGGGAGGCAATGGTAAAAATACGGGGCATGGATACGCTCAATCATCAATATGCAGATGCCCTGGAGCAAAATATTCTAGCCTTTGAATTACGGGGAATAAAACCCAATAAAGACTGAGCCACTGTTGTGCTTAGCTGTAGCAACCCTGCAATAATGACATAATGCATCGACTGTCATTGCCTGGCCAGTAAAGCCATCATCTCATTCACCGGAGTCTGCGTTAAAATACCGTCACTGGCAAAAATCCGTAAAATACCGGCGGCTTTTTTACCCGAGAGATGAGTACTGACTGCCTGTTCAAATTTGTCCCGTAATAAAGGCATTGCCTCCCTTCTTCGCCGCTTGTGTCCCAGTGGAAACTCCACCAGCACTTTGCGTGTAAAGCTGTTATCTTGAAAAAAAATCTGTATTGAATTAGCTATTGAACGTTTTTCCGGATCAAGATAGTCCTGGCTAAACTGCGGGTTTTCTTTGAGCTGCATCTTTGCCCGTAATTGATCAATCCGCTCATCTTGAGCAAACAGATCTTCATAGTTATCTGCCGACAATTGACCTGTCAACAGCGCCACCGCAACCATGTATTGTAAACAGTGGTCTCTGTCTGCTGGATTTTGTAGTTTTGCCGTTTTATGTATAACCCGTAGGGCTGGCTGCTGCGTTTCAATTTGTATCCGACTGATTTCAGCGATCCTGTCTTTCACTTGCGGATACAATTTTACAGCCGCCTCTACTGCTGTTTGCGCATGAAATTCAGCAGGATAGTTAATTTTAAACAATATATTTTCGATCACAGCACTGCCCAAGGGCTGTGAAAGTTGCAAGCGCTTGCCTTTCAACAACACATCACAAAACCCCCAGTTTTGCGTCGATAGCACCGTGCGATACCCCATGTCGCCTTGCAATGCCATAAGAGCAAGCTGTACAGCTCGTCTACACGCATCACCCGCCGCCCAGCTTTTTCGGGTTCCGGTCAGAGGTGCATGCCGATATGCACGTAAACAGCCGCCATCCATAAAAGCATTGGAGATCGCATTGATAATCTGCTGCTGGTTTGCTCCCAATATATCGCTGACAACCGCTGTACTGGCAATTTTGACCAATAACACATGATCCAGCCCCACCCTGTTGAAACTATTTTCTAAAGCCAATACGCCCTGAATATCATAGGCTTTTATCATTGCTGTGAAGACATCATTGAGCAAAATAGCGGGTTTACCTTGTGCTAAACGCTGACGACTCAGATAATCAGAAATCGCTAAAATACTGCCCAGATTATCAGAAGGATGCCCCCACTCTGCCGCTAACCAGGTATCATTAAAATCCAGCCAGCGAATCAGACAACCTATATTAAAAGCCGCTTGCACCGGTTCCAGACAATAATCCGTTGCCGGTACGCGTGCACCTGTCGCCAAAGTAGCGCCGGGCACACTCGGGCCTAATAATTGCGTGCATGCAGGATAAGAAGAGGCCATCAACATACAGGCAATGGCATCCATCAGACACCAAGCGGCTGCCTGATAAGCTTCGGCACGATGAATCGGAGTATTAGCAACATAATCAGCAATATCAATTAACAGCGCATCTGTTGCGGCCGGCTGATATCGATGACTTGACCGTGCTGCCATGTTTAACGTCATCGTTGCGTAATGGGAATAAACTCACGTTGCGCGATTCCAATATAATCTGCAGCAGGACGAATCAGTACATTATGTTGACGTTGTTCCATGATATGCGCTGACCAGCCGGTAATACGGGAACACACAAAAAGAGGAGTAAACAAACAGGCAGGGATACCTAAAAAATGATAATTAAGTGCACTATAAAAATCCAGATTAGCGAACAGGTTTTTGTGCTGTTGCATCCATTGCTCTATGGCTTCTGCCATAACAAAGTAATGTCCGTTTGCTGCCTGTTCCGATAACAATTTGGCCCAGTGTTTAATCTGCGCACTTCTCGGGTCTGCATTTTTATAAACGGCATGCCCGAAACCCATGATTTTTTCCTGCTGCTGTAATTTCTCCATCACCCTGGCCACCGCCTGTTCTGGCGTATCACAACAGGCAAACAATTGTAATGAGGCCTCGTTAGCCCCTCCATGCAGTAGCCCTCGCAAACTGCCTATTGCACCACACACCGAGGAATAGAAATCGGACAATGTGGATGCACATATGCGGGCGGTAAACGTAGAGGCATTAAATTCATGTTCGGCATAAAGTATCAGCGAGACATCCATGGCTTTTTGTTGCATGGCATTGGGAGGCTTGCCAGCCAACATATGCAGAATATGGCAGGCGATAGTATCATCCTGACTTGCGCAATCGATTCTTTTGCCGGTTTGGCTAAAACAATACCAGTAGCACATAATAGAGGGAAAAATGGCTAACAGCCGTACAGCAATCTGCTGTTGCTGAGCAAAATCCAGTTCTGGTTCCAGCGTACCCAGCAATGAACACGCTGTTCTCATGACATCCATAGGATGACTAGTCGCCGGTATTTGTTCCAATGCCAGCCTCAGTGTTTCAGGTAATCCCCGCCCTTGTTTTAAGCGGCTAATATAGCCATTCAATTGCGCAGTGGTTGGCAACTCACCGTATAACAATAAATAGCTGACTTCTTCAAATGAAGCATATTGTGCCAAGCAGCCAATATCATAGCCATAATAACGAAGTCCGGCAGCCTGATTCCCTACCGTGCAAATGGCGGTTTCACCCGCTGAAAAGCCTCGCAATCCGGCTGTTTTTTTTTGCTCGTCCATTATTCTCTGTCCTCAAAAAACGGGAAAATATGAGCTATTCATCCTGCCCTTTCAATACCAGATCCTGCTGGTTTTCATACCGGTAATAATTCAAAATATCATAAAGCTCAGCCCGTGTTTGCATGTGCTTAACAAGCGATTGTTGCGAGCCTTGCTGACGTATGGTCTGATAAACCTTAAGCGTTGCCTGACTCATCACCCGAAAAGCAGACAAGGGATACAAGATAAGACTAATACCTGCCTGTTGCAGTTCATCAACGGTATACAGCGGTGTTTTGCCAAATTCAGTCATATTGGCTAACACAGGCACAGCAACAGCCTGGCAAAATTTTTCATAGTCATACAGAGTAATCAAGGCTTCAGCAAAAATCATCTCGGCACCGGCTTCAATATAGGCATTTGCCCGGTCAATAGTGGCATTCATGCCTTCTGAAGCAAATGCATCCGTTCTGGCCATAATGGAGAAGTCACTGTCTACCCTGCTATCTACCGCAGATTTTATGCGATCAACCATCTGTTGGCAGCCCACTATGGTTTTATTAGGCCGGTGTCCACAGCGTTTCTCTGCCACCTGATCTTCTATATGCATGGCAGCGGCACCAGCCTTGCTTAACTGGCAAGCCGTACGACCCACATTACACAGATCACCCCACCCGGTATCGGCATCGACCAATAAAGGTAAATGACAAATATCAGTAATTCTACGCACTTCTTCGGACACATCATTCAAGCTGGTCAAACCCAGATCAGGTAAACCAAAACTTGCATTGGCAACGCCAGCACCGGATAAATAAAGGGCTTTGAAGCCTGTTTTTTCTGCCAGCAAGGCATTATAGGCATTAATCACCCCCACAATTTGCAGAGGAGACTCCTGCTGCAATAGCTTAAAAAAACAGCTGCTTGGCGTCGTGTCTTTCTTACTCATTAAGATAGTATGCGTCTAGGTAGCTTCCAGTTGGTGAGTGATGAGCATTGCTCAGGCAAATGCCAGGCGGGTGACCGATCACTAGGCAACCATAGCCCTCAAACCCGGCGGATTGGACTCGCGCTGGCTGAGTGCACAGCAACATCCCCATCCCTTCTACAGACAGAACTGACACATGTTAGTTTCATAACCCTTG
>JAPYOW010000030.1:16835-25733 GCA_029937975.1 Methylococcaceae bacterium | reverse complement strand
ATGGTGGGCCCTCCCAGACTCGAACTGGGGACCTGCCGATTATGAGTCGGATGCTCTAACCAACTGAGCTAAGGGCCCTGATTATTCCATTGAACAAACTTATTCTACAATCACTCACCTTCCAGAAAACACCTTAATTGCTCTGATCGTGAGGGATGTCTTAATTTTCTCAATGCTTTTGCCTCAATCTGACGAATCCTCTCCCGGGTCACATCAAATTGTTTGCCTACTTCTTCCAAGGTATGGTCGGTATTCATATTAATACCAAAACGCATCCGCAACACTTTTGCTTCTCTTGCCGTTAAACCACTCAATACATTCTGAGTGGATTCACGCAGTCCGGCAATGGTTGCTGAATCTATCGGAGAAAGTACTTTTCCATCTTCAATAAAATCACCTAAATGTGAATCTTCATCATCCCCTATCGGTGTTTCCATCGAAATAGGTTCCTTGGCAATTTTTAATACTTTCCGTACTTTATCTTCAGGCATTTCCATAAGCACGGCCAATTCTTCAGGCGTAGCCTCTCTGCCTTTTTCCTGTATGATCTGCCGAGAAATACGATTAAGTTTATTAATGGTTTCAATCATATGCACAGGAATACGAATCGTTCTTGCCTGATCTGCAATGGAGCGCGTAATGGCTTGTCTAATCCACCAAGTAGCATAGGTTGAAAATTTATATCCCCGTCGGTATTCAAATTTATCAACCGCTTTCATCAGACCTATATTACCTTCCTGAATCAAATCCAGAAATTGCAAGCCACGATTCGTGTATTTTTTAGCAATTGAAATAACCAATCTCAAGTTTGCCTCAATCATCTCTTTCTTGGCCCGTCTGGCTCTGGCTTCACCGACAGAAAGACGTCTATGTATATCTTTCAAATCTGCAATTTTCAAACCCTGCGATTTTTCTATTGTTAGCAATGCACGCTGTGCGGTTCTTATCTTTGCTTCATTTTCTTGCAATACCGCAGAAAAATCATGTCCTTTCAGGTACGGAGTCAACCATTTGGAACTGCTTTCATTAGCCAAAAAGGTGTCAATGAATTCTTTGCGCGGCATCTTCGCGTTTTTAACACAAATATCTAAAATGACCTTTTCACTTTTTCGGACTTCACCAATAACAGTCCGAATCATGGCATGCATCTTCTTGGAATACTGCAACGCCCACTTGAATTCAGTAAAAACCAAGGCTAAGGCATCAATGGCCTGCTCTGACCTCTTATCACTGTAACCATGTTTTTCAACGGCTTCCGAAGCTGTTTCCAACAAGCCTCTCAATTCATCAATTCTTTCTTTGACGTCGTAGTAATCTAGTCCTTTAGGCTCCTCATCTTCATCGCTGTCATCCTTATCATTATCCTTTGCTGCAGCCTTCTCCTTTGCCGCCGCAGCCGCAGCCGCCACTGCTTTAGGATCAAATTCAGGCTCATTCAAATCAATCAGCGATAGCACCAGATCATTCAAACGAACATCTGTCTCTTCATCAAGTACCGAATCAAATGATTCGATAAATGCCGCTACCACAATTTTTGATCGGGCAACCGCAATGGTCATTTGCCGTTGACCTTCTTCAATTCTCTTTGCTATTTTTAATTCTTCTTCTCGGGTCAATAGTTCAACGGATCCCATTTCCCGCATATACATGCGTACTGGATCAGTCGTTCTACCAAACTCACTATCTACAGAAGCCAGTGCTGCGACTTCCGCCGCCGCCGCCTCATCATCTGCTGTTACCGCAGTATCACTGGTCAATAAAGAATCCGCATCGGGAGCAACCTCATTCACCTGGATTCCCATATCAGTTATCATGCTAATGATATCTTCAATTTGTTCGGGATCAACAATATCGCGAGGCAGATGGTCATTGACCTCAGCATAGGTTAAATAACCTTGCGCCTTACCTTTTGCAATTAATTGTTTAATTTGAGACTGTTTTTGTTCTTGATTCATTCTTTACTCACAAATAAATTCAACACTATGTCCCTGTCGAACCGATAATTTTACCACAAATATGTATTTATTCACATAACCGTTAAAAAAATTAGCCTAAACCATTCTTGCAACGCTTATCGCTCATAATCTCTTAACACTTTACCCGGTCATATCGAGGCTGGAAAATCACCCAGAACCCCAAACCTTACTAGCCGGCGACCACTCAGGAACGCAGTTTTCGCGCCATTAACTCATCAAAATATTGCTTTTCAGCCAATTCCACAACGCGTTTGAAAGCACCTACAAATGCGGCCTCTTGATCAAAATCGTCATTATTTGGTGGAATCACTTGCATATTGGCAAATCCAGTCAGCCATTCAAGTTTCTTTGCATCCTCACGATATATCTCCAGCAAGCTTCCTGTATTTTTAGGCCGATAACGATCAATCACTGCCAATATACCCAGCAAACCCTTTTTTGTTGCAAAACTTAATTTATCCCAATCAAGCCCCATCTCTTCGATAACTTCAGACATTTCCGGATTCTGTATTAACAAGGCCAATACCACCCACTCCGGCTTTATCAGCGAAGAAGTGACCATCTCACTTTTTTGCGCCGCCTGCCGTGCCGTTGTAGCGTCTAAAACATCAAGTATAGCACCCTCAGATAGCTCTTTTAATCGATCAACCATCATTTCTCGAAAAAACCCCGCAGGCATTTTTTCTATATGAGGTCGTGCTTGCGAGATTAACTGCGCCCGACCTTCAATCGTTGCCAGGTTCAGCCCGCGACTCACCGCTTCGATAAAATAACTGGATAACACCTGAGAATCCTGCAGTCGCTGTTCAAATGCATCAACACCTTCACTTCTGACCAACGAATCGGGATCCTGACCCTGAGGCAAGATCATAACCTTGACCTGCCGACCATCTTTTAAACAAGGAAATGCTTCCTGTACCGCTTTCCAGGCCGCATTTTGCCCAGCCACATCCCCATCAAAACAAAAGACCAACTCAGAGGTAAAGCGAAACAATAATTCCAGATGCATTTTTGAGGTTGCCGTCCCTAATGCCGCCACTGAATAATGCATATTAAATTGCGCCAGGGCAAGCACATCCATATAGCCCTCAACAATCACTATTCTTTTCGGCCTGGACTGTTTTTCTAAAAGCTCAAAAAGCCCATAAAGCTCTTTTCCTTTTAAAAAAACCTCCGTTTCAGGAGAGTTCAAGTATTTTGGCAAGGAGTCATCCAATACTCTACCGCCAAAACCCACGATTCGATTGCGTTTGTCCCTGATAGGAAAAATCAAGCGCCCTCGAAAACGATCATATCGACGGCCATTCCCCTTGTTAACCACCAATCCTGCATCGACCAACAGCTGCATATCAAAACGGGAAGACAACATATCCCAGTCATCTGGGGCATAACCCAGACAAAACTGTTTTGCTATCTCACCACTCAAGCCCCTACTTTTCAGATATTCAACCGCTTTAACACCCTGAGGGTGATGCCTGAGTTGCTCGGCATAAAATACGGCCACGCGTTCAAGTATGGCATACAACGCACTGAAATCACGTTTCTTGCCTGGAGATGACAAAGCCTCTCTAGGGACATCAATCCCAACAAAACCGGCCAGATCCTCTATCGCCTCAACAAAATCAAGATGATTGAATGCCATCAAAAAACTGATCGCATTTCCACCCACACCACAACCGAAACAATGATAATACTGCTTATTGCGATTGACCGAAAAACTGGGTGATTTTTCAGTATGAAACGGACAACGAGCCTTAAAACTGTTTCCTGCTTTCTTTAGAGGAACATGCGAATCAATCAGATCAACTATATCAACCCGATGCAAAATCTCATCAATGAACTCACGCGGAATCCTGCCTGACATCACTCGCCAGCCACTTCAATTAACCAGCAAGTCGAGCCTTGATCAACTTGCCAACCACGGACATGTCTGCACGACCCAACATCTGAGGCTTTAAAATCCCCATGACCTTGCCCATATCCTTAACAGATTCTGCAGCGGCAGCAGTAATGGCTTGTTCCACCAGCTCTTTGATTTCGTCTTCGCTCAATGCTTTGGGCAAAAACGACTGAATGACCAACACTTCAGCTTCTTCAATATCACTCAAATCCGTACGCCCAGCTTCATTAAACTGCTTTATGGATTCACGCCGCTGTTTCAGCATCTTATCCAGCACGACAACAATACGCTCATTATCAAGCTCTACCCGCTCATCAACTTCAATTTGCTTAATAGCAGCCAATATCGTACGAATGACAATTAATCTTTCCTTGTCCTTTGCTCTCATTGCTACTTTCATATCATCCTTGATACGGCTTTTTAACAATTCCATATAACCCCCTTATTTTTAATTAAAGCTGGGGACGACCACGGCGCAAGTTCTTAAGCGCATAACGCTCACGTGCCAATTTTTTCAAATGACGTTTAACAGCGGCCGCACCTTTACGTTTACGCTCGGCTGTTGGTTTTTCATAAAACTCACGACGACGAACTTCTGATAAGACGCCCGCTTTTTCACATGACCGCTTGAAACGACGGATAGCTATGTCAAAAGGTTCGTTTTCTCTAACTTTTACTGATGGCATTATTATGACCTTATTATGTTAATATGCTCCTGAACTACTCACGCTTCATTTGTTTAGCGCATAGAGCCCAAAAGTGAACTCTCAATTATACTTAAAAATTTTAGTTTAATCAAAGCACAATGTATATTTTAGGCATAGAAACTTCTTGTGATGAAACAGGAGTCGCTATTTTCCACTCCGAACGAGGTTTAATATCTCATCATCTTTACAGCCAGATCAGCATGCATAGTGACTATGGTGGTGTGGTTCCGGAATTGGCTTCACGCGACCATATCCGCAAACTAGTGCCTTTGATCAAACAGACCATTGCTGATAGCCAGCTTGAAAATTCTGATATAGAGGGTATTGCATATACTGCAGGCCCCGGATTAATGGGTGCCTTATTGGTGGGCGCTACCACCGCCAGAAGCCTGGCCTGGGCATGGCAAGTACCGGCTATTGCCGTTCATCATATGGAAGGGCATCTGCTTGCCCCCATGCTGGAAGAAAACCCCCCGGCCTTTCCTTTTGTTGCCTTGTTAGTCTCCGGCGGACATACCTTATTAATCCGGGTCGATGGTATTGGCCAATACACGCAACTGGGTGAGTCTCTTGATGATGCCGCAGGGGAAGCTTTCGATAAAACAGCGAAAATGCTTGGCCTAGGCTACCCGGGAGGCCCCAAAGTATCCCAGCTAGCGGAACAAGGCCATGACCGTTTTAAGTTTCCAAGACCGATGACAGACAGACCCGGACTGGATTTCAGCTTTAGCGGGTTAAAAACTTTCACCATGAATACGCTGAACAAAACCGATAAAACTGCACAGGATAAAGCGGATATTGCTTATGCATTCCAAAAAGCAACTTCCGAAACACTCACTATCAAATGCCGCAGAGCATTACAACAAACCCAATTAAAAACACTCGTTATTGCTGGTGGAGTCAGTGCTAATAAACAAATTCGCGCCGATTTATTAAAAATGACCCAAAAAGAAAAAGCACAACTGTTCTTCCCCCGACTAGAATTCTGTACTGACAATGGCGCAATGATCGCCTATGCCGGCTGCCAGAGACTGCTAGCAGGACAACAGGAAAACCTGGAAATATTCGCCAAGCCACGCTGGCCTATCGATTTACTGAAAAGTATTTAGAAAAAACACTTTTTAATGCTCGTCTCCCGCCAGCAAACGCTCAATATTGGCCTTATGGCGCCACAGCAACACGCCCGAAATCAATAAAAATATCACGCACAAGGCTGTATCACCAACAAAAAACCAGACATAGGCCGGTGTTAAAACAGCGGCAACCAGTGCTGACAGGGAAGATATCTTACTGATTTTAAAAACGACATACCATGTTGCCAAAACCGTCAAGCCCAGCATCCAGTTGACACCCAACGCAACACCCAGCGTTGTCGCCACCCCCTTACCGCCTTTAAAACCAAAAAATACAGGATATAAATGTCCTAAAAAGGCAGCAAATGCCACTAAAGCCAATAGCCACGCTTCACCCCCCATTGTTTTTGCGATGAGAACGGGCACAAAGCCTTTTAAGACATCACCAAGCAGTGTAATTGCCGCTGCTTTTTTACCGCCTATCCTCATTACATTGGTTGCCCCCGGATTTCCAGACCCCTGCTCTCGTGGATCTTCAAGACCCATTAATCGACACACAATAATGGCACTTGATACCGAGCCAATCAAATATGCCAAAGGCACTAATATCCACTCAATCATTTCATCTCCTGATAATCAAACTTGTATAGCAAAGACATTTCCCTGATACTTAGTGTTTTTATTTTAACCGGAAACCATAATGGACATCATTTTTTTAGGTGCATTAGAAGCCGCCACCATCATCGGCATCTATGACTGGGAAAGAGAAACCAAGCAAACCATAGTGCTTGATATTGAAATGGCTTTTGACATAAGAAAAGCAGCGGAAACCGAAGACATTCAACACACCCTGGATTATAAAGCTGTTTCTGAGCGTATCGTCTCCTTTGTTGAACAAAGTACGTTTTTTTTGGTCGAGAAACTAGCAGAGGAAATCGCCCATATTTTATTGACTGAATTTAATACGCCTTGGGTTAAAGTCACCTTGAATAAGAGAGGCGCCATCAGTCGTGCCCGGGATGTTGGCATTATAATCGAACGCGGAGTAAAATAAGCCATGCCCACAGGTTACATTAGCATTGGTAGCAATATTGATAAAGAGATCCACATCCCTTCCAGCTTACATGCACTGAAAGAAGAGTTTGGCCCCCTGCTTATCTCCAGCCTTTATGAAACTGCAGCAGTTGGCTTTGAAGGCAATGATTTTCATAACCTGGTGGTGCAATTTAATTCGGACCTTGAAGTTAAAGCAGTCGCTAAAACTCTCAGACATATTGAACTGAATCACGGCAGAACACGTGACAGCCGAAAATATGCCGCAAGAACACTGGATCTAGACCTAATTCTCTACGGTGACCTGATCATGAGCGATGGTCGCTTGCATCTGCCACGCGATGAAATAGAACTTTATGCTTTTGTACTTGAACCCCTTGCCGAAATTGCCCCTGAGTTAATACACCCCACTCGACAAATAAATTATGCTACATTATGGCGTGGTTACGATAAATCTAATCTTAAACAAACGATTATCCCTATAAATTTTGACGTATAAAACGCACTTTTAGCCATCTTGCTTATCAAGCCTGGCAAATAACCACACTTTCTAATGAAATTCCATTACATATGAATCATACTCACAAAAAAACCAAATCAAGCATCTTCCTTCTTTTGTTCGCTATGTCGACAAGCTCTGCGATGGCAGTTGAAAAAGAAATTGAACCAGCTAACACCATACCGGCAGCAAGCCAGACAGCCACAACAACTAAGCCAAGCTGCTTGACATTTGTCCAGTTAAGACCTACCGCAGCAAAGATATATAAAAAATGCAAAAGAAATACTTATAACAGAACCCGTTGCCGTAAAAAAGTAAACCTGTGCTTGAAATAGTCTGACATTTGGTTCCATGCCTGGCAATCACACTGTGGTTCTCAGGCATGGTCTTTTAGCAAAACAATGAACGCCCTCCGTCGACAGTTATTATTTGTCCCGTCATATAATGCGCATCTTTCGCCAAATAGCAGACTGCTTTAGCAATATCTTCAGCCTCCCCCTTCCTTTTTAAAACCACCCGCTGCAAAATCTCGGCTTTTTCCTGCTCCGTCAAATCTTTTTCCGGCCATAAAATAGCCCCCGGAGACACCCCATTAACTCTTACATCAGGCCCTAATTCTTTAGCCAGGACCTTAGTCATACTTGCCAGCCCTGCTTTGCCAATACTATAGACTGGATACCCCATAAGCCCTCGTTCGGCATAAACGTCAATGATATTGATAATGCAGCCATGCGTTGCAGCCAATGCACCGGCTAAGTGCTGAGAAAGAAAAAAAGGGGCCTTTAAATTACTGCCTAACACTATCTCCCAATCTTGCTCGGTGACCGTAGCAACCGAGCGGGGATAAAATGTCGATGCATTATTCACCAGAACATCCAACGTACCCCACGCGGATTCAGCCTGTTGAGCAAGTGCTGATAATTCATCGCTATTTAACAAATCCGCCTGCATTATTTTTACTGAGCCGGGCCGGATATGATTTAATTCTTCAGAAAGCTGAAGTGCCTCCTGTTTGGATGATCTATAGTGTAAAAAAACATTACAGCCTTGCTGGTGAAACATGCGTACGCAAGATGCCCCTATCCGTTTGGCCGCACCGGTAATTAATACATTTTTTTTCATTGCCTAACCTAAAATGCTGTAGCTTATCCTCATGAACAAAGCCGTTATGGTGTTATTTCTGTGCCGTCTACTGGCACAAAGTCGATCCTGTTTTAGCAAATGCCCTCAAGCTGCTGCCATTCTTGCATTGGATGAGCATCTGGCGGATGCAACAGGGGTACCAGCTATCCCTCTATATTAAGCAAACTCAGCACTCACCAAGTCATTCCTGCAGGTCAACCTGGCGAAATGGCCCGCACCAAACTGCGTCCAAGCAGCCGCTTTACCGGATCAGTATCAACCTGAACTACTTAATTCTTATACGAGGAAATGATCTGTTAAGGAAGATACCTCAACAATAAATGCAAGCTAATTTAACACCCATGATAGCCGAAGCTAATCAAAGTTGTCATGCAGGGAGTGCCGGAACCGGCTGTGTTTTTTATGCGTAGCGCTGAACTTTACCAGCAAATGGCTATTGCCATCCACCCCGCTATTGATCTTGATAGTCTAGCCAACATATTGCGTGCTCAGCATTTGAAATCTGACCTTATTCATCCCAATCGTGAAGCTTAGCAATTGCTGGCTA
>JAPYOW010000030.1:4663-16735 GCA_029937975.1 Methylococcaceae bacterium | reverse complement strand
ACTTCAAATAACATCCAGATCGGTATGGCTAATAAGGTTTGTGAAATAGCATCTGGAGGGGTCAAAAACATGCCTAAGATAAAAGCACCTACAATCACATAAGGCCGCTTTTCTGCCAGACTTTTCCGTGAAACAAGCCCTGTCCAGACCAAGACAATGGTAAAAATAGGGACTTCAAAAGACAAGCCAAAAGCAAAAAACAGGGTCAATACAAAATCCAGATATTTAGTGATGTCGGTCATTACCGCCACCCCTTCGGGTGCAGCTGCAGTTAAAAATCCAAACACCAGGGGGAAAACCACAAAATAAGCAAATGCCACGCCTAAATAGAAAAGCCCGGTACTTGCGGCCAATAAAGGCAAAATCATTTTCTTTTCATGCCTGTACAAGCCTGGCGCTACAAACCCCCAGAAATGATAAAAAATCACCGGAACAGAAATAAAAATGGAAGCCACTAAGGCTAATTTGAAAGGTGTAAAAAAAGGGGAGGCAACATCGGTTGCTATCATGCTGCTTGTTTCAGGCAGATGCTGGAGTAAAGGACCGGCTAAAAAAGCATAAATCTCATTGGCAAAGGGAGCTGCACATAAAAATACCACGAGAATAAATACCACAACGCGTAATAAACGGTTACGTAACTCGACTAAATGACTGATAAAAGGCTGGTCTTCAAAGACCGGACCGGGTTCATTATGGCTCATCAATTTGTATTACTTAGGCTCTTCAGGCAAAGATTTTAAGGTCGTCTTGATGTCACTGACGACATCAGAACTGTCTTCGATCAGGGTTTTAATTTCTTCGCCCCCTGCTTGCTCTTTAAGAATTTGACGCATTTCTTCAGCCTGCAGCTCCTGCTGCATTTCTGCTTTGGCTGAGGCCAGCATATTGCGAGTTTTACCCAGCCAGAAACCCGCCACTCGTGCCGCTTTTGGTAACTTTTCAGGCCCTATCACCAGTAAACTGACCAGACCCACCAGGCACAATTCCCAGAAACCAACATCAAACATACTATTTTTCTGACTTGGTTGAATTTACATCGCTGCTGGAAACGACATCACTATCAATAGCATTGCCTTCTTCTTCTGAAATTTTCTTATCTTCACTACCGTCCTTGATGGCGGAGCGAAAACCTTTGATGGCGCCACCCAAGTCACCGCCAATATTGCGTAAACGCTTAGTGCCAAATAAAACAATCACTATTGCCAATATTATTAATAATTGAGTAATACTCATACCCATTTCTTTACTCCTGATACATCTTGTTTTGATTAGCCGCTATTCACAGTGGGTCCATACTCAATAGTCCACTTGTTTATTTTTGACTGCGTTGCGCTTTTTCTTCTAGCCCCGACAAACCAAATCGGCGCTGTAATTCGGCCAGCACATCCTCCGGCCCTAAACCTTGATCCGCCAACATCACCATGGAATGAAACCATAAATCAGCCGTCTCATAGACAATTTGCTGTTTATCTCCACCTTTTGCCGCGATGACGGTTTCCGTGGCTTCTTCACCGATTTTCTTCAGGATATGATCCAGACCTTTCGCATATAAGCTAGCCACATAGGATTCATCAGCAGACTGCTTTTTACGCTGCTCTAATATTTCTGCCAATTGCTGTAAAACTTCACTCATTTGTATTCTTCCGAGGGCTGGACAAGCGGAGCCTAATCCAACATTTTCATGGTTCACTGGATCAGCCACCGTTGATCCAGTCTGCATTATTTATAAATGTCGCTGGGGTCTTTTAATACCGGTTCTTTGGCTTGCCATTGCCCTTCAATCAGACTTCTATAAAAACAGCTTTGTCTGCCGGTATGACAAGCAATACCCCCTATTTGTTCTATCTTCAGCAAGATCACATCTTCGTCACAATCCAACTGTATATCAATGACTTTTTGCTGATGCCCTGATTCTTCACCTTTACGCCATAAACGCTGTCTTGACCTTGACCAATAAACAGCATAACCGCTTTCTACCGTGAGTTGTAACGACGCCCTGTTCATCCAGGCAAACATCACCACTCTATTGCTCTCTGCCAGCTGAGCTATCACCGGAACCAGACCCTCTTCAGTCCAGCGTATCTCATCCAGCCAGGATTCAACCATTATAAACGCACCTCAATACCTTCCGATTGCATATGCAGTTTAGCTTGTTCCACACTGTATTCAGCAAAATGAAAAATACTGGCGGCTAACACCGCATCGGCTTTACCTTTATTCACACCATCGGCTAAATGCTGCAGATTACCCACGCCGCCTGAGGCAATGACAGGTACCGAAACGGCATCACTGATCGCCCGAGTTAAAACCAAATCAAACCCTTCCCGGGTACCATCTCTATCCATACTGGTCAGTAAAATTTCACCCGCACCATACTCCACCATCTTGATCGCCCAGTCGATGGCATTAAGACCTGTAGCTTTGCGACCACCATGGGTGAAAATCTCCCAGCGATCGGGTTGATTTTTATCACTGACTTTTTTGGCATCAATCGCCACGACAATACATTGTGAACCAAATTTTTCTGCGGCTTCCCTTACAAACTCAGGCCTAAAGACCGCAGCACTGTTAATCCCGACTTTGTCTGCACCGGCATTCAGCATCCGTCGAATATCTTCCAGTTCTCTGATCCCTCCCCCTACGGTAAGAGGTATAAAAACTTCACTGGCCACCTGTTCTACAACATGCACAAGGGTTTCTCGGTTATCACTGGTCGCGGTAATATCCAGAAAAGTGATTTCATCGGCACCTTCCCGGTCATAACGCCTGGCTACCTCGACAGGATCACCTGCATCTCGAATATTGACAAACTTGACGCCTTTGACCACTCGGCCATTATCAACATCCAGACAAGGAATAATACGTTTTGCTAATCCCATAACTAACTATATGTCTGTGCGATTTTTTCAGCTTGGGCAAAATCCAGAGTCCCTTCATAGATTGCACGTCCGGTAATCGCACCCATGATGCCATCCCCGGAGACATTGCCTAAGGCATGAATATCATCCATATTTGTGATTCCACCGGATGCAATCACCGGGATATTAATGGCTCTGGCCAGTTGTGCAGTCGCGTCCACATTCACTCCTTGCATCATACCATCTCTGGCTATATCGGTATAAATAATAGCCTCGACCCCATCTGATTCATATTTTTGAGCCAAATCAATCACATTATGTTTAGATAACTTCGACCAGCCATCAATCGCCACCTTGCCCTCTTTCGCATCCAGACCAATAATAATATGTCCTGGAAATTCAACGGCAATATCGCTGACAAAATGGGGTTCAGTCACCGCTTTTGTACCGATAATGACATATTTAACCCCGGCATTCAGATAACCCTGAATGGTATCCTCATCACGAATACCGCCACCGATTTGCACGGGAACATCGGGAAAAGCACTGGCAATAGCATGGATAACACCCGCATTTCTAGGCTTGCCTGCGAACGCTCCGTCCAGATCAACCAAATGAATACGTCTGGCCCCCTGCTCAACCCACTTAGCAGCAACAGCCACGGGATCGTCTGAAAAGACGGTATCATCTTCCATACGGCCCTGACGCAAACGAACACACTTTCCTTCTTTCAAATCTATTGCAGGTATAAGCAACATAGTCTAAATCTCAAATAGTTAAATCTTAAATAGGCGGACAATATATTATCTAACACTTTCCATCCCAAGACAGAAAGTTTCTGAGTAATTGAATGCCAACTGTCTGGCTTTTTTCCGGATGAAATTGTACGGCAAAAATATTGTCTTTGGCCAATGCACTGCAAAACATCTCTGGATATTCTGTACTCGCAATGGTCTCTTTTGAATTTTCTGGCTTTACAAAATAGCTATGCACAAAATAAAACCGACTATTTTGAGGAATATCCTGCCATAAGGGATGGTCTTTTTGAATCACCTGATTCCAGCCCATATGTGGGATTTTCAAACGGTTGCCTTGCTTGTCGACCATGCCTGATGGAAAATGCTCAACACGTCCATTAAAAACCCCTAAACACGCCGTTTTATTATTTTCATCACTCTGTGTTAACAAAGCCTGCATGCCCAGGCAAATCCCTAAAAAAGGTTTACTGGCTGCCACTTCTTTGATCGTATCAGATAAACCCGACTGGTTTAAGGCCAGCATACAATCCCTAATGGCCCCCACACCGGGAAATACAACGCGATCAGCCTGTTTTATGTGCGCTATATCTGATGTAATCTGGATATCCGATTCAGGTGAGGCGTGTTGCAACGCTTTTTCAATGGAATGTAGATTACCCATTCCGTAGTCAATAACAGCGACTGATGACATAGTAAAAATCAGCTAAAAAAGTAAAAAATAACAGGTCATAAGGCAAAAGCTAAAAAAACACTCAGTTTTACTTTGTGTGGCTTTCAGCTTGAACCTGGGCTTTGTTTATTATAACGAACCTTTGGTCGAGGGCATAATTCCAGCCATTCTTGGGTCCGCTGTAATGGCCATTCTTAACGCTCTTCCAAAGGCTTTAAAAATAGTTTCTGCCACATGGTGTGCGTTTTGTCCTTTCAGATTATCAATATGTAAGGAGACCCCGGCATGATTAACAAAGCCCTGAAAAAACTCACGAAATAAATCCACATCAAAGCCACCAATACTCGCTCGGGGGTAGGTCACCTGATAACACAAACCCGGCCGGCCTGAGAAATCGATAACCACTCTGGATAAGGCTTCATCCAGAGGCACATAGGCATGGCCATAACGAACAATACCTTTTTTATCACCCAACGCCTGTTTAAATGCCTGGCCCAAAGTGATGCCGATATCTTCGACAGTATGATGCGCATCAATTTCCAGATCCCCTTTGGCGTTTATATCCAAATCTATCAAGCCATGCCGGGCAACCTGATCAAGCATATGATCTAAAAAAGGCACACCGGTCTGAAACGTGGATGCTCCCGTTCCGTCCAGATTGATACTGATCTTAATTTGCGTTTCGAGTGTATTTCTCTCAACCTCAACGATTCGTTGATTCATTACTCACCTACAATATATTTTAAATACGCGCACAGCATACAATTGTCGCCAAATTACGCGATTAACTATCTTTCTTCTGCCTTCATGTCAGTAAAAGCTGGCACAACTTTAATCCTTGGCCGACAGACAACTGGTTTGTCTTTTGGCATAATAAACCCGTCGCTAAACAGAAAAAGGACTTTAAGGATATATCAGCAGGAAGGCTGCCAAGGAAGGACATGTATTTGCCAATCAAGCGATCTATAAAACCCCCTCACTTTACAGTGTTGGGGGTTTTATTTTGCCTGCGATTTTTTTAAAATTAAATTCCCGCCAAATTATTTAGCACGTTTCCGCTGAACTTCTGTCAATAAAATTTTACGCAAGCGAATTGCCTGGGGCGTCACTTCAACCAGCTCATCCTCATCAATAAATTCCAGCGCTTGCTCTAATGTCATTTTTTGAATCTTTGCACAAACCAGGCTGTCATCGGTCCCAGAGGCTCTGACATTGGTCAGTGGCTTAGGCTTGGTCGGATTCACCACCAGATCATTGGTCCGGGAATGGATACCCACCAGCATCCCTTCATATATTTCATCGCCATTCACCACTAACAACTCGCCCCTTGCCTGCAAGGGATATAAAGAGTAGTCAACCGCCTTGCCTTTTGCCATAGAAATCAAAACGCCTCGATTACGGGTTCCCACATCACCGGCCTTGACGGGACCATAATGATCAAACACATGATAAAACAAACCTGAGCCTGAGGTAGCCGTCAGAAATTCTGTCTGAAAACCCAGTAAACCACGCGAAGGCACAATATATTCCAGTCTGATACGGCCTTTACCATCCGGAACCATGTCTTTTAAGTCACCTTTACGGTCACCCAACTTTTCCATGATAGTCCCCTGATGCTGATCTTCAACTTCAATAGTTACATATTCAAAAGGTTCAGACTTTACCCCATCAATTTCTTTGATAATCACTTCAGGACGAGAAACCCCCATCTCAAAGCCTTCTCTACGCATATTTTCGATCAGTACCGATAAATGCAACTCACCACGCCCTGACACTTTAAATTTATCGGGATCATCTGTGGGCGTCACTCGCAAAGCGACATTGTGCTGTAATTCTTTATCTAAACGATCCCGAATTTGACGGGTAGTGATAAATTTACCTTCTTTACCTGCAAAAGGTGAGTTATTGACATGAAATGTCATACTTACTGTCGGCTCATCTATCGACAATGCAGGCAATGCCATTACATCATCAGGATCACATATTGTTTCTGAGATTTGTAATTTATCAATCCCGCAAAAAGCAATAATATCGCCGGCATGAGCTGTCTCGATCTCAACACGCTCCAGACCATTAAAGCCATAAAGTTTCAGCATACGCCCATTTCGGGTATTGCCTTCACAATCAATGAGCGTGAGAGGCATGTTGCGCTTCACGCTACCTCGTTGAATACGCCCAACACCGATAACACCTACGTAGGAGTTGTAATCCAGACTGATCACCTGCATCTGAAAAGGAGCATCAACATCTACAACCGGTGCCTCAACCTTTTCCACAATGGTTTCAAATAAAGGTGTCATATCACCACCCGAAACATCTTCCTCCAATCCGGCAAAGCCATTCAAAGCAGAGGCATAAATAATAGGAAAATCTAATTGCTCGTCAGTAGCCCCCAGGTTATCGAATAAATCAAATGTCTGATCCACCACCCAGTCAGGCCTTGCTCCCGGTCTATCTATTTTATTAATCACTACAATCGGCTTTAAGCCCAGTGCAAAGGCTTTTTTCGTAACAAACCGGGTTTGTGGCATCGGGCCATCGACCGCATCAACCAACAACAAAACAGAATCAACCATGGAAAGAACACGTTCAACCTCACCACCAAAATCAGCATGTCCAGGAGTGTCTACAATATTAATGTGATAGCCATTCCAATCAATTGCTGTGTTTTTTGCCAGAATGGTAATCCCTCGTTCTTTTTCAAGATCGTTGGAATCCATCATTCTTTCGCCTATTTTCTCATGCTCTGAGAAAGTACCTGACTGCTCCAGTAATTTATCAACCAATGTGGTTTTTCCGTGGTCAACATGAGCAATGATTGCAATATTTCTTAATTTTTCTATCACTTTACTATTTACTTTATTATGTTTAATGTTATGTGGTTTGCGAAATCACTCTCGCTGCTAACTTTGTATCCAGGGGAGACCATGAAATCGCCAGCCATTGACCGTCCCTCTGTGTTTTTGTTTGTCTAAATCCCCTTCAAAGCCCTCTTTAATATTAATTAAATGTTGATAACCTGCATCTTCCAAAACCTTAGCAGCCGCTAGGGACCTGGCTCCACTCCGGCAAAGGAGCAGGAGTGGCACATTTTTATCAGGAACCGTTGCTGCAACCTGTTCCACAAACTGCAAATTGGGTTTCATTCCTGGAAACTCCTTCCAAGCTATGGGCTTAGCCCCGGGAGGATGTCCAACAAAAGAATGCTCAATGGCTGTTCGTACATCAATGATGACGGCTGCCGGGGTTTCTTGTAAAAAACGCCAACACTGTATAGGGTTTAATTCTTCAATCATGCGTTTTAATGCCGTTTTTGACCAATAAAATAGGCTTCATTCCTGTCGCCACAGGTTAAATCACCCAAACGACTATTTTCTCTGTAGGCAACGACAGTTAAGGGGTTGAAAATATTTAGCAACTCATTTCTGTCTAATAAAAAATCCGGGTTACCTGGCCCGTCGACGGCTATTTTTTCTTTTACATAAGTTTTATAAAAAAGCAGGCCGTCTGGTTTTAAACAGTCTATTATCGCATGACTTAGGGATCGATCAAGAAAACGACACACAACAATGACATCAAACTCATTTTTTGGCAACTTAGCCGCGACAATATCCGTGTGTTTAACCGCTATAACGAGGTTTTTCTGTGCTGCTTTTTTTTTCAATCGAGTTAAAGCCATCGAAGAAATGTCCCAGGCATGCGACTCCAGTCCTTGGCCGGCTAAAAACAAGGCATTTTCCCCTAAGCCACTGGCCAAATCTAATGCCTTCCCCTGCCGGGGTAATAAAAAACTATTCTCAAGCAAAAAATCTGCCACCCATGAAAAATCCTTTTTTTGGTAAATAGCATCCCATTTCGCTTCCGTCACTGTGCGGTTTGTAGGCATAACTTTCATGGAGTCCTTTAGCAAACCATCCCCACTCGATTGGGCATCCAATCCTGCAAAAAATCCAGAAAATGTCTGACTTTCGCTGATAAATATTTTCGATGGGGGTAAATGGCATGTATCTCCAGCGGTGCAATACTATATTGTTCCAGCACCACCCGTAATTTACCCTTCTCTATATCTCTTCCTACAATATAATGGGGTAACATCGCCATTCCCAAACCTCTATTCGCCGCTATACGGATCGGATCAGCAACATTAGACTCCATCCGCCCCGTGACCTTGATGTCCTTTTCTCCCCATTCCCCACTGAATTTCCATCTATTATAAGGAGGTATCGCCCAATTAACCAAACAACTATGCTGATATAACTCATCGGGATGCTCTGGAACTCCGTAACGCTCAAAATACGCTGGTGCCCCGCACACGACCAGGGGTGAACGCGCCAATTTTCGGGCGACCAGAGTACTGTCCGCTAATTCACCCAAAAATATTCCTATATCAATCCCTTCATCAATAATATCCGCCTGACTGCCTTTTAATATGATTTCTACAGATAAACCTTCATGCATCTTTAAAAATTCCGCAATAGCCGGTGCAATATGCGTGGAGCCAATAACGGGCGGCGCACTAATCTTTAAAATGCCCCGGGGTTCTACTTGCAACTGGGTAACCGCCGCTTCCATCTCATCGACATCAACTAAAATTTGCTGGCATTTCTCCAGATAAGTAACCCCAACCTCGGTCAAATGCAGACTTCGTGTGGTCCGGTTAAATAAGCGTGTACTCAACAAACGCTCCAAAGACATAATATGTTTGGTTGCCATGGCCCTGGAAATACCCAGTTCTCTGGCTGCTCCGGCAAAACTGCCCCGCCTTGCCACACTGACAAACACTTGCATACTGACTAATTTATCCATGATAAAGCTCTGGTTGACCGAATTAACAGTGCGTATTGTAAACCAAAGAGAAACAATTAATTAAATAAACAGCCTATTGTTTATTATTTTGATGCCTGTATAGTATATTACTCCTTAAGCACATAACCTCGCTAAAGATTATATCAAGCACATTCTCCTCATTTTTATGCTTGTTTCTAGAACTCTTTTTGTCTAAACAACAAAAAGAGTTTTTTTTTGCCTTCAACAATGTGTAGGACACCTCCTCAGCTCCAACACAAAGCCCCCATCTGCAGCCAGCATAGCCTTCATTATTAATACACCCAAGCTGCTCAAACCCTGCGATCATGAAGTCTCACAACAGCTAACCTGCTAACAAAACATGGCTATGCCACTGTCTGGGCACCGTCATACAGATCTTTTTTAAATCAATAGCTTGCAGATCAGCACCTGATTCTGTGTAACCTCGAAATTCGGGAGCGTTGCCTGACGGGCGCAGGTCAACTATATCATCATTATCAATAATGATTTCCTGTAAAACAAAACGGCTGTTTGACCACTTACCGATTTTCCCGCTGATTGCCAGCCGTCATCAGAGCGAGCTAAAGAGGTCAGCTTGGCCCCACGTTGCAGCCACATAGTTTGGAGACAATCTCGGGAGACGGAGGAATGCTCATATATACCGATATGCATTCCACTCAGGCAATGCTCACAGAAAAAAGCCAAGAAGTGATTTTCATAGTAAAGCCCTGTATCGAAAGCAACTGCTGGTAAGTGCAGGTTCTGCAACAATACTCCACTTTCACTAAATTCATCCTCAGCAAGCAGCATATATTGTTCCCTGGTCGCTAACTCATCTACTTTTTAGATTTCACCGTCTGGGTATTAAATTTAATGCCCTTGCTCTTATCAGGAATATAACTTGCCCGTCAGCATCGCAATAGATTGCCTCATACCCTACAGTGCAACTGCTGAGGATGGAATAAGGCTATCATTAACCGGGATGAAACCAACGCCTGAACTTACACGGGCAATTAGCGCTGATAATCATCTGCCAAACGTACAATATCATCTTCCGCCAAATAACTACCGGATTGCACTTCAATGATTTCTAGGGGTAATTTCCCTGGATTTTCAAGTCGGTGAACAATACCTAACGGAATATAAGTCGATTCATTTTCACTCAGTAACATCTCCTTATCGCCACAGGTCACCTTTGCCGTACCTGATACCACCGTCCAGTGTTCGGCGCGATGATGATGCATTTGTAATGATAGCGAAGCCCCCGGATGCACGGTAATATGTTTGACCTGAAAGCGTTGCCCCACATCAATGCAATCATAATAGCCCCAGGGCCGATAACATAATCGATGTGTCTCTGCTTCTGGCCGCTGACTTTGTATCAACTGATTCACCACGGCTTTCACATTATGGACGCTGTCTTTACTGGCAACCATCACCGCATCTGCGGTTTCCACCACCACAATATTATCCAGCCCTAACACAGCAACCAAACGGTGCTCACTCTGAATATATGCATCGCGCACACCCTCTAAAATAACATCCCCCTCCACCACATTGCCCAGTTCATCTTGCTGGGCACATTGCCATAAAGAAGACCAAGATCCAACATCACTCCATCCGGCATTGAGTGGCACGACAACCGCTTTATCTGTTTTTTCCATCACCGCATAATCAATAGAATCGGCGGGGCATTGTTTAAATGCGGTTGGCTCTATCCGGAGAAAGTCCAGATCTTTTTGTGCCTCTGATATCCCTAGCCGACAAGCCTTAACTATTTCGGGCGCAAACCGCTCCAGTTCAGCCATAAATACCGATGCTTTAAATAAAAACATACCACTATTCCAATAATGGCTGCCTGATTTAACATACTCTTCAGCAGTCGCAAGCGGAGGCTTTTCCACAAACGCCTTCACTACACTCACCTTGGCTTTTTCAACGGCTTCAATATAACCATAACCGGTATTCGGAGCAGTAGGCACAATACCAAAAGTGACCAAAGCCCCTTTATTCGCCTGCTCTCGTGCGCTATTCACTGCTTGGTGAAAGGCCTGAACATCAGGGATCACATGATCTGCCGCCAATACTAATAACAGGGGATCTTCAGCCGACTGCTGTGCTTGCAACGCGGCTATCGCAATTGCAGGTGCCGTATTACGCGCAAAGGGCTCTAACAATATCCCGGCATGCTCACGATTGAGCTCTTGTAACTGTTCGGCAACCATAAACCGGTGATCGTAATTACATACAATTATGGGCGCCTGAAGATCATCCAGGCCATCCAGCCGAGCCAAGGTATCCTGGAATAAAGTAGTATCTCCAAACAAATTTAAAAACTGCTTAGGTTTACCCTTTCTCGATAAGGGCCAAAGCCGTGTCCCGTTACCCCCCGACATAATCACTGGAATCATCCCATACGCTCCAAGTCTTTACATAACACCATCATATGAATGAACACTGCCGACATTTTTACCTCCCACAAAAAAACTCTCCTTTAACCTCTTTATCTCAAACATACACACATGTTGTTTAAGCTCTGTCACACTCAACACTCTCCCTAATGCTATCCGTACGACAAGCCATTCGCAGGCAAGTGATACTTAACCTTTGCAGTCGTAGGTAACCGCCCTGACTGTCAAAAAATTCAACCCCTCGCCGACGATGACCTGAACGGACTATTCAACACCCAATGCGTAATATTCCCTTGACCATGAGAAGGCCTTCAGCGCACCGCTGCCTATCCCTAAACTCTGGGGCGTACTATCCCACACCTGGGATTGCCAGATTTCCCTGCCGCCTACCGCGGACTAAAAACCATCCCTCCGCTAGCGCTCTGTTAGTCTGCTTTCAACGACAATGCAGATTAAATAGTTGCAGCATGGGATAAGCCTTGCCAACAACGACATGAACAGAGCATGCCGTAATGCGCAACGCAGCAAAGGGGGAGTTGATGATTGAGTAATACTGAAGTAACCGACAA
>JAPYOW010000030.1:0-4563 GCA_029937975.1 Methylococcaceae bacterium | reverse complement strand
GCGCAACGCAGCAAAGGGGGAGTTGATGATTGAGTAATACTGAAGTAACCGACAAGGAGCATCCTATCGTGCCAAAAATAACCTTTCCAAGGCCCTCTCGTATGTACCCTTACGGTATATGCTCAATGAGCTTCCCCCAGGTTTTCCAGACAGTTGCGCAAGGAGTCTTTCCAGTAAGGAATATTTAAACCCGTTTGTTGTTTGATTTTGGTTTTATTTAATACGCTGTAACAGGGTCTTGTTGCCGGAGTAGGGTAGTCTTTACTTTCTATCGGTATGAGCTGACAGTCAGTATGGCTGAGCTCAAAGATGGCTTTAGCAAAATCATACCAGCTACATACGCCTTCATTACTGTAGTGATACACAGAACTGACAGCAGCTACCGGGTTAAATATCTGATCACTCGTTTGGCTGGCTTCTACGATATTGATAATCGCCAATGCTAAATCTTTGGCATATGTGGGACTGCCTATCTGGTCAGAAACCACGCGAAGCTGATCCCGCTGTTGTCCAAGTTTTAACATGGTTTTAACAAAATTATGACCCCATTCGGCATAAACCCAACTGGTTCGAATAATTATTGCCCGCACCGGGATATCTTGAATAGCCAGTTCACCCATAAGCTTGCTGAGCCCATAGACAGTTTGTGGATTCGTCCGCTCACTCTCGCTATAAGGCGTAAACCCTTGACCATCAAACACATAATCTGTACTGATATGAATAAGTCTGGCATGGTGTTGCCGGGTGATTTCTGCCAGGTGCTTAACCGCCAGATGGTTAAGCTTATCAGCGGACTCGGGTTCTTGTTCTGCTTGGTCAACTGCCGTATAAGCGGCACAATTGATAATCAGATCATATTGATGATGTTGAAAATAACGCTGGATCTGATCTGCCTGACTCAAATCCAGTATTTGTCGATTGACGAAGGTAAATTGATACTGCGGGTATTGCCCGGCCACCTGCTGCAAAGACTGTCCTACCTGGCCCTGACTGCCTGTCACTAAAATGGTTTTAATCGGCATAACAATCCACCGAGTAATCAAAAATCGCGCCTAATTCTGCTATTCCTGGCTGCCGGCTATCTTTGTCTGAGAGTTGTAAGTGACTGCGCTCTATTTGCCAGTCTATATTCAGTGCGTCATCATCAAATGCCAGCCCCCCCTCACATTCTGCGGAATAGTAATTATCCGCTTTATAGACAAAAGTTGCAGTATCACTCAACACCACAAAACCATGGGCAAATCCACGGGGGATGAAAAGCTGCTGCCTATTCTCACAACTCAATTGCACGCTCACCTGCTGCCCAAAAGTAGGACTGCCTGTACGGATATCAACAACAACATCCAGCACTTTTCCGTCTATCACTCTGACCAGTTTACTCTGTGCAAACGGGGGGCATTGAAAGTGCAAGCCACGCAATACCCCCTGCGCTGATTTAGATTCATTATCTTGCACAAAATTTAGCTTATAGCCAATGGTTTGTTCCAACAGGTCCTGACGAAATGTTTCGACAAAATAACCCCTGTCATCACCATGAACCTGGGGTTCTATTAACAAAACCTCGGGAATATGTTGTTGGATATATTTCATGTCAATAGGCCTTATTGCGCTCGCCGAAGTAAATATTGGCCATATTGATTTTTTGCCAACGGCTGTGCCAATGCTATAAGTTGCTGCTGATTGATATAGCCTTGTTCAAACGCTATTTCTTCGATACAGGCCACTTTTAATCCCTGTCGTTTCTCTATGGTTTCAACAAATTGTGAGGCTTCCAATAAACTTTCATGTGCTCCCGTATCCAACCAGGCATAGCCTCTGCCTAAAAGCTCTACTTTTAAGCGCTGCTCACTTAAATAGCACTGGTTAACCGTGGTAATTTCAAGCTCGCCGCGGGCAGACGGTTTGATGCTAGCTGCTTTTTTAAGCACATCATTCGGATAAAAATACAGTCCCGTCACAGCATAATTACTTTTTGCCTGTGCGGGTTTTTCTTCTAGACTAATCACATTACCTTGCTCATCAAACTCGGCAACGCCATATTGTTCCGGAGTTGCAACATGATAGGCAAAGACCGTTGCTTTATTTTCTGTCTTGACATTTGCCACCGCTGAAGCCAATACCCTTCTGAGGTCATGGCCATAATGAATATTATCACCCAGCACCAGACAGACATCATCATCCCCCACAAACGCTTTTCCTAAAATAAAAGCCTGTGCCAGGCCATCCGGTGAGGGCTGAATAATATAGTCAAAATTCAAGCCTATCTCGGTGCCATCGCCTAATAATCGCTTAAAACTCGCCTGATCTTCTGCCGTGGTGATAATCAAAATGTCTTGAATGCCAGCCATCATTAATACCGATAAGGGATGATAAATCATCGGTTTATCATAGATAGGGAGTAGCTGCTTTGAAACGCCTCTGGTTAATGGATAAAGCCGGGTCCCTGAGCCGCCTGCTAAAATAATACCTTTCATATATTGGCTCCTAACCGTTGCCCCTGATACTGTCCATTTTGCACATGCTGACACCACGCAGAATTGTCCAGATACCACTCTATGGTTTTTCTCAATCCGGTTTCGAATGTTTCCAGGGGTTTCCAGCCTAATTCTTTTTGAATCTTACTGGCATCAATCGCATAGCGCATATCGTGGCCTGACCGATCTGTCACCAAGGTGATTTGTTGTTGATAAGATCTGTTTTTAGGTTTTATTGCATCTAAAATCGTGCAGATATTTTTTACCACATCAATATTCTGTTTTTCATTATGTCCCCCTATATTATAGGTTTCTCCTACTTTGCCCATTGTCGCAACCAGCACGAGGGCTCTTGCATGATCATCAACATAGAGCCAGTCACGAATTTGATTGCCTTTGCCATATATTGGCAAGGGTTTACCTTCCAGTGCATTTAAAATTACCAGCGGAATTAATTTTTCCGGAAAATGATAGGGCCCGTAATTATTGGAACAGTTGCTAATCAGTGTGGGTAGCCCATAGGTTCTTTGCCAGGCTCTCACTAAATGATCTGAGCTGGCTTTTGATGCTGAATAGGGCGAGCTTGGTGCATAGCGGGTAGCTTCAGTAAATAAGGGTAAGGACGGCGACTGATCTTCATGCCGGTCATCCGGGTGAGGTAGGTCGCCATAAACTTCATCGGTCGAAATATGATGAAAACGAAAGTGACTTTTTCTGCTTTCATCCAGGGCGTTGTAATACATTCTGGCTTGTTCCAGTAATGTATAGGTTCCGATGATATTGGTTTGCATAAAGTCACCCGGCCCATCAATTGAGCGATCAACATGTGACTCTGCCGCAAGATGCATGATCAGATCAGGCTGATATTGATTTAAAACCCGGGTTATTTCACCCGCATGGCAAATATCGACCTGTTCAAAAACATATCGAGTGCTATCACTGATGGCTGCAAGTGATTCTAAATTTCCTGCATAGGTAAGCTTATCCACATTCACCACAGTATGCGAACTCTCATTAATCAAGTGTCGAATAAGCGCTGAGCCGATGAAGCCTGCCCCTCCGGTAACAAGAATTTTCATATAAGACTGTCCTGATAGATCACGTTTATAGTTTTTTCCATTAATTTGATACAGCTGACAATGATCATTGTCAGCTCCTTGAAAACTTAATTCGTTTATACCGCCTTCGCCGCCAACCTCCGGCCAGCAGGCACCGGAAAATTATTTGTAATTGTTTCGCCGCACGTAGAATGATTTTTGTGTCACAGCACTCAAACGCCCACCCTCAGTAGCACTATGGCAACCCTAGCGGCCTTTGTCAGTTGCATTATGCCTTGAATCGATCCCATATGGAAGTGATAAATGCCTGCGTTGCCACCTAACTCTCACGTTCATTAACAAGCGACGCAAACATGGCAACGTGCAGGCGAGATAGCTATTTGAGCAACATGCAACCGCTGCAACTCCTATTGAGTGTGGCGACAACACAGGGCTATGTGCTTTTTAATCCTTGTTGCAAGAGCAGCCCTGCTCTGTATAACGTCCTTATCATTTGCACAGGATGGCGCTATTTGGCGGCATTGCCCTTTTGTGCATGTTCCGGACTAGAAAACAGGATGTCATCCGCATTATTCTCAACAGTTTTTTCACCGATGCCTTTTACATTTGTTAAATCATTCAGTGACTTGAAAGCACCATTATCGCTACGATACTGGACTATCGCTTCTGCTTTTGTCTGGCCTATGCCTTTCAGGGATTCTGATATTGTTTTTGCATCCGCATTATTTACATTGACAGGGTTTGCCGTAACATTAAAAGACAACAAAACGCATAAAATTATTAATTTTTTCATTAAAATACTTCCTCATGTGATTATTTTTATAAATAGGTAAATGCCAATCCACTGAATCCATTCCCTCACAACTTTAGTCTTGCTTGCCTAATTTACAAGTTAAACACACTGATTTATTTTAGATGAGCGATTTGCAGGTTTTAGTACTGTAGGCCTAAAACCTATTGCTCTATCCTTCAAGTAGCCACCTCTGCTTACGCCCTGAATACTGTATTCAACGGATCTCCTGATGAGCCTA
>JAPYOW010000095.1 GCA_029937975.1 Methylococcaceae bacterium | reverse complement strand
TTTGGAGCATAAGGAAAGTCATAAATTTTCATAGTACAAGTTTTCCACGCTCAGGAAAATAACGGGTTTGCATACGCTGACAATATTCCACTAGAGACTTTTGTTCTAAAACCAAATTTTTTAAAGGAGACTCAATGGGGCAGGCGATAATATTAATCAAAAACCCATAAATTGTGGCATCGATAGTCGTTGGTTTATCTCCCATAAAGTAATCCTTTTCGCCTAAAAAAACTGCCAATGCGGATACATCTTCGGCGGCTAAAGAAAAAATATCATCCTCACTTAATCGCCCGGCCCCTTGACCATAGATCTGTTTTTTAATCAAATACTGATAAACGAATGCAACACAATCCCTTGCTAACACAGGTAAAACATTAAATATCGCCTGTTTATTCTGTTGCCAATTAGCATAGCTATAGTTCCACCGGGTATACATGCTCAATCAATACAAATGTTCCTCAATTAACCTTTGCCAGACTTTTGCTGTGGCTTGTTCAAGTTCTGTTAAATGTGCGTCTAGATTATTTCTATATTGCGCTTGTAAATAGTGGGCTATCAATCTTGAATCAGCAATTTTGGTGTCTTTACCTTTAAGATAAGGCAGTTTCCCTAACGGCGATTTCTCCAGTCCGAGGTCCGTCGATAAACGATACGGAGATCAATCAAACTCAGGGTTGGGATATTACCGCCGTAGAACCTATATCAGAATAGGCGAGCGCATGGCGCGCCTAATACCTTGACTTTGTGGCTTGAAATTCCTATTCTTCGTCAATTACTGGGTATGTAGCAATAATTGAATTTGGCTATTTTGATAACCCTCTTTATTGTCTACTAATTGATTTTTATCAATTAGTAGACAAGCTTGTAGCAAATTATGCTGAATACTCAGTAAAGCCTTCGGGTAGTTTTCACTACTTAACAATAATTCTTGTTTAAATAATATTTGATAGCTTTTAAGCTGATTTTCCAAATCAGTTTCCTGATGCTGAAAATAATACAATACACGTCCAGATATATATTTCTCAGTACCATGAGACAACACTTCTAAGGCATTACCCTGATCAGATTTACACTCTGACTGTAAGCCAAAACAAACCCTATTAAAAAATTCTACTTGTTGATTACAATTATATGTAATGACAATTAATACATGATGTAAAAAATATGCCGCACGTTCTCGAATAATTTTTTCTATCAACAGTTTTGTTGTACTCTCAGGTTCATATTTCTGAAAAACAACTAACAAAATTTGTAAATAAACAAACTGTTCCAGGAAATGGTCGGCCTGTTCAGATAAACATGTTTTTTGTTTCTGTTTTAAATGGGGATAAATAATGGATAAAATTTCAAAGCTTTGTTTTACTGGCACCTGCCCACTGAATAAATGAGAAAACATCTTTTCTTTACTTTTATTAAGGTGCAAACACAAGATTTCCTTCCCCTGCTCGACCATAACAGAATCAGAACTATCAAGTAATTTGATAATAGAATTCCAGTCAGATATCTGACTACACTGCTTTAAAGCAAATAATGCAGCCAACTTCATTTCTTTATTTGAAGACTCTAAAGCTTTAATAAAAACAGGTTGATAGGAGTCAAAATCACCTTGTAACAATTGAATATTTGCTTTAAATGCAGCAAGCCTTACTTTTTCTCGAGAATCATCCAGAAAAGGTAACAACAAACTGCGATATTGAGATTGTTTAAGTTCACCCAGAGCTTGTAAATACAATTCAAACTGAGGAAGTTCTGATTGTTTAATTCTTGCAATTACCGCCTGTTCCAGCATTTTTTTAGATTGATAATCTGATTGCTTAAATAAGTATAAACTCGCAGCCACAAACACATTAGGAGAACAATGTTGCAGTAATTTCTCAACTGCAATAATGAACGACTGACTAGGCTGCTGATACTCAACCAATACTAAAAGAAGTTGCGCTATTATATCTGCATGTTTTGCATTTAATAATGCATTCTGTAGATACAATGTAATATCTTTAGACTGAGGTAAGGCAGCTAACGTCTTAATGCAGTGTATTGTTACTCTGGTATCATCATTGTGCTGGCTGGATTGTAATAACTCTCCTAAACTATTTACAAATTCATCCGCTTTCAGTAAAGCAATCATATCCAGAGCAATAATGATTTCATCAACTATTACACTCTCGAGTTTTTTATTAACCATTGCCAGCAAAACTTTTTCTCTACAAATTTGTTTTTTGTTGGCAAAAAACCGGTGTTTTAATAAACCAAAAACACCTTCATTATATGCAGCCCATTGCGGTAAAGCCGTCAATATTGAAAAAACACTAATGACCAGAGTAATTAATGGTAAATAAAATCTCAATTCATCCTTGCTTAGAAAATCACTCAAAGTCAGCAAAAGAATACTGGCTATTATAGTAGCCAAGGGAAATGCAATACCGTTTAAAAAAGCCTTACTTGTACCCCACATATTGGGGGGGACTGCATTAAATAACAAATTATTGGTAGGTGATCTAATTGCGCCACGCATTTCCTGATTAATAAAATGACTGGTAACTCCAGCTGCAAACCCAAAACGAAAGAACAATCCTATTGAGCCTAACATCATTAACACTGGGTGTATCAGACTTCTTGCCCCTATACTCATTTGTGATAACAATTTTGAAGTCATTAATAGCTGCAAAAATATCCAGACAAAATTCCCCCAAAACTCATAAATAGCAAAAAAACGAGCACGATCAGTAGGCTGAGGGAAGGTCTCAGGATATATAATGACTTGGTACTGATATTCCATCAATTTACTTGAAACTACAAACAACACCATTCCCAAGGACATATACTTCATTAAACGAGCACTAATAATGTAATTAAAAGCACTGCTTAACTGTTTAATAACACCTTGTTTTAGTATAAATTTATTGCAGCCAGTACGTACTGAACTCAGTCTGGTATTTATCAAGTTTAAGATAAATAATGCTATGATATATGCAAGTACTGTTAAAGCCATCAACGATTCAGGCTCACTAATATATTGCAATAATAAAACTAAACTGGCTCCCCCTAACATACCGCCAATAGGCAAACCAAGGTTGATCACATAAGTGACTCTTTTTAGTTGTACAGTGGTGAAATATGCTGCAAAAAACGTCCCCATATGTGTTGTTATCATAATAAAACAGATAAAAAACCCTACAAATATAGCCGCATACAGCCATACAAATTCGAATACGTGTATACAAATCAATAAACTGGACAGATATAAAATGGCTACCATAAACAGAATACTTAGCAGACGAAGTTCCGCTATTTTTTTGCTGTAATTTGCATAGGCAAAAAATGCAAACATAGCGATCCCATCTATCATAATAAAGATATAGGGTAAAACTTCGCCCCCCATATGCTGAACTAATAGAGTCATGGCCAGACTTCGAGTAATACTGGTTCCAAAAGAAAATACCAGCATTAATACAAAGAAATAAATGACAGCCCAACGTTCATTCGAATTAATGGAAATCATCTGACAGAATCCATTTTTACATCATTAATTTTGATTTCGCATACGACTTATCAACACTTTGATAAAACCAAAAGCAATCGCGGGATATTCATAAACTAATTGTTCCATCTGATTACGTTCAATCACCAGAAAATGGCAAGAACTATTACATCGTACTGTCGCAGTACGTGTTTCGGCATCAAATAAAGATAATTCCCCAAGTACTTCATTTTCTTTGATCGTTGCAACCTGTGTTTCAACACCGTTTATTTGTTTAATAACCTGTACTTCACCTGAAACAACGATATATAGTTTATCCCCTAAATCACCCTGATAAAATAAAACGTCATCTTTTCCATAGACTTCTTCACTAGCAATGCTGGCAACCATATAAATATCTTCTGTTTTTAGCAAAGAAAACAAAGGAATATTATTTAGTAAAATGATTTTTTCCAATAAAACCATAGGTTGATATAAGCAATAATAATAAAAACAATAGCCACATGATTTACAGTCCTGACATATTCTCGATATGCTTTTTGGTATCAGTGACCTGAAGTGAATTTATTATAGTGCAACTTCGTGAGTTGCCCAGTAGATTCAACCCGCTTTGTTCTGAAACATTATTCAACTTGCCACCGCTGTTGACGAAAAACACGTTAATTTCTTTTGTATCAACCGGCAGGTACCTGTTTTCTTTTGATGCTGCACCCGTATCTGCATAGGAATTATTGCTACTGTAAAGGATAAATTCATTCATGCAATTTTTGACAGATTGTTGCGTTATCGGTATTGGCATTTTTAGTTTGGTTGCTCACT
Organism: Methylococcaceae bacterium; assembly: GCA_029937975.1. Lineage (GTDB taxonomy): Bacteria > Pseudomonadota > Gammaproteobacteria > Methylococcales > Methylomonadaceae > QPIN01. Next base: position 374 of record JAPYOW010000095.1, on the reverse strand, counting down.
AAGCTTTCTAGATGAGGAGTTTGCGTAAAACGTGGCATGATGATATTCACTGTTATGCCATTTTTGGCAACTTCTTGAGAAAAGGTTTTAGCCCAATCCGTAACAGCCCAACGCACGGAATTGGATGCCCATTTTGTACCAATGCAATACAGCCCTAGGGTTTCTTTATAGTGGCCTGGGGTTTGTTGTGATTAGAAAATATCATGCTATGTTGGCTATCTGTGGTTTTTTTGTCTTATTGTTGGGGCTGCTAACACTACTTCAATATATCTTTGGTATTGATCTTGGCATAGATCACCTTATGATGAAGCATTATATTACCGTTGAAACTAATACAAATGGAGGTATCGATAAAACGTTCTAACGCCCGCATT
>JAPYOW010000094.1 GCA_029937975.1 Methylococcaceae bacterium | reverse complement strand
CAAAACAGCAAAACCAAAAACTACTATCGCAAAAATTTCCATAAATTTCCCCTCTTTTGTTAATGCCGGTTGCAATTGAACCAATTAGTACTAATAATGTATATTTTTTGAAATGTAAGAAATAAAGGAAAAGTTTAATGATGACTTGGTCGATTAACCTATTTGTGCTGGCTATAGGTTTTCTTATTGTGGGGACATGTAAACCTCAATTGCTATTATTTTGGATGGATAAGCCAAAACGTATGCCAATTGTGCTATTTTCAGGTTTTTTATTTATGGTGGCAGCTACCATGTTTGGTGAAGCCAGTCGCGAAAAACAAAACTGGCTGAAAGAACAGGAACAACAAGCGACAGAGACAAAGGCAGATTCGCTACCTACAATCACCCAAAAAACTGAAGCAGTAGAAATAAATGCAGTAACAGAAAAAACAGCGGAACCAGAGCTTAAAATCGTTAAGGAAGAATAATCAAACTAATACTGATCTGCCCAGATGAAACCAAGATTAAATCTGGGCAAAATTTATCGATTAAATGCCTGCAATAAACCCTGCTGCTTTAATCCCGGCAACCGCACTGCGTTCATCTTGATCAGAAACATCGCCACTGATACCTACCGACCCAATAATATGATTATCTTCATCGCGGACTAACACACCACCGGGTACCGGCATCACCTTACCCCCGGAAATATCAACCAGAGCATTCATAAAGGCAGGGCGTTGTTCTGCAACCACAGCCAGACTACGTGAAGACATGCCCATATGCACGGCACCCCATGCTTTGGCTAAGGCAATTTCCTGTTTTAACATAGCGCAACCATCTTCTCTTTGTATGGCTTTTATGAAGCCATTTTCATCTAAAACAACAACCGTTAGCGGTGCCAGATTTAAATGTCGCGCTGTTGCTAATGCACCATTAATAATTTGATTTGCTTTTTTTAATGTTAAAACAGACATTATTTACCCAATTAATGATTACTATGAAAAACTCGGTAATTATAGCGCTAAAATAGGACGAAGGTATTGCCATATTTTATCTGCTATAATTCTTTGCGCTTTTTCATTAGGGTGCAGGCCATCTTGTTGCATCAATTCTTTGGCTAATGCAACATCTTCCAGAATGAAAGGCACCAAGGTAATATTCATCTTTTTTGCCAACTCGGGGTATACCTGATAAAACATATCGACATAGCGTTTGCCATAATTTGGTGGGATACGCATGCCTAAAAGCATGACTTTAGCTCCATTTTTTTCAGCACGGCGGATAATTTCCGCTAAATTATTTTCCATCAGCCGGGGCGATAAACCGCGTAAACCATCATTTGCGCCTAACTCTAGCAATATTATGCCGGGTTTATAATCTGCTAACACCTGATCAATGCGCGCTAATCCACCGGCTGTAGTATCGCCACTGATACTGGCATTAAAAATTTGGCAGGATTTATTGCCTTTTATTAATTTTTCTTGCAGCAGTGCGACCCAGCCTTTTTTAACATCAATACCATAACCTGCACTGATACTATCGCCCAATACTACGATTGATTTTGCAACGATAGTCGTTGAAAATAAAACGAGGGCCAGAACCCCTATTACTCTAAACATTTCACAACCTTATATGAACATCATTGAAACAAAAAACCTGGGAAAAACCGTCCCTACTTCCGATGGCTCTTTGTGCATTTTATCATCCGTGGAATTAACCATCCGACAAGGTGAAAGTATAGCGATTATTGGTGCGTCTGGCTCAGGAAAATCGACATTACTGGGGCTACTTGCAGGATTAGACTGCCCTACACAGGGTCAGATCACCATCAATCAGCATGATCTAACAAAAATGAATGAAGATGGTCGGGCAGCACTGCGCAACCAGCTTATCGGCTTTGTATTTCAGTCCTTTCAATTATTACCGACTTTAACCGCCTTGGAAAATGTGATGCTGCCATTAGAGCTGAGAGGCGATAAACAGGCAAAAAAAGCCGCTTCAGCACTGCTGGACAGAGTCGGTCTAAAACAACGTTTAACGCATACACCCATGAAATTATCGGGAGGAGAGCAACAGCGTGTTGCCTTGGCACGCGCGTTTGTCACAGAGCCCGCCATCCTTTTTGCGGATGAACCTACAGGGAATCTCGACAGCAAAACGGGCGAACAAATCATCGAATTGTTATTTGAATTGAATCAGGAAAAACAGACCACCCTGGTACTCGTTACCCACGATACAGCTTTAGCAGAACGCTGTCAGCGGACCATTAAACTGGAAGCAGGTTGCATTGTATGAATCGTGTAAATCTGGGATTACGCCTATTGTTCAGGGATGGCCGCAGCGGTGAGCTGAACCTTTTGGTAATTGCACTGATCATTGCCGTGACCAGTTCTACTGCTGTCAGCCTATTTGCAGACCGCTTGCATCATAGCATGAGTACACAAGCCGCAGAATTTTTAGCAGCAGATTTGGTCATTACCAGTCCCGGTTTAATTCCTCCGCAATGGCTAAGTAAAGCGCAATCACTGCATTTAAATACAGCCAGGACCGCTGAGTTTTCAACGGTATTAATAGAAAATGATGAATTACTGTTAGCCGGCACCAAAGCAGTCAGCAGTCAGTATCCCTTGCGAGGTTATTTAAAAACAGTCACTGCGGATTACAGCACAGAAACCATAAGACACCAAGGCCCTGAACAAGGTGAAGTCTGGGTTGATAAACGTATCTTATCGGCATTAAAAATGGCATTGGGCAATGATTTACAAGTGGGTGAAAAAACCTTGAGAATCACTCGCCTGATTAGCTATGAGCCAGATAAAAGAGGCGATCTTTATAGCTTTTCACCCAGAGTCATGATGAATGATACGGACCTTGCCGCCACTCAGGTTTTAAAGCCGGGCAGCCATGTGCATTATTTTTTCCAATTTAGTGGACCTGCCACCGCCATCAAACAATTTAATCACTGGGTTAAACCCCAGTTAAATGCCTCCCAACGCATAATGGATATCCACCAGGATCGTCCACAACTCGGTAATGCGCTGAGCCGCGCCGAACGTTATTTAGGTTTATCCAGCATTGTCGTTATCTTAATTGCCGGTGTAGCCATTGCCATGTCCACCCGACGCTATAGCGAACGTCATTTTGATACCACCGCTCTGTTGCGTTGTCTAGGCTGTAAACAGCATGAAATTATCAGCTTATATTTATTGCAATTTATTATTTTAGGTCTCGTCGCCAGCCTGATCGGTGTTGGCCTTGGCTGGCTTGCGCAGGATATATTATTTCATTTGTTAAGGGATTTATTACCCGCTGAAGTACCTACCCCCAGTTTAATGGCTGTCATACTTGGATTTGTAACAGGACAAGCCATTTTATTAGGTTTTGCTTTACCGCCCTTATTACGATTAAAAAAAGTATCCCCTTTACGGGTATTGCGTAGAGATTTAGAACCCTTACCCAGCAGTGCCTGGCTGGTTTATAGCCTGACTTTATCGCTGGTCTCAATTTTAATATGGCAGTATACCCAGGACTTTAAAATGACAGCGACCATTATTGGCGGGGGAGTGATTGCGGTAATTATTTCAGGATTTTCAATCTATGCCCTGTTACTGCAAAGCAAAAAAGCCCTGCCTTTTCTGGGCTTAGCCGGGCGGCTCGGGTTACAAAGCATACTAAGGTCACCTCAAAGCAGCGTTAGCCAGATTCTGGCTTTTAGCATTACCTTGCTGGCCATGATATTAATTTTCACTGTCCGCACTGATGTATTGGATGACTGGCAAAAGCAATTGCCTGACAATGCACCGAATCATTTCGTGCTCAATATCTTCCCCCAACAAGCAAATGCTTTTAAGCAGCAATTACAGCAGCTGAACATCACGGATGCCCAATTTTACCCTGTCGTCCGTGGACGCCTGGTTAAAATCAATGATATAGCCGTACAACAGATAGTCAGTAAAGACTCCCAAGGAGAAAGAGCCACGCATCGCGACCTGAGTTTAACCTGGGCTGAGCGACTACCCAAAGACAATAAAACCATAGCAGGAACCTGGAGTAGCGAGCAAAAAGGCCAGCTTTCCATAGAACAGAAACTAGCTAATAGTTTACATGTCAGTTTAGGCGATAAGCTCACTTTTACCATAGGCAGCCAACAGGTACAGGCCAGCATTTCGCATATCAGGTCAGTACAATGGGATAGCATGAAACCCAACTTTTATATGCTATTTTCACCGGGCACACTGGAGAACTACCCCAGCACATTGATTACCAGTTTTTATTTAACTGACACCAATAAAAACTATCTCAACATTCTGGTTAAAAAATTTCCCAGTATCACCATATTAGAAGTCGACCTCATTATTAAGCAATTTAAGATCATTCTGACCCAATTAACAGCCGCGATAAATTATTTATTATATTTTTCCCTGTTAGCCGGTTTTACCGTGTTGTTTGCTACCGTTTATTCGACCCTGGACCACCGAATCTATGAAAGCACCTTAATGCGGACCTTCGGTGCAAGTCAACGTTTATTAACAACATCGCATTTGATTGAATTTTCCTTAATCGGTTTACTCTCAGGTTTGATTGCAGTGTTCATGTCCGAACTGATTATCTATACTCTATATACTCTGGTATTGCATCTGGATTATCACATCAGCAACTTATTATGGTGGTTCGTCCCTCTTTTGAGCAGTTTATGTATTACTGCCGCGGGCACTTTTGCTGTCCGTGATGTGGTGAATAAATCCCCCATGCAAGTATTGCGTGAATTGTAAGATGGTCAGC
>JAPYOW010000093.1 GCA_029937975.1 Methylococcaceae bacterium | reverse complement strand
ATGAAACAGTCGTTATAGCTATAAGGCTGTTATGCTATGGTCTGAAATGGTATACCCTTGAATTAATGAATTGATTGGCAGACTCACGGGTATGACCATCTTGTACATGCTAACTATTGGGGTTAAATGGATCGATGAAAATTTTAGATAAGCAAGGATTACAAAATTTACCTATCGAACTTCAAGGCATAACAGCTCACAAAATAGCCTCATATGAAGAGAAACTGGCTGCTTTAGATGCGGCTCCCCCCGAACACCCCGATTTTATCGCCTCACTCTACCCTGTTTTCTGCGCCAGTAATTTTGTTGCAGACAGCTGTATTCGTTCTCCAGAATTGATTCATAGTCTGGTTTCCAGTGGTGAATTATTTTCAGCCGACTGCCGGCAACATTATGCAGCAACAGTGCAGCGAATCACGTTAGATTCTGAGGAATCACTCATGCGTGAGTTACGCCAATTCAGACGTCGTGCAATGGTCCGCATTGCCTGGCGTGATCTAGCCGGCTGGTCTGAACTGGATGAAACCCTGCGGGATTTAAGCGAATTGGCAGAAGTTTGTATCCGCTTTACACTCGATTATCTTTACACACAGGCCTGTGAAAAAAAAGGAGTACCGGTTGACCAGAATGGCGTAGCGATGAATATAGTTATTCTAGGCATGGGTAAATTAGGTGCCTGGGAACTGAATTATTCATCGGATATTGATTTAATCTTTGCTTATGCTGAAAATGGAGTTCTCAGTGATCGTAAAGCCACTTCTTATGGTGAATTCTTTAGTCGAATTTGTCAGCGGCTGGTGAAGATTCTGGATCAAGTCACAGCCGATGGCTTTGTGTTCAGAACAGATATCCGCTTAAGACCTTTTGGCGATAGCGGGCCGATTATCATGACCTTTGATGGCATGGAGAATTATTATCTGACGCAGGCCAGAGAGTGGGAACGTTATGCCATGATTAAGGCCAGACAAGTTGCCGGTGATTTTACCCATGGCAAGCAATTGTTTGCCATGATCAAGCCTTTTGTTTATCGGCGATATCTGGATTATGGTGCTTTTAAGGAATTACGCAACTTAAAACAGCAAATCAGTCATGAACTAAAAAGCAAAGATCGGCTGGACAATATCAAACTGGGATCAGGCGGTATTCGTGAAATAGAATTTATTGGTCAGGCTTTTCAATTGATCCGTGGGGGACAAGACAGGGATCTTCAGGAACGGCGTATTTTGATAATTTTAAAATTATTGGGAGAAAAGCAACTATTAAGCCTCGAAGATGCTAGTCAACTACAAAGCTCCTATAGTTTTTTACGGAGGTTAGAAAATCATATACAGCAGTATCAAGATAAACAAACTCATGATTTACCCCGGGATCCGATAGTTCAACTTATCCTGGCATATTCAATGGGATTTAGTGATTGGCCAAGTTTTAACCAAACACTGGAACGTGTTCGGTATGAAGTTCATGGCGTATTTCAGCAGGTCTTTTCAATCACATCCGATCCTGATATAGCCAATAACGGGGTAATGGTCTGGCAGGGGGAGTGTCAAACAAAGGCACTGAATTACTTGCAGCAACAAGGTTTTAAGCAGGCGGAATACAGCTATCAATTAATACAGGGTTTTCATCAGTCCGCGGCCATAAAAAGATTATCAAACAAAGGGGCAGAGGTGATTGACCGGTTAATCCCCCTGTTAATTGATACCCTGAGCGTTGTCGATAATTGCGATGAGACTTTGAAACGGGTACTGGCTTTATTTGAACAAGTAGCCGGCAGAAATGTTTATCTCTCGTTGTTGGCTGAAAATTCCAATGCCTTGATCCAGTTGGTTAAATTATCATCGGCTAGCCCGTGGATTTGTCAGTACCTGGCTAAATATCCGGTGTTATTTGATGAACTGCTGGATACCCGCTCCTTATACGAACCGTTGGATAAGCAGCAGCTAAAGCAACAGCTAGTCATCTATTTACAGGCGACTGATGTCGAAGATGTCGAGCATTGGATGATGAAGCTCAGGCAATTCAAACATATCAATACGTTACGCATTGCCGCTGCAGATATTATGGGTTTCATTCCGGTAATGGTTGTGAGTGATTATTTAACCCTGATGGCTGAAGTTATTGTGGAACAGGTGTTGCAAAAAGCCTGGCAAATACTCATAGAAAAACATGGGTACCCGCCGAATACCAATGCCTTGCAGATGAATTTTGCGGTATTGGGTTTTGGCAAGTTAGGGGGCGTAGAATTAGGCTATAGCTCTGATCTGGACTTGGTGTTTATCTGTGAGAATGGCAAGCAGAATGCCCTGACGAATGGGCATAAAGCCATCAGTTGCACTCAGTTTTATAGTCGTTTAGGGCAGAAAATCCGCTATTTAATGGATACTAAAATGTTATCAGGCCACGTTTATGAAGTCGATATGCGCCTGCGTCCCAGTGGTGAATCAGGTTTGCTGGTGGCCCCCATCAAACATTATGAAGATTATTTAAAAAATCATGCCTGGACTTGGGAGCATCAAGCCCTGGTTCGAGGTCGATTTATTGCAGGCGATATGGCCTTTAAGCCGAAATTTGAAGGTATCAGACAGCGTATTTTATGTTTGCCAAGAGCTAAAAAGGGTTTGCAAAAAGAAGTCTGTGAGATGCGAGTTAAAATGAGAGGGGCCCATTCTCAAACGGGTCAGGCATTAATTGATTTAAAACACTGTATCGGTGGTATTGTCGATATTGAGTTTATAGTACAATTCCTTGTATTAACTTATGCCGCAGAAAATAAGGCATTAACCACTTATACTGATAATATAAACTTGCTGGATACACTGAGTCAATTGAGTTACATCAGGGAGAACACTTCCGTTGTGCTTAAACAGGCTTATTGTCAATATCGAGATTATGGGCATCACCAGGCTTTGCAAGGTAAGAAGGCAACGGCCAATGCTGATGACTTTGTCACTATGAGACAACAGGTTGAAGCGATTTGGCATGAACACATGAGCGATACAAACGAGTAGGCAGATAAAATATGATGACGATGGATGACCGTGATGGTTTCATTTGGATGGATGGTGAATGGGTTGAATGGCGTGAAGCCAAGGTTCATGTCTTAACACATACGTTGCATTACGGTGCAGGGGTCTTTGAGGGGTTAAGAGCCTATCAGGGCGGAACAGGTACGGCAATTTTTAAATTACAGGAACATACTGACCGATTGTTTCGTTCGGCGCATATATTAAATATGAAAATTCCTTTTGGTAAGGAGGTCATTAATCAAGCACATTGTGATGCTGTGGCAAAAAATAACCTGGATAGTGCCTATATTCGCAGCATGTGCTTTTATGGTTCGGAAGGCATGGGCTTACGTGCAGACAACCTGAAGGTTCACGTAATGATTGCGGCCTGGGAATGGGGGGCATATTTAGGTGATGAAAGTATGGAAAAAGGCATTCGTATCAGAACCTCTTCCTATACCCGGAATCATGTCAACAGTACCATGTGTAAAGCTAAAGCCAATGGCAATTATATTAATTCGATTCTAGCCTTACAGGAAGCGCTTTCCACCGGTTATGATGAGGCTTTATTACTGGACCATGAAGGTTTTGTTGCAGAAGGCAGTGGTGAAAACCTGTTTATCGTGCGTAATGGCAAGATATACACACCGGAAACGACTTCTGCATTAGAAGGCATTACGCGGGATACTTTGATAACTATTGCCCAGGAAAATGGTTTTGAAGTCATTGAAAAGCGTATTTCACGCGATGAAGTCTATGTTGCAGATGAAGCTTTTTTTACCGGCTCAGCAGCAGAAGTGACCCCCATTAGAGAATATGATGAACGTGTGATTGGTTCGGGTGTGCGTGGACCGGTCACCGAGCAGTTACAAGCACTTTATTTTGATTATGTTCATGGCCGCAGAACGGACCATAACGCATGGTTGACTAGTGTTTCCTGAAGTGACGGCATGGAATTAAAGTGACAGTTGCAAGTAAAAAAATACTGATCGTCGGTCCCTCCTGGGTCGGCGATATGGTCATGGCGCAAAGTCTGTTTATGACTATTAAAGAGCAGCAGCCAAATTGTCAGATTGATGTTTTGGCACCGCAATGGTCTTTTCCATTATTAGAGCGAATGCCCGAAGTCACCGACGCTATTGAAATGCCGCTGACGCATGGACAATTTGGCTGGGGCTTGCGCAAGACAATAGGTAAGCAGTTACAGGCCAGGCATTATGATCAAGCCATTTTATTACCTAATTCCTGGAAATCAGCGCTGATCCCTTTCTTTGCAAAAATTCCATTGCGCACAGGTTTTTTAGGTGAAATGCGTCGGGGATTATTAAATGATGTACGCACGCTGGATAAACAGCGATTAAGCATGACCGTTCAACGTTTTGTAGCGCTTGGCTTAACTAAGAATGCCCCCATTCCAGAACAATTCCCGATCCCTAAATTAACCATACAGCAGGATACACAAATCGTTGTTGCTAGCAAATTTGCAGTAACAGTAAACGATAAAATTCTGGCCTTGTGCCCTGGGGCAGAATATGGCCCGGCCAAACGTTGGCCTGTGGCTTATTATGCGGAAATTGCCCGGCAAAAAATTGAGCAAGGATGGCAGGTCTGGTTATTTGGCTCGACAAAAGATGTGGCCGTTGCTGAACAAATTAATGTAGCAACTCAGAATCGGTGTACAGATTTTAGTGGCAAAACCAGCATGGCTGAAGCTGTCGATTTAATGTCATTAGTGAATACAGTCATCACTAATGATTCAGGCTTGATGCATGTGGCAGCAGCTTT
>JAPYOW010000092.1 GCA_029937975.1 Methylococcaceae bacterium | reverse complement strand
GCGCTGGCTTATTATGGCTTGGCAAAGCGTCCCTGCCCCTGTTTACAGCACGGGTCTACCTCCCTGTAGACAACACATAGCCGCATGAAAGATCAGTATGTTATATCAGGCTTGTGCGCAGCATGATACGACCCCGCATTATAATGCGGCAATGATCGCTTCACCCATTTCTATAGTGCCTGCTTTAGAATTCGGGTTTAAATCAGGTGTCACATAAATAGCCTCTTCAACCACTTTTTCTACGGCTGTTTTGATTTTATTAGCCGCCTCGGTTTCACCCAAATGATTTAACATCATCACCCCAGCCATAATGACAGCCGTTGGATTCGCAATATTTTTGCCTGCAATATCAGGTGCACTACCATGAACCGCTTCAAATAATGCCGCATCTTCACCTATGTTTGCCCCAGGAATCAAACCTAATCCACCCACCAAACCTGCGGTCAAATCAGATAAAATATCACCAAACATATTGGTAGTAACGATCACATCAAATTGGCTGTGATCCATAATCAAATGCATACAGGTTGCATCGACAATTTTTTCATCAAATTCAATTTGTGGATATTTTTTGGCCACTTCTCTAGCTGTATCCAAAAACAATCCTGAAGTATATTTTAAAATATTGGCTTTATGACACGCCGTTACTTTTTTACGGCCATTTTCGATGGCATATTTAAAGGCGTATTCCATAATACGCTCAGAGCCTTCTTTAGTAATAACCGCAATACTTTCTGCCACATCTTTTTTGCGAGTTAAATAATGTTCCAGCCCTAAGTACAGGCCTTCAGTATTTTCCCTTACTACAACAATGTCTACGTCTTCAAAACGACTTTGTGCCCCTTTCCAGGTTTTCGCAGGCCTGATATTGGCATACAAATCATATTTTTGACGTAAGGCCACATTGATACTTCTAAAGCCACCACCAATAGGTGTTGTTAATGGCCCTTTAAATGCAATTCTGTTTTTATCAATAGAAGCCAACGTTTCATCAGGAATCGGTGTGCCGTGTTTTTCAAAAGCGGCCATACCAGCATCAGCCTCTTCCCAATTGATTTTAACCCCAGTCGCATCAATAATTTTGACAGCTGCTTCCATAATAGAAGGCCCAATACCATCACCTTTAATTAATGTAACATTATGCATTTTCCCATTCTCCAAAAATAATTAAGGTAATAGATCATACACATTTTAATTTTTTTTTGCTGAATACAGTACGCTTAATCTATAATCAGCAGGTTAAATAATTTATAATTGCTTCTTGGTACTTTACTGAAAGAGAAAAACATGGAAAAACCCTACATTCTACACATGCTAACCACTGCCAAAAACCTGAGTCCATTTGATGTCAATATGGCTGTTGATGCAGGCTGGATTTCAGCTATACCTTATATCAATGTCGAACCCAGTGAAACTAAAGGGTTAGTTCAAGATGTTATTTTTTCTCGTAGCCCAAAAGGCTTACAAAACACAGGCATATTTATTGGTGGCAGAGATAGCAAACAAGCCATGGATATGCTTAAAACTGCAAAGAACACTATGCTACCGCCCTTTGCAGTTTCAGTGTTTGCTGATCCTAGTGGTGCTTTTACTACAGCCGCAGGCATGGTCACTGCCGTTGAAGAGCAATTAAAACAAAAATTCAACACCAGCTTTGCCGGTAAAAATTTGCTGGCACTTGGCGGCACAGGCCCTGTGGGTCAGGCCGCTAGCGTTTTAGCCGCTCAGGCCGGCGCTAATGTTACCATCATTGGCAGACAACTCGATAAAGCGGAACGTATTGCTGAGTTATGCAATGTTGAATTCGGTGAAGGAAAAATTGCTATTAAAGCCGCGACTAACAGTGATCTGACAGAGTTGATTAAAACGGCCGATGTGGTCTTTGCAACGGGAGCTGCAGGCATTGAATTACTTAGTAGCGAACAGATTGCCTCTGCGCCACAACTGAAAGTAGTGGCTGATGTGAATGCCGTTCCTCCTTCAGGTATCGCAGGATTAGACCCTTTTGATAATGGCCAGGAAATCGCCAACAGTCCTAGTGGTGCTGTAGCAGTTGGTGCACTAGCCATTGGCAACGTTAAGTATCAGACACAAAATCGTTTATTGAAAAAAATGATTAATAGCGAAGAACCTCTATTTTTACATTTTGAACATGCTTTCGAAGTCGCACGTGAAGTAATCAATTCATCAAAATAAGGAAATCATAATGGCTAAGCGGAGCATTCTTCATATGTTTGACCCTATGTTAAATAATAGTCCCTTTGATATTAATATGGCATTGGATAATAACTTTGATGTATTGATGCCTTATAGCAACGTTAAACTGGACAGTGTTCATGCCCTGACTCAAGATGCTATTTTTTCCCGCAGTCCTTCAGGTATTAAACGTACAGGAATTTTTATCGGCGGCAAAGATATCGGTCTGGCCATGGATATGATGAACAGCGCCAAACAGGCGATGGTTCCTCCATTTGAAGTTTCAGTGCTGGCTGACCCCAGTGGCGCTTATACCACTGCCGCTGCATTAGTAGCCTGTGTCGAAAAAGAACTGCATGAAAAACACCACAAAGCACTCAAGGATTGTAAAGCAGTGGTTTTTGGTGGAACAGGTCCAGTTGGTATTGCAACAGGTGTTATTGCCTCACTGGCTGGCACCGAGACACAATTAGTGGATCATATGTCCCTAGCTGCCGCTCAGGATACTGCTAAAGAATATAACCGCCGTTGTAAAAGCAACTTATCGGGTGCTATTGCAAGTACTGATGCAGAAAAAATTGCTTTATTAGAAGACGTGGATATTATTTTCTGTACGGCTAAAGCAGGGATTCAAGTCATCAGTCCAGAAGTCCTTGCTCAGGCCAAACAGCTTAAAGTTGCGGGGGATGTTAATGCGGTCCCACCTGCCGGTATTGCAGGTATCCAGATGAACGACTCAGGGGCACCACTGAATGCTCTGGAAGGTGCTGTTGGACTGGGTGCTCTGGCTATTGGCAATATTAAATATCAGGTCCAGCACAAGTTATTAAAGCTTATTCTGGCCACAGATAAACCCGTTTATCTGGATTTCAGAGAGGCTTTTAGCGAAGCGCAAAAACTGGTATAACTCTATTTTCAGCGGTTTTTAATCTATAAAAACCGCTGTCATATTGAATGTCTCCCCCTGTGCAGTGTAACCAGATCATAAAAAGCTATCTGCCGTGATGCTGTCATACCATTGCCGGGCAAACCCGGACTCCAGTATCCGTGATTTTTCATCAGACTGCCTGCTCAGGCCTCCCGAACCTTTAACCTTCGACACCAAACCGTCCGGACTTAACTTATAAACCATAGCCACTGAAATACCGTGCATCGGTGCAATCAAGCTATAACAGGTGTTTATCCAGGCCGGTGCCATCAGGGCTTGGTCATTCAGCAGGTTCACCACCGCAAAGGCACAGACTTTAGCTTCTGAACTGGCGGCAAATGCTGATTTTGGTAGCGGACTGTGCTTAGAAGCATCACCGATCACATGAATATCTGGCTGCAAACTTGATTCACAACTTTGATGGTTAACCGGGCACCAGCCACTGTCATCAGTCAGCCCCGCCTTTTCGGCAATAACACCGGCTTTTTGCGCAGGAATAATATTTAACACATCAGCAGTATATCGATCGGCAAAATCTGTTGTGACCGTTTTAGTATTCACATCAAGCTGGATCACAGGGTTATCGGGAATTGATATCCACTCAATCATACTGTGGTCTGTGCCATAACCATAATACTTTTCCCAGCCACTCATAAACAACTTCTGTTTGGAAAACTGCGATTTCGGATCGAGAATCAGTATTTTTGATTTCGGCTTATGTCTTGTTAAATAATGCGCCATCATACTGGCCCGTTCATAAGGACCGGGAGGGCAGCGAAAAGGATTAGGTGGCGCACATATCACCACCGTGCCGCCATCTGCCATGGCCTGTAACTGTCTGTTCAAAATCGCGGTTTGTTCACCGGCTTTCCAGGCATGAGGAATGCTATGCGCTGTATGCTGATCATAACCCGCGATGGTGTCCCATCTAAAATCTATCCCTGGCGAAACTATTAAACGGTCATAGCGTAAGCGACTGCCTTCTGACAAACGAATACTGTGCTTGACCGGGTCAACCGCTGTCACATAATCATGGATAACATTAATGTCATATTTATCGGCTAAAGCCCGATAACTGAAAGTGAGTTGAGCGATCGTTTTAAGCCCTGCAAAAACCCAGTTACTCCCCGGACAAGTCACATAATGCTCAGAGGGTTCAATCAATGTTACTTTAATACCAGGGTCAAGCTTGCGTATATATTTTGCTGCAGTTGCCCCCCCAAAGCCCCCACCAATAACAACAACATGAGGCGCGGCTGTATGCTGAAAAGGAGTCGAACGGCAAGCATTAAGCAATAACCCCGCAGATACTGCACTGCCTTTGCAAAAGGCTCTTCTGGAAATCATCTCAGTTGCCTCCCTTCAGCCGGCTAAAATACAAGGCCACACTTTGCAACTCTGTATCAGTAAAGCCCTTACTAATTCGCCCCATGACGGTAGAAGACTGCCTGTCATATTTAAAATCAAGCAATAACTGCGTCAGTTTATTAGCATCCTGACCTATGAGACTAGGCATGCCCGGTTGCGCCAATAAACCCTCAGTACCATGACAGGCACTACAGGAAAAGCTGATAAGCTTGCCAGACACATCGCTTGCGGCAACGGGGGATAAAAATAAGCTCAAAACCAATAGCAGGCTGAGTAAGCTTATGGTTTTAAAGATCATGGGCATATCGCTAGCATTTTTTATCACTTGTCCTTCCATACTCAATCATTTTGCGCATGCATCAGCATAATAAAGAGCTTATCATTGTTGAAGAAAGAAACAAAACTGG
>JAPYOW010000029.1 GCA_029937975.1 Methylococcaceae bacterium | reverse complement strand
CTGATGAAACTTATTTCATTATGTTATGGTCTGAGGGTTATGTTTAATTATGAGGTGAAACATGCACCACAATTCAAATACATTGATTAACTTAGCGCATCACTATCACCTAGAAGGTTTAAGTTGGCAATCGCTACAAGCGCTAAGTGATGGAAACACTGATTATTCTGTAGATAAAGCCCAGCGGTTTTTAAAATTCCAACAGCGGATTAATAAGGAGTTATTACGACATCCCGTGATTACTGGTAATCCCTATACAACATGGTTTGCACAAGGCCATCAGAATTCATCTCAGATTAAAGCCTTTATTGTGCAGTTTTCTGTGTTTTCCAATCAGTTTATGATCGCCCAGCTTAATAAAATGATACATGCAGATAGCCTGGAAGGCATGCGGACTTCCAAGGAAATTTTAGCTAATGAACTGGGGGTTAAATTTGAATCTGCCCCAAAAAACCCCAGCAGCGCTAATTTCTGGAATAAAGAGGAAAATACGGAAGGAAGTATTGAGGGCAGTACATTTCATTTTACCGCAGGGCATTTTGAATGGCTTTATAGTATTGCTAAACAACTGGGGCTACATTTTGATGAAATAGGACAACCTAAACATGGTTCAGAATCGACCTTGTTCTTTTGTGCCGAACTTATCCGTTTATATGGTGGAGAAAACTATCTGGTGTCACAGTCTGCCAGCTACGCCGTTGAAAATTGGGCTGCAGCCGGGTTCTGGAAACAACTTATTCAGGGGTTTAAATGGTTCAATAAAGCCAAGGGTATTGATTTACCCTTAGGATTTTTTATTTGGCACGACCAAATTGAAGCGCATCATGCGGCGCATACGCAGGAAGAGTTAGAAGCACTTTATTTTACACGGCACCTCAATGAAGATGATTTTATTCTGCATGGCAATGAAATGCTAGATGCTGTGGCTGTGTTCTGGAATGGGCTTGATGAACAAAAAAGGGCCTTAGAAACCATCCACTAAAAGCTAAATGATTCTGCTTGATTGATACAATGTTGTGATTTTTATGCATATTTCGATACCCAGTCCTTGATGCATTTGCTTTGCTGTAATCCAGCTAACCGGTCTATAATTTCTTTCTTGTGGTACCTATGAATAGTCGCACCTTCTAGTAATGAGTGGATGGTTTTGAACAGACCTGTTAGTAACAAGCATAAAACACGAATTGTGTCATACAGTTAATGTTGTGTACGGTAAAGGTGGTTTATTGTTGGCTTTAAGAAAGTCGTAAAGCACCGTCCAGACGGATGACTTCACCATTGAGCATAGGGTTTTCAATAATATGCTGCACTAATGCGGCATACTCTGATGGTTTGCCTAAGCGGGCTGGAAAGAGCATTTGTTGTACTAACTGCTGATGTTGTAATTCGCTGATGTGAGCAAAAATGGCAGTTTCAAAGACGCCGGGGGCAATAGTCATTACCCTTATACCAAATTGAGACAATTCACGTGCCAGAGGTAATGTCATGCCGATGATACCGGCTTTGGATGCGGCATAAGCCGCCTGGCCTATTTGACCTTCATAGGCAGCGATGGATGCGGTATTAATAATGACCCCTCGCTCACCATTGATATCTGCTGCATTGTCTCTTAATAAGGGGCTGACCATTCTGATCATATTGAAACTGCCAATTAAATTAACTTCAATACAGTGTCGAAAATGCTCTAATTCAAACAGACTACCGTCTTTTTTTAATAGCCTTTCTGCGACCAGAATACCCGCACAATTGATCAAGCCATGCACTGAGCCAAATTCATTTTTGGCCATATCCAGTGCGGATTCAATTTGATGTTGCTGGGTGACATCCATCGTTATAAACAATGCGCGATCATTCAGTTCAGCGGCCAGGGGCTGTCCCGCATCGCTATTAATATCAGTCAAAACAAGGTTGGCATTATAGTGATGCAGGTGTCTGGCCGTAGCCATACCCAGCCCGGAATATGCACCTGTCACTATGAAAGTTTTATTTGCCAGATTCATATCACATGTTTCTACGGTATTGCCCACCCACTTCAAACAAAGCCTGGGTGATTTGACCTAAGCTACAGACTTGAACGGTTTCCATGAGTTCAGCAAAAATATTTTCATTGTTAACGGCCACCTGCTTTAATTTCTCCAATGCGGTATTTGCATGTTGTTGATGTTTTTGTTTGAATTTTTTTAGTCTCAGGATCTGATTTTGTTTTTCCTGAGTTGATGAACGGGCTATTTCAAGTTTTTCCACAGAAGATTCTACTGACAGGGATTGAGCGATATTGACACCAATAATCGCTAAACTACCATCATGTTTTGCTGTTTCATAGCGCATGCTTTGTTCTTGAATCATACTGCGTTGATACCCTGTCTCCATTGCGCCTAATACCCCCCCTCGAAGACAGAGTCGGTCAAACTCATTTAACACGGCCGCTTCCACCAGATCGGTTAATTGATTAATAATAAAAGCTCCCTGAATAGGGTTTTCATTTTTAGCCAGTCCCCATTCTTTATTGATGATCATTTGAATGGCGAGTGCGTTACTGACCGATTGTTCACTAGGGGTGGTTAAGGCTTCATCTTTGGCATTGGTATGTAAACTGTTGCAATTATCATAAATGGCGATTAAGGCTTGTAAGGTGGTTCTGATTTCATTGTAATCCATGGCCTGTGCATGTAGGGAACGGCCGGAAGTTTGAATGTGATATTTTAATTTTTGGCAACGCTCATCTCCCTGGTAATATTCGCGCAAAGCCACGGCCCAAATACGTCGTGCCACTCGTCCGAGGACGGTATATTCAGGATCCATTCCACTGGAAAAGAAAAAAGACAGTCGATGTGCGAAGTCATTAATTTGCATGCCTCTCGCTAGAAATGCTTCCAGATAAGTAAAGCCGTTAGCCAGAGTAAAGGCTAATTGAGTAATGGGGTTAGCTCCTGCTTCGGCAATGTGATATCCAGAAATTGAAATAGAATAAAAATGCTGGATTTTCTGCTCAATGAAGTACTGTTGAATATCTCCCATCATTTTAAGACTGAATGCTGTGGCAAACAAACAGGTGTTTTGCCCCTGGTCTTCTTTTAATATGTCGGCTTGAACAGTGCCTCTGAGTGTTTGCAAAGTATATTGTTTAATATGATGGCATTCTGTGTTGCTAGGCTTGCGTTTATGTTCGGTGGTAAATTGCTCAATTTGTTGTGTTATGGCCGTATTGAAAAACTGGGCCAGCAGAATAGGAGCCGGGCCATTAATGGTCATTGACACCGATGTTTTGGTATCGCATAAATCGAAACCATCATATAAGACCTGCATATCATCAAGCGTTGCAATGGAGACGCCGGCATTACCTATTTTACCAAAGATATCCTGACGTTCATCTGGGTCGCATCCATATAATGTTACAGAGTCAAAAGCGGTGGAAAGCCGGTTGGCAGGTGACTGACTGGCTAGATATTTAAATCGTCGATTGGTACGAAAAGCGTCGCCTTCACCGGCGAACATACGCGTGGGCTCCTCATTTTTGCGTTTGAATTTATACACACCTGCGGTATAGGGGAAATATCCTGGTCTGTTCTCAAGCATTAACCATGTTAAGAGATCGCCCCGATCATGATACTCAGGTAAAGCTACCTTGGGGATGTTGAGTCCAGAAAGCGTTTTAAATGAGGGTTCTGGTAGATCAGTTACTCTGGAATTCACAGGGGGGGGGTGTTCATACTCCAGGGCTTTATACCAGCTCGATAATAACTGATTGCTGTCGGGGTTGATCAGTTGCTGTGTATTGTTGATCAGTTTATCCAGTGCAGGGGTATTCTGCCCGGGCAGATGGCTACGGGTAGATGTGTAATATTGCAAATTACGTACAGCTTGGCTTTGTTGTTCAGCCTGGTGATGATATTCTCTGATACTGCTGGCAATTTCTCCCAGATAGCGTTGTCTTTTTTCTTCAATAAGAGGCGGACTGGTTTGTACTTTGCTATCAGACATAGGATTATCATGTCTTGCCAAACCTTGTTTAACTAATAAATCGTATAAATGCCGATATAGCTTGTTTAATCCTGCATCATTCATTTGTGCAGCGTTCGTTCCGAATACCGGCATACTTTCAATGGATTGATTAAATTGTTCGCGGTTTCTTTGTATTTGTTTTTGTACTTCCCGCAATGCATCTTCACTGCCTTTACGTTCAAATTTATTAATGGCAACCAGGTCGGCAAAATCCAGAATATTGAGTTTTTCTAATTGTGTGCCAGCTCCATATTCCGAGGTCATGACATAAAGACAGGTATCCACAAGTGTGACGATGCCGGTATCTCCCTGGCCAATGCCGGGAGTTTCGATAATAATTAAATCATAGTCATAGCTAATGAAGGCATGAATAAAGCCGGGCAGTGCGTTGGGGATTTCATTAGTTGATTCACGGGTAGCCATCGAACGCATAAAGACGTGTGCTGTATCAATGGAATTCATACGGATACGATCACCGAGTAATGCTCCCTGTTTTTTTTTGCGGCTGGGATCTACTGCAATAATGGCAATTTTTAAATGATCCTGATAATCCAGACGGAAACGTTGAACAAGTTCATCTGTCAGAGATGATTTACCCGCACCTCCAGTACCTGTCACCCCCAGAATGACAGATTTTACTCGCTTAGCCTGTGCTGTTTGTTGTAACTGTTTTATCAAGCCTTTATGTAACAGGCCATTTTCAAGTTGAGTTAAGGTTTTTGCTAAAGTGAGCAGGTCATTCTGCGGAGGTAACTGACTCAGTGTGGTTATCTTTTGTTTTGCAGTCGAGGCGGTTAAGCTTGTTGAATGGGGGGTGCATTGCCTGATCAAATCATTAATTATGTTGACTAATCCCAGAGATTGCCCTTCTTCAGGTGAGTAAATATGTGTGACACCATAGGCCTGAAGTTGCTGTATTTCATGGTCTAAAATCACCCCTCCACCACCGCCAAATACTTTGATATCAGCCACATTATGAACTTTGAGTTGATCAATAAGGTAGCGGTAAAACTCCATATGCCCCCCTTGATAAGAACTGATGGCAATGGCATCGACATCTTCTTGAATGGCGGCATGAACAATTTCTGTGACAGAGCGGTTATGCCCCAGATGAATGACCTCTACTCCCTGGCTTTGCATAATACGGCGCATAATATTAATGGCGGCATCATGTCCGTCAAAAAGGCTGGTAGCTGTGATAATCCGTAGGCGCTGTTGGGTTTTGTTGGGTGAGCCAGCAGGTGGGTATCGATTAAGGTGGGTGGAGGTAAAAGTTTGCAGCATTATTTTCCTTCTTCATTGATCGGTTACACAGTTTGAATATGTTGGAGTCTGAACGGCTATGGTGGTCGTGTAATCTTCAGTTGGCAGTGGTCGATGACATTGCCCGACTGGAATCTGCTCTACGAGTTATGACTGCATGTGCTTTGTTCGGGGATGGTGCAGTGCAGAATGGGTTGATTTGTTTGATAGATTTAAATGCGCTAGGTTCCAAAAACTTAGAAAAGGAACTTCATCCAAAGTTATTTAGTCAATAGTGAGATTGCGAAAAGAGGGCATGTCATGATCTATCAGAATAATGCTGTCGTCGTTGCTGGATTTGCCCGGACACCCATAGGAAATTTTCAGGGATGTCTGAGTACTTTTAAAGCTGCAGAGTTAGGTGCTATTGCCATTAAAGCGGCAGTGCATAGAGCGAGGATACCGATTAAAAGTATAGATGAAGTTCTAATGGGCTGTGTTTTAATGGCTGGTCAAGGACAGGCACCTGCCAGGCAAGCCGCTATTAAAGCAGGACTACCTGAATCTGTGGTTTGTACCACCGTTAACAAAATGTGTGGTTCAGGAATGAAAGCGATTATGTTTGGCTATGACCTGATTAAATCAGGCAGTGCTGACATTGTGGTCGCAGGTGGCATGGAAAGCATGAGTAATGCACCTTATTTATTAACAAAAGCACGGCAGGGTCTTAAAGCCGGTCATGCAGACTTGTTGGATCACCTTTTTATTGACGGACTGGAAGACCCGGTACACAAACGCTTGATGGGCTGTTATGCCGAGGATTGTGCAGAAAAGTTTAAGTTTACCCGGGCGCAACAGGATGAATTTGCCCGACAATCTTTGTTACGGGCACGCGCTGCAGTGGATGGAGGTGTTTTTGATGGCGAGATTGTACCGATTGACTGTTATGCAGATGACAAGCCTGCAAAGCGGGTCAAGGATGAGCTTCCATTTAGCGTTGATATAGATAAAATCAGTCAACTTAAGACTGTTTTTAAACAAGGTGGAACAGTAACGGCTGCCAATTCCAGTAGCCTTTCTGATGGTGCAGCTGCTGTGGTGTTAATGTCTGCAGCAATGGCCGACCATTATCAGGTTAGGTGTCTGGCTCAGATAGTGGCACATCATAGTTATGCTCATCATCCACAATGGTTTACTACAGCCCCGCTGTTTGCTATTGAACAAATATTGGAAAAAATTAATATGGGGGTTGCTGATATTGATCTGTATGAAATCAATGAGGCATTCGCTGTGGTTGTGCTGGCTGCTATACAGACTCTGGAATTACCCAGGGAGAAGGTTAATATTCATGGTGGAGCATGCGCATTAGGACATCCGTTAGGTGCTTCGGGCGCTCGTATTTTGGTGACTTTGTTGGCTGCAATGCAAAGACATGGTTTAAAACGGGGCTTGGCATCAATGTGTATAGGTGGAGGGGAGGCGACGGCAATGGTTATCGAAACATGAGTATTTTTAAAACCGAAATTGACAGTAAGGGAAAACAGTTTCTGGAAAACCAGGCTTTTATGGAGATACTGTTATCCGATTGGCGTGACAAGCAGTGTGACATTACCCAGGGGGGGGATCAAAAAGCCATGCAGAGGCATGTGCAGCGCGGTAAATTATTAGTTCGTGATCGGATTATACTGTTATTGGATGATGATTCCCCCTTCCTGGAATTTTCTCAGTTTGCCTCATACCAGGTGTATCCAGACAATTTACCTGCGGCAGGTATTATCACTGGAATTGGTCGTATCTGTGATCGTGAATGTGTGATCATTGCCAATGATGCCACGGTCAAGGGTGGTAGTTATTATCCTTTAACAGCTAAGAAACATCTTCGGGCTCAAGAAATTGCAGAAACCAACTGTTTACCCTGTGTTTATCTGGTCGACTCTGGCGGTGCCTACTTACCCATGCAAGATGAAGTCTTTGCAGATCGTGAACATTTTGGACGTATATTTTTTAATCAGGCAAAGATGTCTGCCAAAGGCATTCCTCAAATTGCTGTGGTGATGGGGTGTTGTACCGCGGGAGGTGCTTATATTCCTGCAATGAGTGATGAAAGTATTATTGTTAATAATCAAGGTAGCATTTTCTTGGCGGGACCTCCTTTGGTAAAAGCGGCAACGGGTGAACAGGTTGATGCTCAAACTCTGGGGGGAGCTAAAGTACATGGGCATTTTTCCGGTGTTATTGATCATATCGCTCAAGATGATCGGCAGGCATTATTGCTAGTGCGATCTATCGTGGGAGGCTTAAGCAAAGATAGTTTGAATGCAAAAGGCCTCACGGGGTCAATTGAGCCTTTATATTCGAGTAAGGAAATCTACGGTATCATTCCTCCTGACTTTCAACAACTGTATGATGTGCGAGAAGTTATTGCGCGTATTGTTGATGCCAGTGAACTGAATGAATTTAAACAAAATTATGGGAAAACACTGGTGTGTGGCTTTGCTCGTATTTTTGGGCGTTTGGTAGGGATTATTGCTAATAATGGGGTGCTATTTTCTGATTCTGCTTTAAAAGGCACACACTTTATTCAATTGTGTTGTCAACGTCAGGTCCCTTTGGTTTTTTTACAGAATGTGACCGGGTTTATGGTGGGAAGCCGGGCAGAGCGGGAAGGTATTGCCAAACAAGGGGCTAAAATGGTGATGGCGGTAGCGTGTGCCAACGTGCCTAAAATCACCCTTATTATCGGAGGCAGTTTTGGTGCGGGAAACTATGCCATGTGTGGTAGAGCCTATGGCCCACGGTTTCTTTGGTGCTGGCCTAATGCAAGAATATCCATTATGGGAGGGGAGCAGGCTGCCAGTGTGATGGCACAGATGGTAGCTGATCGCCATGTTGAGGAAAAAAAACCCTGGACGTTAAAGCAGGAGCAGGACTGTAAAAAACCAATACTGGAACAATACGAGACGCAGGGACACCCGTATTATGCCAGCGCCAGATTGTGGGACGATGGCATTATTGATCCAGCAGATACCCGGTTAATTATAGGATTAAGTTTATCTGCAGCCATGCATGCACCAATAGAAAAAACTCAGTTTGGTGTGTTCAGGATGTAATAACAGCATAAGTATCCAATGCAGCCCTTTTTAAGCTACGTTGACTGCCAGCGGCTTTATCAGTAGGGCTATCCTGCTGCTATAGGGTAGGGTGGTGGCTGTATTGCATAAAGCATTAAATTCAATTCAAGGATGTTGTGGATTGAAGTTTAAGGTGTGATGAAGCGCTTTAAATTGCTGCAGCGATTCAGGGTTCGCTAAGGAATTAATGTTTTCTACAAGGTCGCCATTAATAATATTTCGGACAGTAATTTCCATGATCTTACCGCTCTTGGTACGAGGTATATCAGTCACCTGTATGATTGTTCCAGGAACATGATGAGGCGATGTATGGTTTTTTATTTGTTGTTTGATTTTTGATTTGAGTGGCTCAGACAAGTGCAATTTGTTTTGCAGGATAACAAATAAAATTATTTTACAATCGCCTTTAATCTGTTGTCCAATGACCAGGCTCTCTTTAATCTCGTCCAGTTGTTCCACTTGCCGATAAATCTCTGCCGTGCCGATGCGTATGCCTCCAGGGTTCAAGGTTGCATCAGAACGCCCATAGATGATCATACCTTGGTGTGAAGTCCATGAAACATAATCGCCATGACACCAAATACCCGGAAATTTGGCAAAGTAAGCCGCATGATATTTTTTTTGTTCCGGGTCTTGCCAAAAACCGGTAGGCATCGAAGGAAAAGGCGCAGTACACACTAATTCACCCTTGCCGGTTAACAACGGATTGGCTGCAGCATCATAGACATCCACTGCCATGGCTAAACCGGGGCATTGAATTTCCCCCCGGTATACAGGAAGAATAGGGCTGCCCAGAACAAAACAGGAAATGATATCGCTACCGCCAGAAATAGAAGATAAACAGACATCCGATTTGATTGATTGATAGACATAATCAAAGCCTTCTGCCATTAAAGGTGAACCGGTCGATAAAATGGTTTTAAGGCTGTCAAGTTTATGTGTGTTTTTAGGGGTGATGGCTGATTTCTTGATGACATCAATATATTTGGCAGATATGCCGAAAATATTAATGTGTAGCTTATCCACGAGATCAAATAAAGCGGCTGTCCGAGGATATAACGGTGATCCTTCATAAAGAATGATGGTGGCTCGGGATGCCAATGCTGAGACCAGCCAGTTCCACATCATCCAGCCACAACTGGTGTAATAAAAAAATCGTTCATCAGGGTGTATATCTACATGCAGTAAATGTTCTTTTAGGTGTTGAAGTAAGGTTCCTCCAACACTATGTACTATACATTTGGGTGGTCCCGTCGTTCCTGATGAATAGAGAATAAACAAGGGGGAATCAAAAGCTACTTGAGTATAAATAATTGGTCTGTTTGGGGAATAATGGACTATATAATTCTGCCATAAAGTCACCTGCTGAAAGTTACTATTCGGTTTTTTGTGCAAATAAGGAATTAATACCGTTCTAGTAATCGATGTCAATTTGGCAAGAATAGGTTTGATCTGGTCCATCCGTTCATAAACGTGTCCATTAAAATGATAGCCATCACTGATGAACAAGACTTTAGGCGCAATCTGACTGAATCTATCGACCACGCCTGCAACAGCAAAATCGGGAGAACAACTGCTCCATACTGCGCCTAAGCTAGTCGTTGCCAACATTGCAATAACCGTTTCCGGGATGTTGGGTAAAACGGCAACAATACGATCTCCCGCGATGATGCCGTCCGCTGCTAATGCTTGCGCCAGTTGTGAAACTTGATGGTATAAGGATGGATAACGCAGATATTGGGTTTTACCCTGTTCATGATGGAAGATGATGGCAATACTGTCCTCATCTCTGTTTCGTAATAAGTTTTCTGCATAATTAAGTTTGGCACCTGAAAACCATCGTGCGCCTGGCATTTTTTCTGAATGTGTGAGGATGTGGTGAGCTTTCTGTTCAGCGATAACGTCTGCGAATTCCCATAATGTCTTCCAAAATGCTACAGAGTCGGTAATTGACCATTGATAAAGACCAGCATAATCGTTTATTGCCAAGGCATAATTTTCATTGCATAAAGTTATAAAGCGGTTAATGCTGGCATGTTTTAGTCTTTCAGGTGATGCTTGCCAGAGTTTTTTGTTCACAATGATCTGCCAAAATGATTAAAGAAAGCAACAGTAACCAGAGTCGAGAACAATACAATGTAAGTCAGGATCTTCAGCTCTTTGGTGACAAAGTGAAGATCTATAAGCTTGGGCTCAGAAAGCTAAGGGTGCTGTCGCATTAATTAACACACTCAACTTTCAATGACCGGATTTTATGATAGAAGTGATAATCGCCAAAACTAAAGACCTTGGCATTGGCGTGAAATATAATTTCAGAATCTTCCATGATGTCTTGCCGGGTGATGCCTAAAGATTTCATCAACACGGGATGATTGACCATTTCAGTTAATGTTAATTTAAAGTTTTTATTCTCAAACACCGTTAAAATCGCCTTTGGACCGACGACAATACTTTCGATTTGTTTGTCCCAATTGTCTCCTTTTATATATACCAGCGTTTTTAATTGAGAAGGTCCCATGACTCGAAAATGCTTGCCTTTATAGGAAGTATCTGTATAAAAATCAGCCCAGCAGCCATTGTTTTTAATAGTGATTTTCGAAGCATTCACTGATTCATTGCATTCGATTTTCAATGACCGGATTTTATGATAAAAATGATAATCGCCAAAACCAGGTATCCTGGCATTGGCGTGGAATATGATTTCAGAGTCCTCTAGAATATCTTGCCGGGTAATCCCTAAAGATTTCATCAAAACAGGATGGTTGGCCATCTCAGTTAATGTTAATTTTAAATTTTCATTTTCAAACACGGTCAACGTCGCGTTTGGACCGATGATAATACTTTCGATTTGTTTGTCCCAATTGTTTCCTTTGATATTTAGCAGGTTTTTTAATTGAGTCGGTCCCGTGGCTCGAAAATGTTTACCTTGATAAGAAGCATCGGCATAAAAATCAACCCAGCAAGCATTAACTTTGGCAGAAACAGATCCGCTATAAGTTAATAACATCATTAGACTCAGGAAGATAATAGAGTAATGAAAAAGCAATTTAATGTGTTTCATCTTTTACCTTTTTTTAGAATGGCAATGAAATAACTTCGGAAAAACGTAAATTCCATACAACTGTCGAACGTATCTGCTGTGATTGTTTAAAGTCTGGAAATAGATGCACTTATGAGGTGTTGTCCAGCATTCGTAATAGACTATGTTGATCAGCAATAATTCAACAAGGGTTCGTTTAACACCGGGCAGATGAAACTAACATGAGAAACGCAGGTCTTCATTAAGACTGCAAGGGGATGTACTCAATAACGGGTCTAATGTGTTCAAGGGACATTGACTTATGCCTCTGTGACAGTCAAATCCACGGTTAATGGTCTGGATGATATTAAATTCTCACTGCTAAGGAGAACCTGGTAATGATTATTGGTATACCGCGTGAAATAAAGTCAGATGAATATCGTGTGTCTATGTTACCTGTGGGGGTTGAGCTACTAACTACCCAAGGGCATCAGGTATTAATTGAAAGACATGCTGGGGATGGTAGTGGTTATGATGATGAACAATATGTTCGTGCAGGAGCCCGTATTGTTCGAGATCATAGTGAAATATTTCAGCAATCGGAAATGATTGTAAAGGTTAAAGAACCTTTGGGTGACGAACTGCATTTATTGCAGCCAGGGCAAGTGGTGTTTACTTTTTTTCATTTTGCGGCTAATTTAGCCCTGACTGAAGCCTGTTTAGCATCTAGAATTACTGCCGTTGCCTATGAAACCCTTACTGACCAGATGGGACGACTCCCTTTGTTAACTCCCATGAGCGAAATCGCAGGACGTATGTCTATACAGGAGGGGGCAAAATATCTGGAAAAACCGATGGAAGGCCGTGGAATATTACTGAGTGGTGTTCCTGGTGTAGAACCTGCCAAAGTTACCATCTTAGGGGGTGGGATCGTCGGTAGTAATGCGGCAAAAATTGCGGCTGGGTTAGGTGCAAATGTGGTAATTATGGATGTCAATCTTGATCGCTTACGCTATCTGGATGATATTATGCCAGCCAATGTCCAGACTATTTATTCGGAGTCGCATGCTATTCATTGGCATATGGCAAACAGCGATTTAATTATCGGTGCTGTATTAATCCCGGGAGAACGTTGCCCGGTCTTGATATCAAGAGAGATGATTAAAACGATGCGTAATGGGGCGGTGATTGTTGATGTTGGCGTTGACCAAGGTGGCTGCGTTGAAACGACACGACCTACTACCCATTCAAACCCCACATTTATTGTTGATGGTGTGGTGCATTATTGTGTCGCCAATATGCCCGGTGCGGTTGGAAGAACCAGTACTCAAGCATTATGCCATGCCACTCAGCCTTATATTTTACGCCTGGCTAATGGTAATGTCCTTGAGCTTGCCACACAAGATAAAGGGATTGATAATGCTATAAATATGATCGATGGAAAGCTTTATAATGCGGCTGTTGCAAATGCGCATGGGATGCAATACCAATACCTTCAGCGCAAGCCTCTTTCTGTTTTTCCTGCTCAGAGTTCAGTCCGGACGGCTCAATAATTTCAAGCGGGTTAAGGGGTTGGAACTGTCGGCCAGTTAGAAACTCAGTAGCCAAACCTATGTTTGATTAAGGGGGGTTAGTAAGGTATGCCCAGTATTCC
Source organism: Methylococcaceae bacterium (assembly GCA_029937975.1). Classification (GTDB taxonomy): domain Bacteria; phylum Pseudomonadota; class Gammaproteobacteria; order Methylococcales; family Methylomonadaceae; genus QPIN01. The sequence continues at coordinate 13,832 of JAPYOW010000029.1, read as the reverse complement.
TGAAGGTTAAGAACCATGGTAATCGTTATTTATTTTCTATGCTGTGCTGAAGTGTGTTTTAGTAAAGGTCATGTTCTAAATGACCTTTAGTTATTCTCTGGTATTAGTATTTTGTGACAGGGTTTAAGAGGGTGTTTTTAGGGGGGGTTGTGTTATCAGTTTCAGGATAATCTTTGGTATAGTGCAGGCCTCTGCTTTCTTTACGTTGCTGTGCACAGCGAATGATTAATTCAGCAACAATGACCAGGTTTCTAAGTTCCAATAAGTCACTGGTGACATGAAAATTAGCATAATATTCGGCAATTTCCTGTTTTAGTATTTCCAGCCGGTGCATTGCCCGACTCAGGCGTTTATTGGTACGAACTATACCGACATAGTCCCACATGAACTGGCGTAATTCATCCCAGTTATGAGCCACTACAACCTCTTCATCAGGTTCACTGACCAGGGAGTTATCCCAGGCTGGGGCCGGGTCGGGATAGGTCAAAGATGGGAGTTGTTCAGAAATATTATTGGCTGCAATTTCAGCAAAAACCAAACATTCCAGCAGGGAGTTACTGGCCATTCGATTGGCCCCGTGCAAACCTGTACAAGCCACTTCACCAATGGCATAGAGTCCTGTTATGTTTGTTTGAGCCTGAAGATTGGTAACCACGCCTCCACAGGTATAATGAGCCGCAGGAACAACAGGAATAGGTTGTTGGGTGATATCGATATCAAGCGCTAGGCATCGCTGGTATATATTAGGGAAGTGTTGCTTAATAAAATCGGCTGGTTGATGGCTGATGTCAAGATAAACACAATCAATGCCATGTTTTTTAATTTCATGATCAATGGCTCTAGCAACGATGTCCCTAGGGGCTAATTCCTGTTGTGGATGATATTTTTCCATGAACCGAGTGCCGTCGGGGAGAATTAGCTTTGCGCCTTCACCTCGAACCGCTTCACTGATAAGAAAAGATCTTTCTTCTGGATGATACAGGCAGGTAGGATGGAATTGCATAAATTCCATATTACTTATTTGGCAGCCTGCACGCCATGCCAAGGCAATACCATCGCCAGTAGACACATCAGGGTTGGTTGAATAGAGATAAACTTTACTGGCGCCGCCCGTGGCTAATACTACAATTTTAGCGGTAATGGATTTTACTTTGTTATTGACAGTGTTAAGCAGGTAGGCTCCTTGAATACGAGGCTCTGACTGTTTTTGTCTATTAATGATCAGATCAATTGCGTTGTGGTTTTCAAGCAGGGTAATATTCTCGTGTGCCGTGGCTTTATCAATCAGCGTCTGGGAAACGGATTTGCCTGTAGTGTCGGCAGTATGCACAATTCGACGGTGAGAGTGCCCCCCTTCGCGGTTTAAATGCAGCGATTTTGTACCATCTTCTAATTGTTCTTCGGTAAATCTAACGCCTTGATCCTTGAGCCACTCGATGTTCTTTTTGGCGTTTGAAACTGTAACCATGACGGCATCAACGTCACATAAACCTGCGCCAGCGGTCAATGTATCTTTGATATGAGATTCTATAGAGTCGTTAGCATCCAGAACGGCTGAAATGCCGCCCTGGGCATGGTAAGTACTGCCTGAAGAAAGGGATACTTTTGATAACACCAGAATTTTAGCCTGATCGGCAAGTCTGAGTGCAACACTAAGCCCGGCGCCGCCGCTGCCAATGACAAGAACATCGTATTTGTGTTTTACAGTCATAAAGAAATAAAAGGAAAATCAATAGGAATTGCAGTTGATAAGGGTTTTAGATACTATCATGAAAGCAATTTTTTTTGTGTTATTAGAACTAATGATGTTTAATTCTGTCCACACAACAAATATAAAAGCACTGTGAAACAACACTCTGGCAATAACACAGAACTAGATAAGGACTTGGTGCGAAGAGTTCAGCAAGGTGACAAATCTGCCTTTGATCTTTTGGTTATCAAGTATCAGCATCGTATTATTCAGTTGGTGAATCGCTATGTTAAAGACCCTAGTGAAGCGCAGGATGTTGCGCAAGAAGCCTTTATTAAGGCCTATCGTGCATTGGGAAACTTTAGAGGCGATAGTGCTTTCTATACGTGGCTCTATCGGATAGCGATAAATACGGCTAAAAATTATTTAGTGTCGCGTAATAGACGGTATTCAGATTATCAGGTTGATATTCAAGATGCCGAGCAGGTAGAGAATGCACCGCAGTTGAAAGGCATAGACACGCCTGAGTATATGTTGATCAATGATGAGATTGTTGCTGTGATTAAATTGGCCATCGAAAAATTACCTGAAGAAATGAAAATTGCAATTATGTTGAGAGAATTTGAAGGTATGAGTTATGAAGAAATTGCCCAAGCAATGGAATGTCCGGTAGGCACTGTCCGTTCTCGTATTTTTAGAGCGCGTGAAGCTATCGATGAAAAACTAAACCCTTTGCTTGATTAGAGGCAATTATTAATGAATAAAAAAATTAACCAGAAAATCTCACAATTTATAGACGATGAGCTGCATCACACAGAGCTAGACAATCTATTATCAGTCATGAAGCAACAGCCTCAGCTGAAAAACACAATGCATCGTTATCAGACCGTTAGCCATGTACTCAGTTCAGAAGATGTGCTGATAGCGAACGGGAGCTTTTTAGATAAGATTAAATATGAGATTAAACATGAACAGCATCATTTTGTACCTAAGAAAAACAGTAAAAACAGGCAGCTAGGGTTTTGGCCGGAGATATCCATTGCTATGGCAGCTTCAGTCGTGATTATTGCGATTACTGTTTCCCAGCAAGTGGATGTAACCGATGTGCAGTCTTCTCAGGTACTTGCAAAAACACCAGTAGAAAATATACAGATGCAAGCTAAAAATACGACACAAATTTCACAGCATGATCGTTTTAAAGCGTATTTGTTAGCACATAGTGATGACTTATACACCCATGGCTCACTGGATTATCAACCTCTAGCGCGTGTTGTTCATTTTTCTCAGAAATGATTAACCCAATGTTACGTTTGTTGCTGGTTTTTTTTCTACCGGTATTGTGTGTGTTGGCAGATGAGCAGGAACTTAATGCAGAGCAATGGCTGGAAAAAATGAGCCAGTCCATGAAAACGCTCAATTATCAAGGCACTGTGGCTTTTTTCAAAAATGGCCGTCTTGATACAATGAAGTATTCACATTCAAAAAACCAGGGATTAGAACAAGAAAGACTGTTATCGTTAAATTCACCTATGCGTGAAGTGATCAGGGATGCCGGAACCGTCAGCTGTGTTTTCGATGAATCAAAAAAAAATATTGTTAACCATCAGCCTGTCAGTCAATCATTCATTATTGATTTACCCATTGACTTTTCAGCTTTGAATACTGTCTACCAATATACCTTAGGAGCTGAGGAGTCTGTAGCAATGCGTTTTTCTCGCATTGTCAATATTAAACCTACAGATCAGTATCGCTACACAAGAAAAATCTGGATAGATAACGAACACTTTTTACCTTTGAAAGTGGAGGTCTATAATCTAGCAGGAGAAATTTTGGAGCAGCTTGTATACACAGAGTTACAACTTGTTGATAAATTAGACACTGTCAAGGTAGGACAACACTTAGACAAGAGCAGTATTAAACAGATCCATTCGATTGAAACTTTGCCTGTAGAAGAAATGGGGTTTGTGCTTAAAGACTTGCCTGCCGGGTTTGAAGTGGTGTTTTTTACGCGCATGGAGATTGATAATTCAGATCAAACAGTAGATCATTTATTACTTAGCGATGGTTTTTCTTCTGTGTCAGTCTACAGAGAAGCATTGTCAGAGGGGGTTCAAATGGGCGTGCAGGATTTTGGTTCTGTGAATTCGTTTACTCGCGCCATTAACAATGATCAAATAACTGCAATGGGGGATGTGCCTGTTAAAACAGTTCAAGTTATTGCACAAGGTTTTACGCAACAGTAATACGCACTGGTTTTAATGGCACTTGTTTTCTCCTTTTTAATTTATTCCCTGGAGCTGATATGCTCAAACAACGTTTTTTCTTATTTTTCACCCTCATTCTGCTTTCTGCATCTTCGGTTGCACAATTACCTGATTTTACGCAGATGGTCGAAGCAAATGGGGATGTCGTGGTTAATATCAGTACCATACAAAAAGCGCCTGATTTTCTAAAAATGCCGGACAATCATCCGATGCCTAGAGATATTCCACCACAAATGGAGGAATTGTTTCGCCATTTTTTTAAACCACCGGAAGGGGGTTTTCATCATAAAGATTCTAAATCCCTGGGCTCAGGATTTGTGATTTCAGAAGATGGATACATTTTAACCAATCATCATGTAGTAAAAGACGCTGATGAGATCTTTGTTAAACTCAAGGATAGGCGACAATTTTTAGCAAAACTTATTGGCTCAGATGAAAGAACAGATATAGCGTTATTGCAAATCAAAGCCAAAAAATTGCCCATTGTTAAAAAGGGATCATCTAAACAGTTAAAAGTGGGTGAATGGGTATTAGCGATTGGTTCTCCTTTCGGTTTTGAGCAGTCAGTAACCGCCGGCATAGTGAGTGCTAAAGGACGGAGTCTGCCGGGAGGTAATTACGTGCCTTTTATTCAAACAGATGTAGCCATTAATCCGGGTAATTCAGGCGGGCCCTTATTTAATATGGCCGGTGAAGTGGTCGGTGTGAACTCTCAAATATATAGTCGTTCTGGCGGCTATATGGGTTTGTCTTTTGCCATACCTATTGATATAGCAATGAATGTTGTCGATCAATTGAAGACCAAAGGTTCGGTATCGCGTGGTTGGTTAGGTGTGCAAATTCAGGATGTAACAAGAGAATTAGCAGAATCTTTTAATATGGATAAACCCAATGGCGCGCTGGTATCAAGAGTGATTGCAGATAGCCCATCAGCAAAAGCAGGATTTCAAATTGGAGATGTCATCGTTGAATTTGATGGGCATGCAATTCACACATCGAGTGAATTACCGCCCGTAGTCGGTGTCACGCCAATAGGCGATAAAGTTAACGTTGAAATCATTAGGCAAGGAAAGAAAAAAACGATAAAGGTGATTGTTGGCTTGCTACCGAATGAAGTCGCATCAGTAGCCACAACTAAGCTCAACAAAGCAGCGAATCAACTCGGCCTGAGTGTGACTAATCTTACGATTGAACAACGCAAGCAAATGCATTTACCTCAGCAAGGTGTGTTAATTGAACGGGTTAGTCGCGGGCCTGCGCTGAATGCAGGAATTCAGCAAGGTGATATTATTTTAAGAATCCAGAATAATGTTGTTCGTGATGTCACTGATTTTGATAGAATAGTGAGTAGTCTTCCCTTGGATCAATCCATTGCTGTGTTAATTCAACGTAAAGGTAGTCCCATCTTTCTAGCTTTAAAAATAAACAAATAAACTGTGGATCAAAAGAATATAAGAAATTTCAGCATCATCGCGCATATTGATCATGGAAAATCAACATTAGCCGATCGTTTTATTCAAATATGCGGGGGCTTATCAGATAGGGAAATGGAGGCTCAGGTTCTTGATTCCATGGATATTGAAAGAGAACGTGGGATTACAATCAAGGCACAAAGTGTCACGCTTGATTATAAATCCCTAGATGGTGAAACCTATCAATTAAACTTTATTGATACGCCGGGCCATGTGGATTTTTCCTATGAAGTCTCTCGATCTCTTGCGGCTTGTGAAGGTGCCTTGTTAGTTGTTGATGCCGCACAAGGTGTAGAGGCGCAGAGTGTAGCCAACTGTTACACGGCTATAGAACAGGGGCTTGAAGTTGTCCCTGTGTTAAACAAAATTGATTTACCTTCAGCAGAACCTGAACGGGTGATGGCTGAAATCGAAGATGTTATTGGTATTGAGGCGCATGAAGCGCTTAAAATCAGTGCGAAAACAGGTGTCGGTGTTGAAGCTGTGTTGGAGCAGTTGGTTGAGAAAGTTCCTGCTCCGAAGGGTGATGCAAATGCACCCTTACAAGCACTTATTATTGATTCCTGGTTTGATAATTATTTAGGTGTGGTTTCACTGATTAAAGTTGTCAATGGCAGTTTGCGTAAAAAACAGAAGTTGGTAGTCATGTCGACGGGGAAAGCACATCTGGCTGAAAAAGTGGGTATATATACGCCTAAGGAACAGGAAACACCTTCTTTGAATACTGGCGAAGTTGGTTTTCTGGTGGCCGGCATAAAAGACATTTATGGGGCTCCAGTGGGGGATACCATTACTTTGGCTGATAACCCTGCTACTGAAGTGTTATCGGGCTTTGAAACAATCCAGCCTAGAGTTTTTGCAGGTCTTTATCCCGTGAGTTCTGATGATTACGGTAGTATGCGTGAATCATTAGATAAATTACGATTAAATGATGCAGCACTTCATTTTGAACCTGAAACATCACAAGCTTTAGGGTTTGGTTTTCGCTGTGGGTTTTTAGGTATGCTGCACATGGAGATTGTGCAGGAACGTTTAGAACGTGAATATGATATTAATTTAATTACCACAGCACCGACAGTGGTCTACGAAGTGGAAGTGCACTCAGGTGAGATGGTTCTAGTTGATAACCCCGCTAAATTACCTGATACCGGAACCATTACAGAAATAAGAGAGCCTATTATTATGGCTAATATTTTAGTACCTCAGGAGTATCTTGGGAGTGTTATCGGTTTATGTGTAGAAAAACGTGGTGTGCAAAAAAACATGCAATACCTGGGTAAACAGGTGTCATTAAATTATGAATTGCCCATGAGTGAGGTTGTACTGGATTTCTTTGATCGTTTGAAATCAGTGAGTCGTGGTTATGCTTCTTTTGATTACGAGTTTATTCGTTTTCAAGAAACCCCCTTAGTTAAACTCGATGTTTTGATTAATGGTGATAAAGTAGATGCTTTATCGGTGATTGTTCATAAGGACTTAAGTCAAACACGGGGACGTGATTTGGTGGAGAAAATGAAGGAGTTGATACCACGACAAATGTATGAAGTGGCTATTCAAGCCGCCATAGGTTCCAAAGTGATCGCTCGGTCAACGGTTAAAGCCATGCGAAAAAATGTTACCGCTAAATGTTATGGCGGGGATATTTCTCGTAAGAAAAAATTGCTAGAAAAACAAAAAGCAGGTAAAAAACGCATGAAGCAAGTGGGAAATATAGAAATACCACAAGAAGCTTTTCTTGCTGTTTTACAAGTGAATAAAGAATAAACCAGACATTTTATTTATATCACGGTCACGGTGAAACGCACAGTAGGGTTTCACCGTGACAGATCAACTTACCACCAAATATTCAACATTTAAATGGACTACGATTTTTCTTTCTTTCTGGTTGCAACCAGTTTTGTCACCGGGATAATCTGGGGCGGATATGTTTTATTTATCAAAATTTCAAAAATTGATGTTCAAAATAAACCTGAACCTTTGTTGGTTGAAACGGCCCATTCTTTCTTTCCTGTATTAATTATCGTATTACTGTTACGTTCATTTATTGCCGAACCTTTCCGAATCCCTTCGGGGTCGATGATGCCAACTTTATTAGTCGGTGATTTTATTCTGGTCAATAAATTTGCCTATGGTGTTCGCTTGCCTGTCTTACATACCAAGATAGTAGAAATAGGTAACCCCGAAAGAGGCGATATTGTTGTGTTCAGGTTCCCTAAAAACCCTGAGGTTGATTATATCAAGCGTATAGTAGGGCTACCTGGCGATACAATTGCGTATTATAATAAAAAAACTTACATCAATGGCAAGTTAGCCAAACAGGTGTCTTTAGGGCGATATCATGGCGTCGGACAGGGATCCCATATGACAGGGGCTGAGCATTTGCTGGAAGACCTGTCTGGAACAGAGCACAGTATCTTGATTAAAGAGGGATACCCTACAGTCGAAGGCAAATTTGTGGTACCTGAAGGGCGTTACTTTGTGATGGGTGATAACCGGGACAGCAGTAATGATAGTCGGTACTGGGGAACAGTTCCGAAACAGAATTTAGTGGGAAAAGCATTCTTTATCTGGATGAGCTGGGATTGGCAGCATAAGGGCGTAGGGTTTGATCGTATTGGAACAATGCTGAAATAGTCTGTATTTGCTTTCAATAAAATTATTTATTGAGGAAGCCCTGAGGTCTTCAGCCAAAGCTTAAAAAGGGTTAACTTTTATTGCGCGGGTGTTAATTTTGGGGCTAATTGCATTTCTTGTGCTGTTGATTTTAAAAATCGGGCCAATTTTTATGAATCATGATAAGGTGCTGAATGCCTTTTCTACTGTTGAAAACACGGCTGATCTTGAAACTAAAACCCAGTATGAAATACAGCAAAGTTTGAGTAAATATTTTAATTTGAATTTTGTTGATTTATTACCCTTGAGGATGTGAAAATCATTAAACGCAGCCATTAGAGGGTGGAATTGAATATGAACCTGTGGTTCCTCTAATAGGTAATTTGAGTGTATGGTAGAGTTCTATGAGTCTTTTGAGGCTGGCGAGGATGAGTGATCAAAAAACAAAAAATACTTGCTAAAAAGCTGGGGCTGACATTTGTTCAACCCCAGCTTTTTATTATGGCCTTAACGCATAGAAGTATGGGGGCCAATAACAACGAAAGACTGGAATATCTTGGCGATTCAGTCTTGGGTTTTGTCATCGCTGAAAAACTTTTTGCAATGTTCCCTGATGCACGCGAAGGTGATCTGAGTCGGTTAAGGGCCAGCCTTGTTAATCAGACCTCTTTAGCTGAGATAGCCAGAGAACATAATATTGGGGATTATTTGCTTCTGGGCTCCGGAGAGTTGAAAAGTGGGGGGTTTCGACGCGATTCCATTTTATCAGATGCATTAGAAGCGATTATGGGCGCGCTGGTGGTAGATCAAGGGGATAAAGCTTGTAAAGCATGGATTTTATTTATATTTGCTAAGAAACTGGCTGAATTAGATTTAGATAGCTCAAAAAAAGACCCAAAGACTGAATTACAGGAATTAATGCAATCACTAAAAATTCAATTACCCGTTTATGAACTGACAAACATGACCGGGAGTGCTCATTCACAAATATTTAATGTTAAATGTAGCACGGTTTTTATAAATGAGTCAGGGATGGGGTCAGGAGTTTCAAGGAAAAAAGCGGAGCAAGCCTCTGCAAAAAAAATGTTGCAATTGATTAAGGTGAAAAAAATATGAAGTGTGGTTATGTTGCTTTAATAGGGCGACCCAATGTGGGAAAATCAACATTAATGAACCATATGTTGGGTCAGAAAATAAGTATTACTTCAAGGAAGCCACAAACAACACGTCATCGTATTTTAGGCATAAAAACCACGGAATCAGGACAGATTGTTTTTATGGACACCCCTGGAATGCATCAGATTGAAAAGAAAGCATTGAATCGCTATCTGAATAAGACGGCAGATATTACCATGTCTGGTGTAGATGTGATCGTCTGGTTGATTGATGGGTTTTCCTGGCACGAATATGATGAAAAAATCCTGAGTAAGTTAGGGAATGTTGGGCTTCCTGTTATCTTAGCTGTCAATAAAGTCGATAAAGTCAAGAATAAAGAAGATATGCTGGCTTTTTTGCAACAGGCCCAGCAGCGATTTCCTTTTCAAGCTATTTTGCCGATCTCTGCGCTGAAAAATACCCATTTGGATGAACTCGAAAACTGTATTTTAGAAACCTTCTCTGAAAGTGAGCTGATTTATCCGGAAGACCAGGTTACTGACCGCTCCATGCGATTTATGGCAGCAGAAATTGTCAGAGAAAAGCTGACAAGAAGATTGGGCGATGAGCTTCCCTATGCTCTTACTGTCGAAATTGAACGATATGAAGAGCTGAAAAATATCACCAAAATCTATGCTATTATCTGGGTTGAACGCAGTACTCAGAAAAATATAGTGATTGGTAAGCAAGGCGAAATGCTTAAAAAAATAGGTACAGATGCCCGACTTGATATTGAGAAATTAATTGAACAAAAAGTCTATTTGCAGTGCTGGGTTAAAGTGAAGAAAGGCTGGTCAAATAATGAGCGTGCTTTACAGAGTCTGGGCTTTAGTGATAGAGAATAAGCAGACTAGCAGATAGCTTTTTATTAACAACGCTTGACGGATAGTAATGAATGACAGTGTGGTGCAACTGCAGTCCGCGTTTATTTTGCAGCATAAAGCGTTTCGGGAAAGCAGTCTAATTCTTGATGTTTTCACTCAAGATTTTGGTAGAGTTTCGATTCTGGCGAAGGGAGTGAGAAAGAAAAAATCCAGAACCGCAGGGCTATTATTACCCTTTCTCCCGTTAAAACTATCATATATTGGAAAAAGCGAATTAAAAATTTTAACGCATGTTGAATTGGATTCTGTAAGCCCGAAATTGACCGGGTTTTCGCTTTATTGTGGTTTTTATGTGAATGAGATTGTCCTTCATTTTTTGCACAAAAATGATCCTCATCCAGAGGTTTATATGTCATATAAACAATGTCTAACCAGGCTTGCTGATTCGGCAAATATTGAACAAAACTTACGGTTTTTTGAATTGAATTTAATTGAACAGATAGGCTATGGCCTGCAATTAACATTCGATAATACGACGGACACAAGGGTTGATGAGTCAAAAAAATACTGCTTCAATCAGGAGTCAGGAATGATTGAAAGTCTAGCGGGTTATGTATGCGGTCGCACGCTATTAGCTCTAGAGGCTAGAGAGAATCTAGATAAGCAGGCGTTGTATGAATCCAAACAATTAATGAGAAAAGTGATCGATTTTCTATTACAGGGTAAAAAGCTTAAAAGCAGACTGGTTATAGCAAAAATAATGAAACAATTATGACAAAACAAGCAATTTTATTGGGTGTAAATATTGATCATGTCGCGACCTTAAGGCAAGCAAGAGGGACAAATTACCCCAGTCCAATACAAGCGGCTTTAATTGCTGAACAAGCAGGTGCTGATGGTATTACGGCACATCTAAGAGAAGATCGCAGGCATATTCAAGACAGTGATATCATGCAATTAAGACAGATGCTGGATACGCGGCTGAATCTGGAGATGGCTGTTACAGATGAGATGCTGGCAATTGCTGCTAAAGTCAAACCTGCTGCCTGTTGTTTGGTGCCTGAAAAAAGAGCAGAGTTGACCACTGAGGGCGGTCTGGATGTGGCTGCTAACCCAGAGAGAATGAAAAGAGCATGTCAATTATTAGCAGATGCAGAGATAGAAGTATCATTGTTCATAGATCCCGAATTTCAGCAGATTGATGCGGCTGTAATGGCGGGAGCTCCTGTTATTGAACTGCATACAGGGTGTTATGCTGATGCAGAAAACAAGATAAAACAACAAGTCGAGCTAAAGCGCATTCAGCAAGCGGCTGAATATGCCTATGAAGCTGGATTACAAGTCAATGCAGGGCATGGTTTGCATTTTCATAATGTACGGGATATTTGTAAAATACCACAAATTGTCGAGTTAAATATCGGCCATTCGATCATTGCCCAGGCTGTTTTTTCTGGTTTGGCTGAAACTGTCAAAGCGCTGAAAAAGGTAATGCTGGATACTAGAGCTGAGTGATCTCGTGTTCAGAAAGCGAGTTTTTCGTTTGATTCATTGGCATCAATAAATAAAGCAATCAATCTTTATTCACCGATGGCAAGGGAGATGGCATTTTCATGGTACACGGATGGTTTATTGCGGTTTATAACAGAAAATGCCTCGCTGGCGCAAAGCCCCGTTATATAAATAGCCAAGAGCGTGCTGTTAACGAGCCAGAAAAAGGACGCCGGTGGCCTCTGTGGCGAACGTGTCACAGAAAGTGTGGCTACTTTTAAGTGTCACGCCGTGAATCTTGCAGGCAATAAATCGAGAGCTACAAGGTTTTTGTGATAATCGCAAGTTAATGCGTGGCTATACCATGTTTTTGGATGCGATATAGCAAGGTATCTCTTGATATGCCAAGTAATCGTGCAGACTTGCTACGGTTGCCCTGAGTTCTGCTTAATGCCTGGTGAATCATGTTTGCTTCCAGAGAGTCAAGCTCTATGCCTAATTCCGGTAAAACAAAAGCCGTGTCATGCTGAGTTTTAGTGCCGTTACTGAATTCGGGTGGAAGGTTTTCGGGTTCTATGATTTTTCCTGGCAGAAGAATGCTGAGACGTTCACATAAATTACGTAACTCACGAATATTCCCTGGCCATGGATAATTATGTAAAACTTTAAATGTACGCTTACTAAATTTAGGTGCTTTGACTGTGTACTTGCTAGCACATTGCGATAGGAAGTGTTTAGCCAGTGTTTCTATATCTTCGGTGCGTTGATTTAAGGCAGGGATTTCTAAGGGTACGATATTTAATCGAAAATATAAATCCTGGCGAAAATCTCCCGCAGCAATTTGTTGATTAAGATCTGTATTGGTTGCAGCAATAATACGCACATCAACCTTATAGGGTTTGGTTTCACCCACAGCTAAACATTCGCCTGACTCTAAAACACGAAGTAATTTTGTTTGAATGGATACGGGTAATGAATTAATTTCATCTAAAAACAGTGTGCCACCGTCAGTGGCTTGAAACAATCCTGGTTTATTAGCAATAGCCCCGGTGAATGCACCTTTTTTATGACCGAATAATTCAGATTCCACCAGACCCTCTGATAATGCAGCACAGTTTAATGTCACAAAGGGTTTGTCAGCGCGCGTACTGTCCTTTTGAATGGCCATTGCCAGCATTTCTTTGCCAGTGCCTGTTTCTCCTTTTATCAAAACGGTGACGTCTGTTGCTGCCACCATTTTTGCATTACGAATGATGGATTCAAATGCAGGAGATTGCCCAATGTTGGCGCTAAAGTTATTCATAGTATTTTTTTGTTATTCGGATCAAATACAAATTTTAAATATGCTGTAAGCGCATGGGGTTTAGCCAAGGAAAAACGGCGAATAAGGCCAGGACGACTAAAAGCAGACCAATAAACTGTTTAAAGCGCTGCATTCTTGCCAACTTGGCAAGTGTTCCGGACATTATACCTGTCCCGACTACTGCAGGTAAAGTACCAAAGCCAAATGCCAGCATGGTCAGTGAGCTATTTAAAACATCACCGCTGGTAGCTGCTAAAACCAGTGCTGCATAGACCAGGCCACAAGGCAGCCATCCCCAGACCATACCAAATAATAAAGCCTGTAGACGTGTTTGAACCGGAATAAGTCGTCGTCCATAAGGCTCCACTAATTTCCATAGTCGAGCTCCTGGTTTTTCGATATAGGCAAATCGGGGAAACCAGCCGGCAATATACAATCCAGCACAGATCATAATCATTGCCGAAAATAATTGTAATAATCGATAGCCAAATTCCTCTGTAAAAGGCCAGGTGATGAGCGTTTGAGCCAAACCCGCCAGACCGCCACCAATGGCATAGCTAAAAATACGGCCCAAATTGTAATTAAGTACAAATTGAAACAGGGTGGCCTTGTTATTTCTCACTTCAGGTTTAAGGCTGAGTGTCAGCGCGCCAATGATTGAACCACACATGCCTATGCAGTGGATGCTACTGAACAAGCCCATAGCAAAAGCTGCTAGATAAGATGTATTAAAAGTAAGATGAAGTTCCATAGGTGGTGAACATTATCATATTTAACAATTAATAGGCGGATTAAAAAGTAGAGCAATCAAGATTAGGGTTTTGTCAGTAAGGCAGCAAAAACACAGCTTTGTGTGAGATGACTAAAAACATAAGGCATATAACATAGTTTAATTGAAATTTGGCTAGATATGCGGGCTGGCGGAGTGTAGAAAGTTAGCGTCATTGCAGGGGATAGACGTCCGCTGTATACCGGGTGTTGTCGAAGTTTGGTCATAAGCGTAGAGGGAGAAAAACACAAGGA
>JAPYOW010000091.1 GCA_029937975.1 Methylococcaceae bacterium | reverse complement strand
CAGGATCAAGAGCGACTTTACCTCCGATCAGTTCGCCTTTTTGTTCCGCTAAAAAAGAGTTTTTCATTTTGTACTCATAATAATATCACCTATATTTTGATCTAAATCGCTCCTTAAGTATTCGTCTAAATATTGGGTGACACTATTTTCAGCCTCATTTCGTATTGGAGAAGGCTACTGCTTGTTTAGGTTTAAAATTATCTTTACAATGTAAAGATAATACAAACCCACACAAAAGTTCATAAAAATTTGATTGATTTAAGTAATGAGCCACTATTCCGCTTGATATTCAATGGAAATAAAAAATCGGTCAGATTGACAATCATTCTGACCATCCTTTCCTCGATGTCCAGTATCGGTATGATTTTTATCATTAATATGGCGACAGAAAATGCTTCAGACACGGAAAGGAATGTAAGTTCATTTCAATTTGCCCTATTTGTGGTGGTATTTCTGCTGTACTTTTTTGTCAAACGCATCTCTTTCGTCAGATCAACGGCAATTGTAGAAGGAATTGTTAAAGATTTACGCATCAGAATTTCAGATAAACTTCGTTTCGCAAATTTAGAAAGTATGGAAAAATTGGGGCTGACACAGATCCAAACTCGTCTTTCTAATGATACACAGGTAGTTTCAAATTCAGCCTTTGTTATAGTCTCTGCAGCGCAAAGTATATTGATGCTTTTTTTTGGCATGCTTTATATTCTTTACCTGTCAAGGCTTGCTTTTTTCTTATCCTTAGTATGTGGGATAAGCGCTATTTTAGTGAACAGCTACTACAATGATACGATAGTCGAACAAATCGATATATCCATCAAGCATGATGATACTTTTTTTAAATCTCTGATGAATATTATTAAGGGTTTTAAGGAATTAAAAATCAATGGCAAAAAAAGTGATGCCGTCATAGAACGTCATTCAATTATTGCCAGGGAAAATGAAAAAGTCAGAATGGCTACTAATTGGGTATTTGCTAATAGCTCGACGTTAATCAATTCATTCGCTTATTTCTTACTCGGTTGTATCGTCTTTATTGTCCCTCAGTTTTCAGATCATCAAAGTGAGGTAGTGACTAAAATTATTGCGGTATTAGTTTTTATGATGAGTCCGATTGATATGATAACGGCAGCCGTGCCTAATTATTCAAGAGCAAATCGTTCGGCATTTTTTCTAGAGGAATTAGAAATTGAAATTGATAAAATGGCTAATTACAGTAATTATCTTGTCAAATTTGATTTTAAAACCTTTGAAAAAGTTCAGTTAAAAGATATTAAGTTTCACTATAAGGGAGAATCAGGCGAACCTTTATTTGGTCTAGGCCCCATAGATTTTGAGATAAATCGCGGTGAATTGGTCTTCATTAAGGGTGGTAATGGTAGTGGCAAATCGACTTTTGTTAAGATACTTACCCACTTGTATAATCCTGACTCGGGTACCATCATGGTTGATAATACCCTAGTCTCTGAACATAATATCAAAAATTTTCAAAACATGTTTGCCATTATCCTCACGGACTATCATCTGTTTGACCGCTTTTATGGAATCGAAAATATCGATTTTAAACGCCTTCAAACTTTGCTTGATATGATGGGCCTGAGCAGTAAAGTAAAGTATGAAAACGGTTATTTTAGCAATATAAATTTGTCTACAGGTCAACGAAAAAGATTGGCTTTGGTGATGGTACTAATGGAAGATAAGCCTATCTACTTATTGGATGAATGGGCTGCTGATCAGGACCCTCAGTTTAGACAATATTTTTATATGACACTTCTTCCCGAATTAAAGTCTCAGGGTAAAACGATTTTAGCCGTGAGTCATGATGATCATTATTTTCATGTGGCAGACCGAATATGTAACATGAGGCTAGGAGTGCTTGAGAATCAGTAACTACTCAGCGTAAATATATAAAATAGTTCTTGATAGGGTTTTAGTCATAATTTTTAGTGAACTAGGCTCTAGCCGAAAAACAGCCTGTTTCTCGCCTCTTTTTTCATCGTCATCCAGAAAATCTTTCGGTTAAACAAGAAGCATCAATGGTAGAAATGATTCCACTTTATCCAAAGCTAGGTGAAGCCTATTGACTGAAAGTTCTTTCGCTGAAAATCCTGGAAACGGAGCTTAAGCGAAGTGAAGATTTTTAGTCCCTGATAGCGATAGGGCCGGGTGTTTTCTCGAAGCGTTTTTTTGCGCAGAGAAATTACAAGGCAGTCCGACATCGCGTCCAGCCATTTGAGGTCACTAAATAAAAACCACTCTAGGGTTGTTATAAGTGGATGCAGGCTGAATCAATGCATCGTAGATTTTATTCAGCCCCGTTAAGCTTTTGCCGCATTGTGGGCTTGGATGCCCACAATGCGTTTCGGAAAGTAGGGACTCTTTGCAATAGCAAGGTTCAATTAGCCAAAAGACGCGCTAGGAGTTACCGCAATACGATTTACTTTCTCTGTGGAAAAATGAAGTTTGATTACTCACTGTATTTCATATAGAACCGTAAATATTTAGTTCAATATAAATGATGTTAATTATGTGTAACGCGTTTAATTGCCAGAAGCTGGTAAGGTCAGCACAGGACCCGCTGTGCTACTATCACTCTCTCCGGCTTGAAACAGAAGGGCTAACAGCATAAAGGACGATTGGGATTTTAGATCTTTATTGGAAAGATAAAACCAATTGTCGAGATAATAGACAGACAAGTGAGCATTATCCGGTTTTGAACTGCTACTGTATATTTTGAAAAATGCACCTGCTGGCGTTTCGCTCCAATCAAAAATTTTACCATCTTTGGTTACGGTACTATTAACTAGGTTCCTTTGTATATGTTCGGCTGGGATGTCTATATTTTGAGATAAATAGGACATCATGTCGTAAATAGAGCGTAAACGTACATTCCAGACTGTTGGGTTATGAATGATCATGCCACCACTAGTTGATATCGCATACTGATTAGAATTATTTAAATTAAGTAGATGGCGTATTGTTTGCATTTCAACCAGCGCTTGTTTGTCTTCGGTTGGCTGAAAGTGAACTTCTCTTACCGCTTTACCCTGCCTATTTATCATACCAATATCAATAAGGTCATGATCATTTAAATAAATATATGATGTCAAAAATTGCTTAAAATCTTGGTATTTAGGTTCTGTATCTGGTGTTGGGCCAGAACCTGTCGGCGCATTCATCAGGTCATTTATGCTTTGGATGCAAATACCTAAAACAAGCTCTGGATTCCAGCCGGATTGTGACATGACTAAAATATTATTAAACTGAACTGGAGAAAGCACGCTGTTAAGAAAACCTG
Source organism: Methylococcaceae bacterium (assembly GCA_029937975.1). Taxonomy (GTDB): domain Bacteria; phylum Pseudomonadota; class Gammaproteobacteria; order Methylococcales; family Methylomonadaceae; genus QPIN01. The sequence goes on along the minus strand of JAPYOW010000091.1, from coordinate 1,729 downwards.
GACCACTTAAAGGAGCATAAGAAAGGGTCGGGGATTGCGAAAAACTTACACCAAGACTAGGCGTTACACCAAGACTAGGCGTGTAATATTGTTGGGTGGCCGTAAAACCTACATTGGAATTAATTGACATAGAAGCCGTGACGCTATTAATCTGTAAAAAATAAGGTCGGTCACGGTATCTTAAACGAACTATGTTTAACAATAGCTCCTGATTAAGCGAATGGCTAATTGCTTGGTTATATGCCGGATGTGTGTCAGTTAATGCGCTCGGACCATACCATGACTGGCAACCGCTGAGCAGTGAATTGCAAGTCAACAGGAGTAATGTTCTTGCGAGACGCTTTGTGCTGCGTGACACAGAGAAAAAATAAATATTCATTCGAAATATAATTAGTAATTATGCTTTGGTTAAGGCAATAACAGATCAAGCGTTTATTTAAATCAGTCCTGAATTCAAGTCATAAGCGCATATCCCAAAACTTTGTTAGACTTATCTTAATGATTCCATTAACGAGCTCTATTATCCGGTAAACATCTATTCTTCTGTACTTAGGCAAACTAGGAAATTTTATTTTAAAGGCTTAATTTTTCAAAGGAATTATAGTGCAGAAACTGTTCCAAAGCCTAGGATTCATAATGCCGTATATTACAGATAAATATTAAATGAAAATCAGGTCACTGTCCATCAATAAATATCGTCATACACTGAAAATCGTGGAAGTGTTCCACAGGCACTCAAAATAAGTGGCATCGGTGTTGAATCGATAGAAAATGTCTCTTTTGAAGAATTAGCATCATTATATATTTTGCATATTAAACGAATTCAACCTATTGGGCCGTATCAGTTAATTGGATGGAGCTTTGGAGGCGTATTGGCTTTTGAAATAGCAAGGCAGCTCATAGAAGATAGCAACTTGGTTTCAAGGGTTGTTTTGATAGACTCATATTTTAACCATAAACAAGCATCGTCAATGGCATTAAGTGACACACTGAATCAGAAACATAAAAAAAATATAAATCATAAGTACAGGCCAAAGAAAAAGTTTTCTAGCCTCCATTCTGAGATTATTTTATTTAAAGCCGGCAAATTAGAAAATATTGATGAGGCTACCTTTCAAGATCAACTCAATATAAATGATATTAAAGAGGCTATATTAATGGATGAATATTATGTCACACAAACATCAGATAATCACTTAAGAGAATATTTAGGCGATGATTGCAATTTAATTATAAAAAAACTTAATGAATCACATACTGGATGGCTTAAGAATATAGACGATGTAAAATTTATCTCAGATTCTATAGGCTCCTAATCCACCTAGATTAGATATTCAAATCTATTTTGCATAAAGCCGACTATAGTGACCTATAGTGGATCCCGAAATCAAGACAATAGTTTAAGCTAGACTCTATCAAAAAATACGGGGAGTCGCTATTTTTGCGAAAGCTTGTTTTGGGCATCCCAGCCCATTTGCTTTAGCTGTTTCTATTAGACTGTAATGTATTGCACTGGCACGAGCACGAGCACCTGCTGGGGTATCAGAAAATAACCAGGCCGCCTGGGATTGCCCTGAGGCTTGCCAGTGCTCTATGTGAATAGGCCAGAAAGTTCTAACCTGTATTTTTTCTAATGCCGTCATTTAAAAATCCCCGTGGTATTTAACGATGGGAATAGTGTGGCATTGATGTGGGCTGCTGTGAATTACGCTGACAATTAATCGCTTAC
>JAPYOW010000090.1 GCA_029937975.1 Methylococcaceae bacterium | reverse complement strand
TCTTAGTTCTTAGCATCAATCACAAACATTATGCCGGAAAGAATGCCGACGCGATCAACTGTTTGCCACATACCAAAAAAATCGTTTGCTAGACATGGCTGAGGCTCAGAAAATATTTATGCTTACCTATTCCTGTGCAGTGCATACCCAACACAGGATGCTGATCGATTGAAACCTGGAAAGATGTGCTAGACTTTTAAATTGAGTTTTGGTTTTGATTCTTTCATCTTATGCAAATAGATATCCTGCAAATTGATATTACGCGATTGCCAGTGGATGCCATTGTTAATGCGGCTAATAATTCCTTGCTGGGTGGCGGTGGCGTTGACGGTGCCATTCATAAGGCTGCCGGCGGCAACCTTTTAATCGAATGTCGGGCTTTGAATGGCTGTCAGACCGGATATGCAAAAATCACTCAGGGATATGATTTGCCGGCGAATCATATCATTCATACCGTTGGCCCAGTCTGGCATGGTGGCCATCATAATGAAGCTATGCTACTGGCTTCTTGTTATAGGGCATGTCTGTCGATCGCTGATGAACATCAGCTACTGTCTATTGCTTTTCCTGCGATTAGTTGTGGTGTGTTTGGTTTTCCGATTATTGAAGCAGCTGCGATTGCAATGCATGCAGTACAAAATGCTCAGGGTAATACCGGCATTAAACAGGTCACCTTTGCATGCTTCAATAATGAAACCGAACAAGCCTTGAAAAATAGCCGTCTGCTTTACGAATAAAAGGGGGTAGCCTCAATACCCATCGGCCTCGGCATTTTCATAGCAAGTCCCCTCATCCCCTCTTGATTTCCGTAGACCCTACCCTGCCAATCACTGACGGAAAAGTCGGCGGGTATAGTGTGGAAACTTCGATCACTGTTCAGCTGTGATTAAACAGCAATGTAATCCGCGTAATTGGGTGTCCAGATATTATTGCTGATCAATTCTGCAATTTCATGTTCTTCCAGTGGTTCACAACGCTTTTCTTCAATGGCGCAACGAATAACCGCAGCAGCAACCTGACTGGAAACTTCGCCGAGGCGGGTAACATCAGGGAATAACATGCCTGAAGATAGCTCATTCTGATTAACACTGTTTGCCAGTGCTTCGGCTGAAGCATTGATCATGCCATCGCTAATTTCACTGGCATTACATAACAGCGTTCCAAGACCCAGGCCTGGAAAGATAAAGACATTGTTACCTTGCGCTATGCGGTGTGTTTTATGTTTGTAGGTAACATCAGCAAATGGGCTACCGGTGGCAATCAGGCATTCGCCATCACACCATTCGATTAATAATCGGGGTATACCTTCACAGTGGTCTGTGGGGTTAGAAAAAGGCATGATAACAGGACGAGGGGTATTGCTTAGCATGCTGCTGATAATTTCTTTGGTAAATGCACCAGCTTGGCCCGAGGCGCCAATGAGTACCGTTGGTTTGTAGGCAGCCACTGTAGTCGCTAGCCCTCGGTTTGAGGTGTCTGATAAGCCCGCTGCAGTGGCCATGGTTTTGCTCCATGCCAGTGATTTTTTGTAATCATCACCCAAATCCCGGTCGTCAACCAGTAAACCACGACTATCGAGCACGGCGATACTGTAAGTAAGAGCATCTCCGGTCAATCCGGCATCAGCAAAGGCAGCCCGGAGTTGGTTTGCAATCCCTAGACCAGCAGCACCCGCTCCGAGTATAAGCACGCGTTGTTCAGTCATGAGCCTGCCGGTAATCCTGGAGGCGCTTAAAACACCAGCCAGTGCTACCGCCCCGGTACCCTGAATATCATCGTTGAATGAAGGCAAACTATGTCGATAGCGCTGATTAATTTCCAGTGCATTATTTTTACGAAAATCTTCCCACTGTAATAATGCCCCGGGAAAGACTGCTTTTACGGCATCAACAAATTCTTCCAGCAGATCATTATATTCGGCCCCTTTTAGACGGGGTTGTCGCCAACCTAGATATAAGTCGTCATCCAGTAACGCCAGGTTATTGGTGCCCACATCCAGGCTGATGGGTAAGGTGTCAGCCGGGTGGATACCTGCGCCAATGCAATATAAGGACAGTTTACCGATGGATATTGCCATCCCCCCAGCGCCTTGATCGCCAATCCCTAATATGGATTCATTATCAGTAACCACGATCAGTTTTACATCTTTAAAATGCGCTGCGCGACGTAGGGTTTTGGCTATATGCCCGCGAAAATCAGGTGTAATCCAGACACCTCGTCCACGTTGGAAGACCTCGCTGAATTTTTGAGTAGCAAGACCAACGGTAGGGGTATAGACAATTGGCATCAGCTCTTCAATATGATCCTGCAATACTTTGTAGTAAAGGATTTCATTCCGGTCCTGCAAGGCTGATAAGGCGACATATTTTTCCAGGGGTTCTGCCAGCTTGGAAAGAGAGGCGTAGGCACGGGTTGCCTGTTGCTCCATGCTGTTGTGCCGGGTCGGTATCAAACCCTCCAGGCCAAGTTCACTTCTTTCTTGCGGGGTAAAAGCTGAGCCCTTGTTGAGCAGAGGTTGGCGAATTAATTCATAACCGCGTAACGGTACATCCAGTTGGTCTTTACCGGATGCATTTTTATATAAATAGTATTTATCCATTTAATAGCTCCGATTTATAGTCTTTTTATGCATTCAATGTAGCATTTGTACTATATATGGCAAGTGTAATTGCCTGCAGGTCGTGCATCCGGTTCGTTATTCACTGATAAACGCTTTCTGGTTTTTGAGGAAATCTATTTCATAGCGGTGCGAATCCGTTGATTAATACAGAGCTGTTTTTTTTAGGATAAACCGCTGCTATTGCTTCAAGATACGATGAAAACGCTATCTTTTCCAATTAGTTCTTAACCTGGCTGTCGGTCTTTCAGTACTTGTTCAACATTAAATGATTCCGACATGTGTCATGCCTTAATGCCAGTGTAATGGTTTTAATGAAATGACATAGATTGTTGAATACTAGCCTTGTTTGGTTTTTTAACCGACTTCTGTGTTGTGCAAATAGTTGCCTATCCAACTATTTGCACACACATTCATACCTTAAAGTCCCATGAAAAGCCTGGCCAGTGGCCAAATTTATGCTTAAATTTTTATTTTTTTAAATAAATCTTTTACTTTACTCTGAACATACTCTATAGATTCTGAAATATCGTTAGCATCTTCTACTCCAACTTTAACAACTTCAGGACTGCTATTATCATCTGCATGACCTTCCTCTTTTTCTACTATTTCAGTTGTTGCAGAAGAAGTTGGTTTATCATTGCTTTCAACCACTGTTTCTGTACCTACATTGTCGAAAGATTTAAACAAACTGAACACTTTATCGACGATGCCTTCACTTTGTGTTCCATCATTGATTAATGCTGTTGTTTCTTCCCTATCCCCTAGATCATTATCTGGACTCAAATTTTGTAATTGCTGTTCCAGTTCTAGAATCCTAGCTTGACTATTGCTACCAGAAGAACCTGATTCGCCAATCTGTGTGTTTTTATCATTGAGTTCAGACTCTAACTGCACCACTTGTTGTTTGACCAAATTCAATTCACTAACAGCCTGACTCGCTTCCTTTTCTGTTGCTAGCATTTTTTCCAGATCCAAAGCAGATTGCGTCACCTTCTCTGTTTGCTCTTGTAACGCTGCCTGTAGTTGCACTACAGATTCAGTTTTCTCACTTAGAGAAGCTTTAAACTTATCTGCTTCAATTGTCTTAGCATCTAAAACTTTTTTCAATTGTTGTGCATTTTTTAGCAATTCATCATAACTTGACTTACTTTCTTGCAAATCAGTCATCTGTTGTTCTGTCTGCTGTTGCTGTACTATTAATTGCTGCTCATTTGATTTCTGCTTTTTTAACAACTCTTCTTGCTTGCTATTCACTTGCTTTAAAGAATCTGTTTGTGATGCTAACTGCTGTTTCAAGTTAACCACCTTTTTTCGTTTCAGCAAACTCATCAAAAAAGCACCAACCAAAAATGCAAAAATGAACAACGCCACACTATAGTTCATATTAGCAATAGCTATGTTCTTCCATTCACTAAGATAGTACATCACTAACTCTATAAATTGATCCACAAGACCCCCCATTATTATTATTTTTATTTTTGAAAGACAAATTTACCAGATTTCAACACTAATATGGAATAAAGTTTATCTAAATCTTCCAGACATTAAATTATTGTATCGCTTCAGGGTATAGATTACCTTTTACCTCTTTATTACTAAACTTTCGTATTGCTGCTTAGAATGCAAAAAACAATAAAGTGCCGGCAACCCGCCTAAAGTGAGTATCGTGACTGAGATAACCCCTCCAATCACCACAGTGGCTAAAAGTGGCGAATTCTAACTAACAATCCGCATAAATAAGAGTTTAGTTAACACAAAAGAGCAACCCCTACACTAAAAAGGATTTATAATAAGATCTATGAGGGGCTAAAACAATACGCAGATTCAATGCTTTAACAAACCCCTCTTGCAAATTTTTAATAAAACATATCGATATTATGACATCAACAAACACAGATACTATTTCAGAAAAAGAAGCCGGTTACCTAGAGACCTATGGGTGGATCATATCCCAACAATCTGGAATTATTCAATTTGGCTTAAGCAATGAAGAATTTGCATTAATTATCAAAGGTATCAAAACTGGCTACGCAGGAGAGCCAGCTGCTCAGGATCCACAACTCGTCAGCCAAGAGATGCAAGACTACCTCAAAAAAAGATCTGAAGAAAATATTCCACCGGAACAAAAAGCAGCTATGGCTCAGGGCGCTGAGACTTCCAAAAAAAATATAGCTGATGGTAAGAGCTTCATTGCGAAACAAGTCAGCGACAATAAAAATGTTAAAGCAACTGACAGCGGCCTGCATTATGAAATCCACACAGCAGGAAGCGATGCAAGGCCAACAGCTACGGATCAGGTCAAAGTCCACTACGAAGGTAAGCTTATCGATGGCAGCGTCTTTGACAGCTCAATCGCACGAGGAGAGCCGATATCATTCGGCCTAAATCAAGTAATTAAAGGCTGGACCGAGGGTCTACAATTGATTGGTGAAGGTGGGAAAGTCACACTTTACATCCCTTCTGACATCGCCTACGGGAATTCTGGCCAGTCCAGCATACCAGGAGGCTCGACATTAATATTTGAAGTTGAGCTAATTAAAATCAACCCCTAGGAAATATAAGAATTTAGAGCCACCTCAAATGGCTCTATG
>JAPYOW010000089.1 GCA_029937975.1 Methylococcaceae bacterium | reverse complement strand
AGGTGTAGAAATGGGGCAAAAAAGCAGTTATAAAACTTATACTTAAGAATTTAAGAGCGAATTGCATCATGTATGGCAATCTAGACCGGTTGCATTCTGTTAATGGCAGTTTGTCATCTGTTAATTTTGAAAATTCTCAAATTAAAGTGTCCTGGCCCCAGAAAGAACTCTCCATTACATAAAAAAGAGAAATAGAAAGCATGGCTGGCCTCTGTGAGAGTAAAAGTAGAGTATCCTTCTAAGCTATAGAGTGCCCGTTCGGCTATAGAAAACAAGCTATAGAAAAATTCAGCTCGGCTCTTTTCACTGACGGCATTAGTAAATTCGTACCAAGCGAGACATCAAATAACGATGCAAGCGGAATAGTGCCACCTAAATTTAGCTGATGAATATTCACTATGCTGATTAGTTAGTAATTGCTATTAAAAATAGGATGGATTTTTAAAAAAACGTCTGATGCTGAGAATTAATTTGGCAAGGTCTACTTTTTAGGGGTTCCTTAAGTATGTGTAATAAACATGATGTGTGGTTAAATAAGTGTGAAATTTAAATTCTATAACATAATTTGGAAGTCCTTATTTATACAAGGATGTGAATTATTAAATAACGGAAATAATAATATTTTATTGTAAATGAGATGCATAAGTTATCAGTTGTAATTATTACTAAGAATGAAGAGAAGTTTATTGCTGATGCAATAAAGTCAGTAAGTTTTGCTGATGAGGTTCTTGTGCTTGATAGTGGATCATTAGATAAAACTTGTGAAATTGCCAAGACAAATGGAGCGCGAGTTGAGCATCAGGAATGGTTAGGTTTTGGGCCGCAAAAGAACAAAGCGGTAAATCTTGCAAAAAATCACTGGGTTTTTGTATTAGATGCTGACGAAAGAGTGACAGTTGAGTTGGCGGCAGAGGTGAAATGTGTTCTGCAGAATAAAATCACTTCAGATGGTTTTTATGTTGCCAGACTAAATTATTTTTTTGGCAAAGAAGTTAAAAGTTGTGGTTTATATCCTGATTACAGTATTAGATTGTTTAACAGGGAGAAAGGAAAGTTTAGTGAGGCTGCGGTTCATGAAAGCGTTCAATTGCAAGGCAAAGTTGATAAGCTTAATAACCATATGGTTCACTTAGCGTATGACAATATTAGTGAATTTATAGAAAAACAAAATAAGTATTCATCTTTAAATAATAATGCTAATAAGATAAAGGCTTTATTCAGCCCCATCTGGACTTTTTTTAAATTGTACATATTAAAGAAAGGTTTTTCTGATGGGTGGAGGGGGTTTGTTATTGCTTCTCTATATGCCCAATATACGTTTTGGAAATATATAAAATGAATAGAAAAATTAAGGTAATGCATACAGAATGGTCTGATGGTTGGGGCGGGCAAGAAATCAGAATAATAAGTGAAATGGAAGGGGTTAGAACTGAAGGTGTAGACGTTGTTCTTGCTTGTAAAGAAGGTTCCCAAATAAAAGAGAAGGCAATAGAGAAAGGATTTAAAGTATTTGTCTTGCCCTTTAGAGGGAATACAGATTTAAAAACTTTGTATGGGCTTTATCGCATCATTAAAGTCAATAAGGTAAGTATTGTAAATACGCACAGCGGAAAGGATACTTGGGTTGGAGGGATTGCAGCAAAATTAGCTGGTGTAAAATTCATAAGGACACGACATTTATCGAATGATATTCGAGCTTCACGGTTGAATTTTATCAACGAAATGGCTGATTATATATTTACAACAGGCGAAAGTATTAGAGACCGAATGGTCGAGTATAACCGAATAAATGCTGAAAAAATTGAGTCAATTCCAACAGGGATTGATGATGACATATTTAACCCTGACCTTTATGACAGAGATGAGAGTAGAAAAAAATTAGGCATTAAAAATGATGAGCTAGCTATTGGCATTGTTGCTGTATTGAGAGCGTTTAAACGACATGATCGTTTTGTAGAGCTGGTTGAAAAAATAGCTGATAGTAATAAAGGCAAAAAGATAAAATTTTTTATTGCCGGTGATGGACCTCAAAGACAAGCGATTGAATCTAAAATAGATGACCTTGGTTTGGGCCAATATATTACCTGCCTGGGGCATGTCAAAGATGTGCCTGTTTTGTTAGCGGCGTTAGATGTTTTTATTTTAACATCAGATAGTAAGGAAGGTGTTCCCCAGTCAGTTATGCAAGCATTACTCATGAAAAAAGCTGTCATTACAACTGATTCAGGTAGTACGGGGGATCTGCATAAAAACAGTAACTTTATATTAGTAGATAGGAATGATACTGAAGAAATGTATTTAAAGTTAAATCGGCTTATAAATAGTAATGATGAAATAGAGCGTTATTCAAATAACGCGAGAAGTTATGTTTGTGATAATTTTAGTCATAGAATTATGATAAAAAAAATTATGACAGTATATGAGAAGTTGAATGAATAGCTCTTGTACAGGTGTTTAGTTAATGAAGATATTATTAATGAAATATAGGAATATTGGTGATGTTTTGTTGTCTACCCCGCTAATAGACAGTCTGAAAAATGTATACCCTGACTCGGAAATTGATTTTTGTGTCAATAGAGGTTGTGAGGATATGTTGACTCTTAACCCATCAATAAGTAAAGTTTTTTGTTATGAAAGGCAAAAGGTCAAGACAAATAATTTTTTTGTAAGAATTGCAGAGGACTTTAAGTTTGTACTAGAGGTAAGAAAGCGTAATTATGATTTGGTTATAAATTTAACAGAAGGAGAAAGAGGGGCTCTTATAGCTTATTTTAGTAGAGCAAAAACAAAGTTAGGCTTTAAGGTTAGGCGAGGTGTTTTTGCGAAAGTTAAAGTGTTTGATAAGCTTGCTCAGGATCAGTTGTATCAACATACGGTTGATAAAGACATGCAATTTATTTCACTGCTTGGTGAGAAGGTAGAGGCTAAAAGAGTAGGCCTTTATTTTTCGGATGCTAACAAAAAAAAAATAGATGGGTTGCTTTTAGAGCATGGTGTTCATGACTTTATACATATTCATCCTGTTTCTCGGTGGATGTTTAAATGCTGGAGTGATAAACGAATGGCCAATGCCATCGACTACCTCTCAATAGTTAAAGGTAAGAAAGTAGTCATCACTTCATCTCCTGATAAAATTGAAATGGATAGGGTTCATAGCATATTGGCTTTATGTGGCTCATTTCCTATTAACCTTGCTGGTCAATTATCATTAAAAGAATTAGCAAGTTTATCTGCTCAATCAAGCCTTTTCTTTGGTGTGGATAGTGCACCTATGCATATGGCCGCTGCTCTAAATACGCCTGTTATTGCATTATTCGGCGCAAGTGAGCCAAAAATCTGGGGGCCATGGAATAATGATATAGATACTCAGAATGATTATCAAAGTATGGATGGGGTGCAAAGCAATGGTAAGCACCGTATTATCTCAAGTATGGATCATACGATATATCATAAGAAAGGGAGTAAACACTGTGTTGGTATGGACAATATTTCGGTGAGTCAAGTGAAGGGGGTAATAGATGAATATTTTTAAAAAAATACACTTATACCTTAAGTACAAGAAACGGAAATTCAAAAGAGTAGGTGATAACGCCGATTATAAGCAACTCACTTCGCGGTACTTATTCTCTGAAAATATAGCAATTGGTGAGAACACGAAAATATTGAGCGGTGCATTTTTTGATGGAGTAGGGGGGGTAACTATTGGAAAATGTTGTATGGTAGCTCCGAATTGTACGATATTAACGTCGAATCATAATTATAACAAGGGTGTGGAGTTTCTACCTTTTGATAATAAAATGATTAAGAAAAAAGTCATTATCAATGATTATTGTTGGGTAGGAAGAAATGTAATGATTATGCCTGGAGTTGAGCTGGGTGTGGCTAGTATTATTGCTGCAGGTAGTGTTGTTACGAAAGATGTAGCTGATTACTCTGTTGTTGGTGGGAACCCAGCAAAGTTAATTAAGAAAAGAGATGAAGTAGGCGTTAATGAGCTTATACGTTCTGGGCGCTGTATTAATAACTTAGAGCTTAATAAAGATAATAAAAAGGAGTATTTATAGTGAGGATTTATTATTACCACTCATTGGACCTTACTTTTAAATCTGCGCAAACGATCCAAGTTATAAAAGATTATTGTGGTTTGTCAAAGAATGGGCATGAAGTTTTTTTATATGGTCAGTATTCCTGTATAAAAGAATGGGTTGAAGTTGCAAGCTTTATTGAAAAAATATCGGTGTTTGTGTCAGTAAGACCACGGTCAAAATTGAATAGAGTTCTAGGTAAAGTGGTTTTTATTTTTAAGATGCTTTTAGATAAAGAGAAAGTCATTGTCACTCGAGATGTAAATAAAGCGAAAAGCATGCTTTTTTTTAGGAAGCTAATGCGAGCAAAGGTTATACATGAAATGCATGAAGAGTCTTTTACTTATCTCTTTAAAAAAAGAATAACTAAAGAGAGTGTTCAAAATACTCTGTCTAGTGTTGATGCGATATTGTTTACTAACCAATCTCAGGTTACTTTCTACCAGAAAGAATTTGGTTTATTGCCAAATTGTTATGTTGTTTTACCAAATGGTGTTGAGGAAAATAAATTTGAAAATGCGAGTCGTAAAAATAATTATGTATTAACTTATTTAGGCCAGTTTAATCGCTGGAAGAATATAGAGCTTATATTTAGTTCGCTTGCTTTGTTGGATGAGAAGTTTACTTTAAGGGTTGCCGGCGGAAAGGGTCGTGAGAGTGACCGTGATTATATTGATGGTTTGATTAAGAGATATAAAATAGCTGAAAAAAGAGTAAATTTTTTAGGGTATGTGAATAACAGCGAGATAGTGGAGGGTGTGTTGAGTGGTTCAAATGTGCTGCTACTGCCGTTAGGGAATAATATTCAGTCAAAATATTTGACATCGCCTATGAAATTATTTGAGTATATGAGCACGAAAATCCCTATTGTTTCAGTTGATTACCCATCAATCACCTCCTTTGTTGATGATGAGGTTGTGTTTCTGTCTGACAATAACCCCGAGTCTTTTAGTGCTGCGATTAAAGAGTGCGTTAAGTCTTCTGATTTAGAAGAGCGTATTTTAGAAATGAATTTGAGAGTTAAAAAGCTATCTTATAAAGTAAGAAGCGAAAGGTATGATGATTTTATATGCCAGTTTGATAAATAATTAAGTATGAAAAAAATATATTTTATTCGGGCAAATACTTCAAAAACAGGAGGTGCGGAAG
>JAPYOW010000028.1:17577-28727 GCA_029937975.1 Methylococcaceae bacterium | reverse complement strand
AAACGTATTTTTTTGTGGCGACTGTGACGACAGTGTTATGAAAAAAAACAGCAGGCCAGAGAAAAATGTCCCTATGAGCCATTGTCCATGCGCTGTTGAATACTTACTTAAAATAGAAATGCTAGAAAAAAGGCTAAAAGTCGCTGAAAAAGCGGGAGGCGGGCAAATAACGGTGCGCTTATAGGTAAAGGTCAGCGGATAACTGGGAGTATCCGCTGGGGTATATCTTATACAGCCTTATCTGCAGGTTCTTCTTGAGTCGCTGTCTCTGCAACAGCTTCAGGTTCTGCTGCTTTGGCGGTTACTTTTTCAGTATCAATGACTCTTACTAAATTGCCTTCTACATCAAAAACTTTTCCGTCTCTTTCAATTTCTGGAAACTTTTTAATATCTTTTTCATCTTCTTTTTTTATTTTTCCTTCTACATCATATTCAATTTTATTTTCATCTTTGACTTGTGTTTCAGGCTCCGCGTCATCGGCTAGCGAGGCCATAAAGTTGGTAAACCAGGATAACTCTTTAATATTATTCAGGTCGCTATCATTCAGAATGTCTTGTTCCTCAGGGAGCAGCGCACAATCTCGTGCTTTTTTCAGAGATGCTAGACAGGCATCGGCATTACCTTGCAGGGCATACAAGCAGGCTAGATTATATGAAGCAACACCTTGTTGTATTTCTTCAGCACTCAGAAAAGATTCTTGTGCTTTTACATACAAGGCATCATCAGCGTCCAGACATTTAATTTTAGCAACGGCCATGAGGGCAACGCCACCGTCCAGAGATGCACCTAAATGGTTAGGTTTTACAGCATTACAAAGATTGAATTTAATGATAGCTTCGTCAAGGATTTTGATAGCACTATCACCTGATTTCTTGCTGGATTGATTCAGCAGGGCTAGTCCCCAGCTATGCAGTGCATCGGGATACCAAGCACGAGAAGGGGAATAGGCCTCAAAACTTTTATAGGCTTCTTGGAACAATAAATCCGCTTTTTCACCGTCTTCTAAACGGGCTGCTGCCGATAACTTTCTAGCTTTTTTTAAAATAAAGCCACTGATTAAATAATTTGAAACAGACATGTTTGATCCTGTGATGTAAATTCTGAACTTTATATTCAGGTGAAATTTTATAAAACTTTACTATCTTACGATAAAACAAGGCATTACCCTAAACTATCTGTGTGCTTTATTGATAATAAGCTTTTTCCAGTAAGTTTTGGATGGTTTTATTTACCGCTAAAGCTAGGTTCAATCAATCGTCCCTGCGATTAAGCACGCTGTATTGGTGGTTAGAAAGCAGGTGAGACTTTGCTGTCACATTCTTGGTAAGCAGTAGCCAATTAAGACTTTTAGTCCATGAAATGATGGCCTTAGCAGTTTTATGGCTTCTAAAACCATTCATCAATGCTGGGTTCGTTGCTAGCATGTCGGGTGCAAGTCCATATTACCAGGGAGTGATTGATACACAGTCAGAGCTTGTTGTTTAGTGCGAATCAAAAAACTAGCGCGGGCTTCAAGTATGGCACTGAGATCATGATTTACGCTAATGCTAGCTTGAAAACTATACTGCAATTCCCCATATCAGGATTAACAATAACGGGAGGCACTCAGTATGCGATTAGATAAACTGACCAGTAAATTTCAACAAGCACTTGCCGATGCGCAAAGTCTGGTTTTGGGAAAAGATCAACAATTTATAGAACCCATCCATGTCATGCTGATCTTATTAGATCAAGCAGGTGGAAGCATTAAGCCTTTATTGATCCAAACCAGTGTCAATAGTAGAGCCCTGCGGATTAATCTTGTGCAGGAGATTGATCGGTTGGCAAGGGTCTCGGGTGCAGAAGGTGATGTACAGTTATCTAATGAGCTTTCACGATTATTGAATGTCACCGATAAATTAGCGCAACAACGACAAGATAAATTTATTTCCAGTGAATTATTTCTATTAGCGGCTTGTGAAACTAAGGGTGGCTTACAACGGATATTAAAAAAGTTTGACGTAAATAAACAGGCTATTTCGGCAGCAATAGATAATATGCGTGGCGGACAAAATGTGAATGATGCTAATGCGGAAGATCAGAGACAGGCGCTCAATAAATACACGATTAACCTGACGGCGCAGGCGGAACAAGGCAAGCTTGATCCGGTGATTGGTCGAGATGATGAAATACGCCGGACTATACAGGTGTTACAACGCCGAACAAAAAACAACCCCGTGTTAATCGGTGAACCGGGAGTGGGTAAAACCGCTATTGTAGAAGGTTTGGCGCAACGTATTATTAATGGCGAAGTCCCCGATGGTATTAAAGGCAAGCAACTATTGTCACTGGATATGGCGGCGTTAATTGCCGGAGCAAAATTTCGCGGTGAATTTGAAGAACGTTTAAAAGCGGTTTTAAATGATGTGGCCAGGCAGGAAGGGCAAGTTATTTTGTTTATAGATGAATTGCATACCATGGTTGGTGCAGGGAAAGCTGAGGGTGCAATGGATGCGGGTAATATGCTCAAACCGGCTTTGGCTCGAGGTGAACTGCATTGTGTGGGGGCAACAACATTAGATGAATATCGTCAATATATTGAAAAAGATGCGGCTCTTGAGCGTCGTTTTCAAAAAGTTCAGGTCGATGAACCCAGTGTAGAAGATACGGTTGCCATTTTACGCGGATTAAAAGAACGCTATGAAGTACATCATGGGGTTGATATTACCGACCCTGCCATTGTTGCAGCGGCTGCATTATCGCATCGATATATATCGGATCGACAATTGCCGGATAAAGCCATTGATTTGATTGATGAGGCTGGCAGCCGTATTCGTATGGAAATTGATTCCAAGCCAGAAGTCATGGATAAAATGGACAGACGATTAATTCAATTAAAAATTGAATGTGTTGCCTTAAAAAACGAGAGTGATAATGCTTCAAAGAAACGATTAAAAACTTTAGAGGCAGAAGTTTCAGTGCTGGAAAAAGAATTTTCAGATCTTGAAGAAATCTGGAAAGCAGAAAAAGCGGCTTTACAAGGCTCTGCGATCATCAAAGAAAAACTTGAACACGCCAGAATGAAACTGGAAACAGCCAGCAGAGCGAATGACCTGACGTTGATGTCAGAACTTCAGTATGGTGAAATCCCCAAGCTGGAAAAAGAACTGGATTTTGCTTCCCTGGCAGAAATGCAAGACATGACTTTATTACGCAATAAAGTGACGGAAGAAGAAATAGCAGAGGTTGTTTCAATGTGGACAGGTATTCCTGTGTCCAAAATGATGGAGGGTGAAAGAGACAAACTGCTAAGAATGGAAGCAGAGTTGGGTCAACGGGTGGTTGGGCAAGAACAGGCGATAAACGCGGTGAGTAATGCCATTCGTCGGTCAAGAGCGGGTCTATCAGATCCCAACAAGCCGAATGGATCATTTATGTTTTTGGGGCCTACCGGTGTCGGTAAAACTGAATTATGCAAAGCACTTGCTGAATTCATGTTTGATACGGAGGAGGCCATGGTGCGTATTGATATGTCTGAATTTATGGAGAAACATTCAGTGGCACGTTTAATAGGTGCACCTCCGGGTTATGTGGGCTATGAAGCAGGTGGGTATTTGACCGAAGCGGTGCGTAGAAAACCTTATTCAGTGATCTTACTGGATGAAATAGAAAAAGCACATCCCGATGTTTTTAATGTATTACTGCAAGTGCTTGATGATGGTCGTCTGACCGATGGACAAGGCAGAACCGTTGATTTTAGAAACACGGTGATTGTAATGACCTCTAACCTGGGGTCAGACCGTATTCAGGAACTCGCAGGCAGTGGTGATTATGAGGTAATGAAAGCGGCCGTTATGGATATTGTAGGACATCACTTTAGACCGGAATTTATTAACAGAGTTGATGAGTCAGTAGTTTTTCATCCTTTAGGTCGGGAACAAATTAGATCCATTGCCAAAAATCAGATTGCTATTTTGATATTAAGATTGCAGGAAAAAGAAATAGGGTTAAAAATCAGTGAACCCGCTTTAGATTTACTTGGAGAAGCGGGTTTTGATCCGGTATATGGTGCAAGGCCTTTAAAAAGAGTGATTCAAAAGCAGCTGGAAAACCCCTTGGCGAATGAAATATTGGCAGGACATATTGTGGCAGGTGATGAAGTCGAGGTTGATGTGAAAGATGGCAAGTTAACGTTGTAATGTTGTTATTCAGGGGATTGTGAAACGCTCTGTGCCGGTGATAAACCCGGTGCGGCTATGTCATGGACAGCGGAGAGTGTCAAAAAATGGCGGGAACTGGCAGCGGGATGAAGTCTCTTTGGCACTGAGCCTATAGCATAGCGATCTGCGCGGGATAGCGGCAGTTAACTACAATAGCATCGATTTTGAACTTGATTTGCTGATATTAGACTATAGTTGTAGTTAACATCAGGGCTGTGGAAATTGAAGTTAAGGTGAGCTGTCTGATGGTAGAAGGGACTTTAGTCTGCGTTGTTTTTGCCAGTATGAGCGGTTGAAGTTCGTGTTACCACACGGATCATTAGGCTTGACCTCTTTTTTTATCGCTGCCGATAGGAAACATCATTACTCAATATGAAGGAGCAGGATTATGGCAAATGTTGTAATTACGGAATATTGTCGTTCACCGTTCACCCCTGCGTTCAAAGGGCAGTTGGCGACAGTCAGGCCTGATGATCTCGTCGCACAGGTTGTTAAGGGTTTGTTAGCCAGAGTTGCCATCAACCCTGAAGATATTGAAGACCTTATTCTAGGTTGTGCTTTTCCGGAAGGAGAACAGGGGATGAATCTGGCGAGACTAGTCGGGCAAATTGCCGGTTTACCGGTTAGCGTAGCAGGCACTACCGTTAACCGGTTTTGTGGTTCCTCAATGCAAGCCATACATATGGCCGCGGGGGCAATTAAAATGAATGCCGGGGAGGCATTTATTTGTGCCGGAATAGAGTCAATGTCACGTGTGCCTATGGGAGGATATAATTATATGCCAAACCCGGCACTCTATGAATCTTACCCGGAAGCCTATATTAATATGGGCGAAACAGCTGAAAATCTGGCTGAAAAGTATCAATTAAGTCGTGAAATGCAAGATGAGTTTGCTTTGCAAAGCCAGCAAAAAGCAGATAAGGCACAGCAGCAGGGTTTTTTTGAAGATGAAATCATTGGTATAGAAACAGCAAAACTAGGCCGGGTTAGCCAAGACGGTTGTTTGCGTCCGGAATCTACAGCCGCAGGATTAGGCGAACTGCAACCCGCGTTTAGAGCGTCAGGCAGTGTGACAGCAGGGACATCGTCGCCTTTAACAGATGGTGCTTCGGCGGTACTGATTTGTAGCGAGGATTATGCTGATCAGCAGAACCTTAAAAAAATAGCCCGAATCAAATCCATTGCGGTATCGGCTTGTGCCCCCGAAATTATGGGCATCGGTCCTGTCGGAGCCAGTCAAAAAGCCTTGCAAAGAGCGGGACTGGTTCTGGGAGATATGGATATAGTCGAGTTAAACGAAGCGTTTGCGGCACAGTCTTTAGCGGTTCTTAAGGATCTTCCGGTAGCCGCTGAGAAATTGAACCTAGATGGAGGCGCTATTGCCTTGGGCCATCCGTTAGGGGCCACCGGTGTGCGAATCGTGGGTAAGGCCGCCTGCTTATTGCAAAGAGAGCATAAGCAATTTGCATTGGTTACACAGTGTATTGGAGGGGGTCAGGGTATTGCAACTATACTGGAGGCCATCCAATGAATATAGAAAAAGTCGCTGTTATTGGTGCAGGCGTTATGGGCGCGAGTATTGCGGCACATATCAGTAATGCGGGCGTTCCGGTCTATTTATTGGACATTGTGCCTAAAGCGGATGAGGGGACTGGCAAAAACCGTAATGTGGTAGCCGACACCGCGGTAAAGAAATTATTAAAAGCTAATCCTGCCGCGTTAATGCATAAAAAAAATGCTCGATTAATCACGACAGGCAATATTGAAGATCATTTGTCGTTATTGGCCGATGTCGACTGGGTTATCGAAGCGGTGGTGGAAAATTTAGCAATTAAACAACAGCTATATAGACAATTGGAAAAAGTCTGCAGTCTGCAGACCTTTATTTCATCAAATACCTCAACGATTCCATTAAGACAGCTGGTGAATGGCTTTTCAAGCGAATTTAAAAGGCGGTTCATCATTACCCATTTTTTTAATCCGCCACGGTATATGCGTTTATTAGAGTGGGTGAGTAGTGCGGATACCGACCCGAAGGTAATCAATAGCGTCAGGGAATTTGCAGATATACAACTGGGAAAAGGTTGCGTCGAATGTAAAGATACTACGGGCTTTATCGCCAATAGAATAGGTATTTACTGGATTCAGTGTGGCTTGCTTGAAGCCTTCAGGCAAGGTATTAGCGTTGAACAAGCAGATGCTGTGATGAGTGCACCGCTGGGTATACCTAAGACGGGTGTGTTTGGTTTGCTGGATTTAGTCGGGCTGGATTTAATTCCTCATATTATGGAAAGTATGCAGCAGTTACCTGAGGGTGATGCGTTTTATGAAATCAACCAAGTGCCTGAATTATTTACCCGGATG
This sequence comes from Methylococcaceae bacterium, assembly GCA_029937975.1. Taxonomy (GTDB): domain Bacteria; phylum Pseudomonadota; class Gammaproteobacteria; order Methylococcales; family Methylomonadaceae; genus QPIN01. The sequence continues at coordinate 22,163 of JAPYOW010000028.1, read as the reverse complement.
ATTGCCGATGGTTATATTGGACGTAAGGGCAAAGGTGGCTTTTATCGTTTGAACACAGCCGATGGCAAACGCGTGAAAGAATCCATAAATTTAGTCACAGGTGAATACAGTAAAAGTGAAAAACCCGTACTGGATTGTTTAAAAGTCGCACATAAACAAGGCTTAACGGCATTCTTATCACTGGACGATAAAAACAGTCAATATGCCTGGACGGTGATCTCAAAAACATTGCTCTATGCCGCCAGTCTGATACCTGAAATAGCCGATGATATTACCGCCGTCGATGAAGCGATGTGTTTAGGATATAACTGGAAACAAGGACCTTTTGAATTGCTGGACAAAATGGGCGTTGCCTGGTTTGTCGATAAAATCAAACAACAAGGTCAAGAGGTTCCAGACATCTTAAGGTCTGGCAATTTTTATAAAAGGGATGCTAAAAAACCTGAGTACCGAACCCTATCATCTGGCTATCAAGCGATACAAAGGCCAGAGGGGGTTTTATTACTTGCTGATCTTAAATTACAAAAACCGGCCGTCCTGGAAAATGCATCAGCCAGTTTATGGGATATAGGTGATGGTGTTGCCTGTTTTGAATTCCATAGCAAAATGAATACTTTTGATATGGCTATTTTGAGTTTGTTGCGGGATAGCTTGAAAAAAGTTGAAACTGATTTTAAAGCCCTGGTGATACATAATGAGGCGGATAATTTTTCTGCCGGAGCCAATCTGGGCTTATTAATGACGGCCATCCATCAAGGCGATTGGGACAGTGTCGAAAGTTTGATCAAGCAAGGACAGCAAACCTTTATGGCGGTTAAATATGCGCCTTTTCCGGTGATCGCAGCGCCTACCGGGTTAGCACTCGGAGGTGGCTGTGAAATTTTATTGCATTGTGATGGCATTCAGGCTCATGCCGAATTGTATACCGGCTTGGTAGAAGTGGGGGTGGGTTTAGTCCCTGGCTGGGGAGGGTGTAAAGAGTATCTCCGCCGCTGTCTGCAGTTGAAAACCCTAGGTGGACCTATTCCTCCTGTGGTTAGGGCATTTGAAACCATTGCGATGGCAAAGGTTTCAAGCTCAGCCGTAGAAGCGCAAGAATTATTGATACTTGCTAAAACAGATGGCATTACCATGAACAAGAGTCGTTTATTAGCGGATGCAAAAGCCAAGGCCTTAGCGATGAGTCGAGACTACGCGGTGCCGGATGCCATTGAATATAGATTGCCTGGAAAAACGGCCAAAGTGTTGCTGGATATGACAGTTAAAGGTTTCAGACTGGTTGGTAAAGTCACTGAATATGATGTGCAAGTGGCGAGTCGGTTAGCGACGGTACTGAGCGGTGGAGATTGCGATATATCGGCACCGTTGACTGAAAATGACCTGCTGAATCTGGAATGTCAGGTTTTCACGGAAATTGTAAAACAGCCAGGTACATTGGCAAGACTGGATCATATGCTGAAAACAGGGAGACCATTAAGAAATTAAAGTTGAGTGGGCTGGGTAAGCGATAGCGTAATCCGGCAAGACAAAGTCTATCAGGAGAAAATGCCATGATTTGGTTAGGAATATTCATCATCGCGTGGGCAGTGCTTGTTTATTATCAGATAGCACTACTGCAAAGCACCGCCATTTTGACCGCCGTTTTAATGACTTACAGCCTGCAAAATTTTAATTTGTGGGTGTGGATTGTTTTTTTACTGATCGCTATGATAATTAATCTGCCCATGATTCGTCGTCGCTTAATCAGTCAACCTGCATTTAACTGGATGCAGTCTGCTTTGCCAGAAATTTCCCAAACCGAACAGGAAGCATTGGATGCAGGAGGTACTTGGTGGGATGCAGAATTGTTTTCTGGAAAACCCCAGTGGGATGTTTTGCTGACCTTGCGAGCGCCCCGGTTATCTGAAGAAGAGCAAGCATTTATCGATGGCCCCGTAGAAACCTTGTGTGCCATGCTGGATGACTGGGAAATTACGCATCAGTTACAAGATTTACCGGAACATGTCTGGGATTATATTAAACTGCATAAGTTTTGTGGCATGATTATTCCCAAAAAATATGGCGGTCTGGATTTTTCGCATTTTGCGCATTCAGAAGTTGTGATGAAAATTGCTTCACGGTGTTCGAGTGCGGCGGTCACCGTCATGGTGCCAAATTCTCTGGGGCCTGCAAAGTTATTACTCGCTTGTGGCACAGTAGAACAAAAAGACTATTATCTACCTCGCTTGGCGAGGGGGCAGGAAATCCCCTGCTTTGCCTTGACAGGACCGAATGCAGGAAGTGACGCCGGGTCTATTCCCGACACGGGAATTGTGTGTTATGGCTCGCATGAGGGTAAGGATCAGGTGTTAGGTGTTCGTTTAAATTGGGAAAAACGGTATATTACGCTAGGGCCAGTAGCTACCGTTATCGGGTTGGCATTTAAACTGTATGATCCAGAACATTTAATTGGCGATAAAGAAAATATCGGGATTACGGTGGCATTAATTCCGGCCAATACCCCGGGAGTTAGTATTGGTCATAGACACTTCCCGCTTAATGCCGCTTTTCAAAATGGTCCCAACTGGGGGAAAGATGTTTTTATTCCCTTGGACTGGATTCTAGGGGGACTTGAACAAGTTGGAAATGGCTGGAAAATGTTAATGCAGTCACTGGCCACCGGTCGTTCCATTTCTTTGCCAGCTCTCAGTGCCGGCACTGCCAAATTTACTTGTCGAAATACCGGTGCGTATTCCCGTATACGTAAACAGTTTAATCTTTCTATTGGCGAGTTTGAAGGGATAGAAGAACCTTTGGCGCGGATGGCAGGAGAAACTTATATTATCAATGCTGCCAGAACAGTGACCGCGGCTGCTTTAGATCAAGGGCATAAGCCTTCCGTTATTTCAGCCATTATCAAATATGAATTAACAGAACGTATGCGTCGGGTAGTCAACGATGGTATGGATATACAGGGGGGCTCAGGTATTTGTCTGGGACCTAAAAATTATTTAGGCCGTTTATATCAGGTCATTCCGGTTTGTATTACCGTGGAAGGGGCGAATATTCTGACTCGCACCATGATGATTTTCGGGCAAGGTGTCGTACGCTGTCACCCCTTGATTTATAAGGAAATGACAACACTTTACATGGAGGATAAGGCGCAGGCATTACAACAGTTTGATGGGCTTATCTTTAAGCATCTAGGCTTGATAATGCGCAATAAAGTAAGCAGTTTCTGGCTGGCAATAACGCAGGCAAAATTTGCCAAGACACCGGGCAATCATCAGACCCGGACTTATTATCAAGCCATTGCCCGGTTGAGCGCCGGGTTTGCCTTGCTTTCTGATTATGCCATCATTACTTTGGGCGGCGCATTAAAAAGAAAAGAACGCATATCCGGTCGATTTGCGGATGCCATCAGTAACTTGTACTTATGCTCTGCTGTGTTAAAACAATTTGAAGATCAAGGCTGTCCAGAAGATGATTTACCGTTAATGCACTGGGCCTGTCAGCAGACTATTTATCAGACACAACAAGCTTTGGTTGAGATTATGCGAATATTACCTTTTAGCGCTATGGCCTGGTGTGTTAACAGAATAATCATTTTTCCGCTTGGCAAACCCTATTGTTCACCGGGCGATCAATTAATTCACCAAACAGCGACTATTTTATTAAATGATACGGAAACACGAGACCGTTTAACGCAGGGAATTTATATTAATGAAATAGAAGGCGATGCAACAGGGCGTATTGAATGTGCCTTTAAGGCTGTGCTTGCAGCGATACCGGTTGAGAAGAAAATCCGACAAGCTCAGAAGAGCGGCTTGTTGCTAACGAAGCGTCTGGGTGATGCATTATTAAGTCAGGCTGTCGAGAAAAAAATCATTACAACTGAAGAACGCAGATTAATTGATGAGGCAGAAAGAACACGGAGTCTGGCAATCGAAGTGGATGATTTTGCAACGCTTAAAATCTAGAAAAAGAGCTATGGTCCATTATCAGGCGAGTGCGTGTAATTAATAAGCATAAAGACAGGCAGCGTATTGCGCCCTTATCCTTTTAAGCCTGTTTTTAGCCGTGGCAATAGTGACACACTACTTCATCTCCGGGCTGTGTTTAGAGCAATAAAATCAGGAGAAGAAAAGATCATGAAGGATTTTATCAGCGTCTTTACTGTGACCATGTAGCCTATCCTGTTTTATTGAGTGATGAATTACAAATACAAGGCGCGTATTTATCTACAGCAGCCAGCCATGCCATTTCTTTTGCTACACAAAGTAAACAAGAGCTTGGTTTACCGTGAATGGTATTCAGCCATACATTAGCCTGTCCAGGTAAATTGGCATATTCCTCTGTATGTCAGGGATGAGGACGGACAGATTCAATATGAGTCCAAGCCAGATTATTCCCCAACTTCTTCCCTGCATCTGATCTGTTGGCTGATGAGCAAGCCGCAGTGGCACGTACTGTTAACTCGAAATCGTAAAATGGTTTTTACTGAGGAATGGCAACGAAAAGACACTGTGCAATGTTTTCCGCATGATAGGAATCAAAATCATGCATCTTTTGTCGATGAGTTTTTTAAACTGTATATCAGCACTCAT
>JAPYOW010000028.1:13709-17477 GCA_029937975.1 Methylococcaceae bacterium | reverse complement strand
TTTATCATAAAACGGACTGAGACGTGATTGATGTTCTTGAGAGCGAAACAAGGCATGTTTCATTACTTGGACTGAATCTTAAAGTTTCGATGACGAGTACTTGGTTAAAAGCAGGCGACTCGGTCATGATAGAATTTACCTAATAGAATGATGCGACCCCAAAAAAGCTTCTGTAAAAGAAGAATGCCTCGCTTATATTAGCGGGCAAACGGCTTAAAAGTGAGATTAACTCAAATTTTAAGGTCTTTTATTTCAATAAAACCCAGGAAATAAAAGACGTAGTCACAGGCAGTATAGGTAATATCAGTAATGTTTGTCAGTTGTTGGTCTCAAGTTCATGGATTAACCATAATATTGCAGCTCTGGTCTTTTCTTGCTTAAGGCCGCAAGGGCGCTCATATCATTCAAGCCATTGCCAAAACGAAGGGGAACAAACAATTACCAAAATCCTTGGAATCGGCAAGATGATATTTTGCATGGGGAGTCGAGTTCTTTAGTAAGTCTGGGCCCGCATTGTTGAACAGAAGCACATTAAGTTTGTCGCTCTTTGCGGGTCATTGGCGAGCTAAATGATGTGACCCTGCTAATTGAATTTTTTTATAACACAGTTTGAGCAACACAAAAATAGTATGAATTATGCAAAAAGTGATTTTAATTATCTTCTGCCTGAGCATTTAATTGCCCAGAAACCATTGGCTGATCGGGTGGCTAGTCGTTTGCTATGCATGAGCAAATCCACCGGTGTCATAACCGACCAGAACTTTGTTGATTTTGTAGATTTGCTCAATGAGAATGATTTATTGATACTGAATGATACCAAAGTGATTCCCGCCAGATTATTTGGTAAAAAGCAAACAGGGGGCAAGGTTGAACTCTTGATAGAACGAGTGATTGATGCGGAGTATGCTGTCGCCCATATTCGTGCCAGTAAATCACCTAAAGCGAATTCATTGATAATGCTGGATAATGGCTTTGTATGCGAAGTGATCGGCAGGGATTATGATTTGTTTAAGCTGCGGTTTAAAGGCCCGCAATCTGTTTTAGAAATTCTCGAGCAAGTCGGCCATATCCCTTTACCACCTTATATTACCCGGGCAGATGACGCCGACGATTTCACCCGCTATCAGACAGTCTTTGCAAAACAACCCGGTGCCGTTGCAGCACCCACTGCAGGTTTGCATTTTGATCAGGCAACGATCAATAAAATAGCACAAAAAGGCGTCTCCAAAGCTTTTGTGACATTGCATGTGGGTAGTGGCACCTTTCAGCCCGTCAGAGTGGATGACTTATCTGAACATATTATGCATAAGGAATTTTATGCAGTGACGCAAAGCACGGTAGATGCTATCCAGCGAGCCAAAGCCAAAGGCGGTCGCGTGATTGCCATCGGAACTACAGCAGTCAGAGCATTAGAGTCAGCGTCAAGATCAGGCCAGCTAGAAGCGGGGCTAGGGGATACTGATTTGTTTATTACCCCTGGCTATCGTTTTAAAACAGTGGATGCGATGTTAACGAATTTTCATTTGCCAGAGTCCACCTTATTAATGCTGATCTCAGCATTTTCGAAGTACGAGCATGTGATGCAAGCCTATCAACATGCCATAAAACAACAGTATCGTTTTTTCAGTTATGGCGACGCTATGTTTTTATTTGATTAAGCTCTCAAAATCATCAGGGTGGTTTCACAATACCAGGGTTTTGAGTTTTTAACCCTCGGTATGATTAATTAAGGGTTCGCGCTTGGAAACGACTAGTTCACATCGCAAATAGCAGAATTGATTAATCAAGGCCTTACGTCAAAAAAACCAGCAAGCCCTGGGCATTGAAATCTTGATGAGAAATAAATGTGGCTCTGCCCCTCAGTTTTTTGAAATTTCTTGTGATATTTCAATTTAATTTGAATTTGTGGATTGGAATGCCTATTCATCCCTTAAAATTTTTTTCAACAGAAAAGCGGAGGCATTGTAGAATACTCGGCTGCATTGATTAAGGTTAAATAGTTAATATTAAGAATGATTAAGAAAAGCTCGAGCATGATGAATAAATACTTAGTACTTCCTAAAGAGGGTATTGAAGGTCTAAAAGAAAATTGGCGGAGTGATTTGCAAGCGGGGTTTTTTGTTTTTCTAATTGCCTTACCTTTATGTTTGGGGATTGCGATAGGGTCTGGTTTCCCGCCATCTGCCGGTATTATCACTGCCATTGTGGGCGGTTTATTAGTTTCACGTGTGAATGGTTCATTTATCGTTATTAATGGTCCGGCAGGTGGCTTGATTGTGGTTATGCTGGCTGCAGTAGAATCACTCAGTGATGGCGACTTGATGTCAGGTTATCGTTATACGCTGGCGGCAATTATGATTGCAGGTTTTTTTCAAGTGATTATGGGCCGCTATAAAATGGGTAGCTTAAGTGCTTTTTTCCCTACGCCTGTGGTGCATGGCATGCTGGCTGCAATGGGCATAAGTATTATGGCCAAACAGACTCATGTTATGTTGGGCGTTACCCCGGAACCTGGCGGTCTTTATTCTTTAATAGGGCAAATTCCTCATAGTTTCTTAAATTCAACTACAGAGATTGCGATCATTGGTTTAATCTCTCTTGCCATTTTATTTGTATGGCCTTTTTTAAAGAAGAAAGAGGTTAAGTTAAGTAGAATTCCTGCGCCTCTAATGGTGCTATTGGTGGGCATGGTGTTAGCACAGTTTTTTGGTATTCAGCATGAACATATTCATTTTGGACAGGCCGAATTACATGAGCATCTTATTTCGCCACCTTTCTTAGTGGAAATTCCTGATGACTTCACTGAATATTTTTATTTGCCCGATTTTTCTAAAATATTAACCTTTGAATTTTGGATGGCAACGATGACTATTTGTTTGGTTGCTAGTTTAGAAAGCGTCTTGAGTGCGACAGCCGCTGAAAAAATAGATCCTTATAAAAGGCCAACTGACTTAGATCGTGATTTATCTGCTGTTGGATTCGGTAATGTGATTTCAGGTTTTTTAGGGGGCCTGCCTATGATTGCTGAGTTTGTGCGAAGTTCTGCCAATGTGGAAAATGGCGCGCAAACAGGTTGGGCTAATTTCTTTCATGGTTTGATATTGTTGATATTTGTGGTTTTATTTCCTCACTTTATTCATAACATTCCTCATGCATCTTTAGCCGCTTTATTAGTTTATGTGGGTTATCGTCGAGCCACCCCAAAAGTTTTTGCACAGGTTTTGGCTATCGGGAAAGACCAGCTTTTTCTCTTTATCGTCACTATATTAGCTGTGTTAGCGACGAATTTATTAGTCGGCGTGTTTTTCGGAGTATTTATTAAGCTCATACTGCATATCTCACGAGGTGTATGGCTAAATAATCTATTTAAAATCCATTTTACTATTAGAGAACATGGCGACAATGTTATTGTGCAAATCATTGGTTCTGCTTTATTTTCTAATTTCTTACCGCTTAAAAAAGCAGTTGATAATATAGAGAAAGGTAAGAAAATTACTTTTGATTTTTCTCAGGGTTACTTGATTGACCATTCCATCATGAATTTTATTGATGAATTCTGTGCAAACTATGATCGTGATGGTGGCTCCTGTCGTAAAATCGGGCGCCCACTAGAAACTTATTCTGATCATGAACTGGCGGTACGATTGATGACGGCAGATGATAGAAAATAATAAGCATTTTTTTAGTGAGCCAAATTATGATGGGAATTTGAGTTGCATTAAGAGCTTATAATTCAGTAAGCCTTAATTGTTTAGCGTGTCTGTCAAT
>JAPYOW010000028.1:0-13609 GCA_029937975.1 Methylococcaceae bacterium | reverse complement strand
TGATTCGGCGTGAAGATAAACTCACCCAGCTTCCGGCTGTGTGAAAATAAGTGATGTCACCTGTCCAGATCCGATGTCGACCAACCTTATTTGAGGCTGGATAAATTATGGAATTGCAGCTGTATGAAAGGGTCTGTGCCGTCCTGAAAACATTGAAAACGGGTTAAGCTGGCATGATCCACCTGCAAGTGGAATAGTTTATTAATAGGCAGGTTGAGTAGTATCGGGAACAGAGCGCGAATCACACCGGCATGGGTGATGATTAGAATCCGTTTGCCAGAGTGTTGTTTGATTAAATCTGCCCAGGCTTGATTGATGCGGGCGAGAAATACTGAAAAGTTTTCAGCATGTTTAGGCGTATGTTGCAGAGGGTCTTGATAGAACCGTTGTAATTCAGCCGGGTCAATCTGGTCCGCGGTTTTGCCTTCCCAGTCACCAAAATGAATCTCTTGCCAGGCCGGTTCTATGCAAAAAGGGGTGTTGGCGTGGCGGTTCAGGTGTTGCGCAAAGTCAAGACAGCGCAGTAGTGGTGAACTGATAATTAAATCCCAGTTCCGGTTGGCAACAGCCGTACTCATTTGTTGCCAACCCAGTTTGCTGAGTGGGTCGTCGGTACTTCCCCGGTAATAAGAGCCACCAGTTGTGGCCCCATGACGAAGAAAATCAAGCGTTGTTATATTAGTATCAGTAAGCAAAATCCGGGTTTATTTGCATCCGCCTTCTGCAGAGGGAGAAGGCGGGGATGAGAACGTCATAAAGAAAAATAATTGCCGTGCCAGCGGTGAGTTAATTTAATTCTTCTCTTGCTGATTTTATTGCGGCTCTCACCGTATCAGGTGCTGTTCCGCCGATATGTTTTCTGGCAGCCACGGAACCCTCTAAGCTTAAAATATCAAATACGTCAGCACTTATTGTCGAGGAGAACTGTTGTAACTCCTGCAGAGAAATCTCGGATAAATCGCGACGGGATTCAACACCGAGTCTGACTGCCAGTCCTACCACTTCATGCGCATCACGAAATGCCATGCCTTTACGGACCAGATAATCCGCTAAATCAGTTGCTGTTGCAAAACCTTGCTTGGCGGCATGATACATATTCTCGCGTTTTGCACCCAGGTGCGGCACCATATCGGCAAAAGCACGTAAGGAATTGATCAGAGTATCTGCAGTATCAAAAAGGGGTTCTTTATCTTCCTGATTATCTTTATTATAGGCTAGCGGCTGGCCTTTCATTAACATCAGCAGCGAAACCAAATGGCCGGTTACGCGACCTGATTTACCACGGATCAATTCGGGGACATCGGGGTTTTTCTTTTGCGGCATAATGGATGAGCCTGTACAGAAGGCATCGGGTATATCAATAAAATCAAATTGTGCACTGGCCCATATGACTAATTCTTCAGAAAAACGGGATAAATGCATCATGATCAAACTGCCTGCCGCGGTAAATTCGATAGCAAAGTCTCTATCACTGACGGAATCCAGAGAATTATTTGAGGGGCGTGTGAAGCCTAATAATTCAGCCGTCATATACCTATCAATAGGATAGCTAGTGCCAGCTAAAGCCGCTGCACCGAGTGGCATGATATTGATACGTTTGCAACAGTCTTGCAGACGCTCCCGGTCACGGACAAGCATTTCAAACCAGGCCATTAAATGATGGCCAAAAGTCACCGGTTGAGCGACTTGTAAATGGGTGAAACCAGGCATGATAGTGTCGGCTTCTTTTTCTGCCAAATCCAGAATTGCCTGTTGCAGGCGTTCTAATTGCGTATCTATGTTGCTAATTTCATTGCGTAAATAGAGACGAATATCGGTGGCAACCTGATCATTTCTGGAGCGACCGGTATGTAGTTTTTTACCGGCGATACCGATTAATTCGGTTAAACGAGCTTCGATGTTCATATGAACATCTTCCTGGGGTACAGACCAGTTAAATTCACCTTGCTCAATTTCTTGCGTAATGGTGGCGAGACCATTGATAATGTCATCCAGCTCTGTATTGCTGAGGATGCCTATTTTACAGAGCATTCTGGCGTGTGCTAGAGAGCCTTCGATATCTTGACTAGCCATACGTTGATCAAAATCAACAGATGCGGTAAAAATTTCAACAAAAGCATCGGTTGCTTGCGCAAATCGGGCACTGGAAAGCTTATCGGAATTAACTGTAGCCATTATTAAATTCAATGAAAAAGAAGAAATTATACCGCTAAACTCAAAAATAATGGATTTAAAATAGCCGATGTTCTAGTTCAGGGTGTTTAAGGCAATCCTCGGCTTGCATTTGTATCAGCCTAGAGTGCGGTGGTCTTAAGGCGGGGTTATTTCCTGATACCTTTAATATGGTACTGTCAGAAAATTAAAAATAAGCAGGAGAATATAGCCACCAATGGCGTTTTTTAAGTCCGATTGCGCGGTATTTTCGAGGATTGAGGATTTTAAGTGTGAATAAGCTTACAATAAGCAAAAATATTGATAGTGATTGGGATAGGTTTTGACAAAAAAAATAATTCGCATAGCCACACGCAAAAGCCCATTGGCGTTGTGGCAAGCTGAACATGTTGCAGCAAGACTGGAAAAGGCCTTTCCTGGAATAAAAACGGAATTAGTTAAAATGGTGACAAAAGGCGACAAAATTCTTGATGCGCCTTTAGCCAAAATTGGCGGTAAAGGCTTGTTTGTAAAAGAACTTGAGCAGGGTATGCTGGATGGTATTGCCGATATTGCCGTGCATTCCATGAAAGATGTGCCGGTTGAATTTCCTGCGGGTCTACATTTGTCGGCTATTTTGAATCGTGAAGACCCCACGGATGCTTTTGTCTCTAATCATTATGCTTCCTTGCAAGATTTACCGGCTAATGCAAAAATTGGCACATCAAGTCTACGTAGACAATGTCAAATAAAAGAGAAATTCCCGGATGCTGAGATTTTATCCTTAAGAGGTAATGTCAATACGCGTCTGGCTAAATTAGATGCAGGTGAGTACGATGCCATTATTTTAGCCTCTGCGGGTTTAAAACGCTTAGGGATGGCTGATCGAATCACCCAGTGTCTGGATACCACAATCAGTTTACCCGCTATCGGGCAGGGCGCTGTAGGGGTTGAATGTCGAAGTGATGATGTTGAAACTAACGAGTTATTAAGAGTCTTGCGTGATGAGGAAACCACCCTCCGGGTGCGGGCAGAAAGAGCCATGAATGCACGTTTGAATGGTGGCTGTCAGGTGCCTATTGCCGGTTTTGCTGAAATTCAGGGCGATCAGATTGTGATGCGGGGTTTGGTGGGAGCGCCGGATGGTTCGGTGTTATATCGGGCGCATAGACAAGGCGGTTTTTCTCAGGCAGAAGAAATAGGTATCGCTATAGCGGATGATTTATTAGCCCAGGGGGCAGATAAGATTTTGCAGGCACTCTATTGATCCGGTATTGATCCAGGTTGATAATGCAATGGTGCAAAGCAAAGCTGAGTTGAATAATTACAGTGTGTTGGTGACGCGACCCAAGCGTCAGGCAGAAAACCTATGCCAGTTGCTCGAGCAACAAGGCTTGCAGGCTATTCGATTTCCAACGCTGGAAATTGTGGCGCTTGATCACGGGGGGATCCAGCAACAACTGGCGATGTTAAAGCAATATCACTGGCTTATTTTTATCAGTGCTAATGCAGTAAATTTTGCTCTGAGTGCGAATAATGGCAGAATAGATGCTTTTAAGTATTGTTCCATTGCGGCTGTGGGCAAAGCCACTGAGAAAGCCTTAAGCAGAAGTGGTCTGGCAGTTCAGCTGGTTCCGGCATCCCGGTTTAATACGGAGGGTTTGTTAGACACACCGGAAATGAATAATGTAACAGCTAAGTCCTGTTTGATTATTCGCGGTAAGGGCGGGCGAGAAACTTTGGCAAATTGTCTGCGAATGCGTGGTGCTCAAGTGGATTATTTGGAAGTTTATTCCAGACAAAGGCCGCGGTATTCTGATCGATCAGTTATGCGCCTGTTAAAGACTGGAGGGGTCAATGCGATTACCATGACCAGTGGAGAAGCTTTAAACAATTTATTGGCAATGATTGATCTGGAATTGCATGATACTTTGTATTTAGTACCCATCATTGTGATTAGCAAAAGGCTCAAAGAAATGGCAAAAGAAATGGGCTTTAAACATATTGCGGTAGCCAAGAGTCCGGAAGATTGCGCAATAACTGATGCAGTAATATTGAGCATGGGCTCACCAATAAACTAACGGGGAAGAAAGTGGTTGATGATATTCAAAAAGAAGCCGAACAAAAAGTGGTAGAGCAGACGCCGGTAGCACTTGAAATGGGGGCTGAAGCATTGCAGATCAGTGATGAAATCATTGAAATTCAGCCTGCAAATGATGCCCCTCTAAAGTCACATGGCTGGCTTATTTTTGGCGCAATCAATCTGCTACTTATTTTGGTGCTGGCGGGAGGTTTCTTTTTTTTGCTACAAGAGTTGAAAGATAAGCAATTGTCTCAAGGCGATGAAATTAGTAAAGACGATATGAGAGAGATTGAAGTGAGTAAGCAGCTGAATGCTTTTCAATCGCAATTAGGCAGTATGCAGTCCCAAATTGTGATCTTTGCCGAAGATATTGCCGGAAAAGACAGCCATTTTACCAAGACACTCGCTGACTTCTCACAGTTGCATTCAGAAAAAATGGTGCTGACGAAAAATGAATTAACGGCGGCGGTTGAGCAGATTAGACGTCAACTAGGTAAAACGCGAGGGGATTGGCTGGTTGCGGATGCTGAATATTTGCTGAGTGTTGCTAATCAGCGCTTGCATTTAGTGGGAGATGTTAAAACGTCCAGTATGGCCTTGGAAGCGGCTGATCAGCGATTACGGGAAAGTGGTGATGCTGCTGTCTATAAGATCAGGGTGCAAATAGCGAAAGAAATTGCGGCCCTGGGTACCGTGACTTTACCTGATGTGGTGGGCATTTATTCTAAAATACAACTGTTAAAAGATACTTCAGGGCAACTGGCCGTGAGGTTACCTTATGCAGGTAAGCCATTGACTGAATCAACTGAAATTCATGCGCATGAAGACACAGAAGAATCGGGGCATGGTGTTTTGGAGTCCGCGTTGAATTTATTGGAAGGCTATGTCACGGTCAGGCATTCGAGTCAACCGGTTACCCAGATTTTAACGGAAGAAGAAGTGGCTTTTATCAGGCAGCAACTGAATGTAAAACTGGAGATGATTAAAGTTGCTTTGGTTCAGCAGCATAATAAATTGTATCAAACCAGTATTGTCGATACGAAACAGTGGTTGAATGATAACTATACTTTGAATGCCAAAGCGCAACAGTTTTTGGTGGATTTAGATGAGATCAATAGCATGCAATTGCAACGTCAGCTTCCTGATATCAGTCAGTCATTCAAAATGTTAAAAGATATTGTCAAACTACGTCTTGAAGTGGATAAAGCGTTGTTGCCGTCAGCAACAACTAATGACACGACAACAGAGCAATCTATTATTGCACCGAGTGATCTTTAACAGAGTATGGTTATGAAAAATATTTTCTATTTTCTTGGTTCGCTTTGTGTTGCTATTCTTGCTGCTTTTTTAATTCGGCAATGGTTAGGTGAATATGATAATCCTGGCTATGTTTTGATGGGCATGGGTCATTGGTCTCTGGAGACTTCTGTGTTTATCTTTGGCATCGGTCAGATTATTTTGTTTTTTTTGATGTATGTGTTTTTTAGGTTGTTCGGTGTTTTAATTCGGTTACCCGGAAAAATACAAAGCAAAGGGAAAAAAATCAAGTTTAATCGTTCTCAGGAAGCATTGATTTCAGGGTTAGTAGACTTGGCAGAAGGCAGTTGGGAAAAATCAGAAAAAACATTAATTAAACATGCCTCCAGCAGTGGTGCGCCCTTGTTACATTATTTAACGGCAGCCAAAGCGGCTCAATCACGAGGCGCTATTGAGAAAAGGGATGAATACCTTAGAGCGGCCACTGAAGAAGCAGGAGACTCTGGTTTGGCAGTGGGTTTGACGCAGGCTGAAATGCATTTATCATCGAATCAGTTTGATAAGGCGTTAGAAATGTTAATTAAATTGCAGTCTATTGACTCAGGTCATGCCAGCGTGCTCAAAATGTTGCATCAGGTGTATGAACGCGTCGGGGACTGGGAAGCCCTATACAAGCTCATTCCTGCTTTACATGAGCATAAAATTTTGATGGAAGCCGAAGTCCATTTATTGGAGGCTGAAACTTTAGAACACCTCTTAAGCGTGGCAGCCGAAAAAGGCGATATCAATGAAATAGAAGTTCTATGGCTGAGTATTCCTTTGCATGTTCAAACCATGCAAAGGATGGCGCATATTTATTATGCAGCGATGATTGAAGCGGGTTCAGGCCTAAAAGTGGAAGACAACATTGTAAAGTCTATTTTGCAAAGCTGGGACGAAACTTTACTGGTGTTATATGCCGATATTGAGACAGCAGATCATAAAAATCAGTTGCAAACCGCTGAACAATGGTTATCTGTACATTCTGGCAGTGCTGTTTTGTTAAGAGTATTAGGTAAAATAAGCATCAAATGTTTTCAATTTGAAAAAGCTGAACAATATTTAACCAAAAGCGTGGCGATTGATCCTAGCGTGGCGGCTTATCAAATGCTGGGTGATGTGTTAATTGAAAAAGGTGATCAAGAGAAAGCCTGTGAAAGTTATAGAAAAGGGCTGGAAAGGGTTGCGAATGCTGCTTAAGTGAGTAGCAAGCATTTCGGCAGGATGCAATGGCTTTAGTGTGATCAAAACCAACCTCAGGGCGATTAATTATCATGCGGATAATAATCTGGCACTGTATTTCCCCCGAACCCTCGTCCTTGCTGGATGTCAGAGCACCGTTCAGCAGGGGTAATGTTGAGGATGCTTGGTTTTTAAGTCTAGCCGATAGCGATGAGCCAGTATGTTAAATGCTATGTTTTTTTTCAGCTTCTGAGGCGGTTCACTATCGTATAGAAAAGGGAGGTTTTCTAAGGATATTAGACCGTTAAGACTATTTTACCTATATGCTGACTGCTTTCCATCAATTGATGTGCAGCGCCTGCCTGGTGCAAGGGGAATGTTTTATAAATAATTGGCTTAATGGCGTTGGTTTCCAGCAGAGGCCAGACTTTATGCAACAATTGTTTGGCAATGGCACTTTTAAAGGCATCATTTCTGGCTCTGAGGGTAGACCCTGTAATGGATAATCTTTTAAGCATAATTGGTAACAGATTGATTTCTGTTTTTGGCCCGTTTTGAATGGCTATCTGCACCAACCTGCCTTCAATGGCCATGCAGTTTATATTTGCAGGAAAATAATCTCCCCCTATCATATCTAAAATCACATCAACGCCTTGCTGGTCAGTAATTCTATTGACCTCCGTGACAAAGTCCTGAGTCTGGTAATTAATCGTAAAATCAGCACCCAATGTTTTACAAGAGGAACACTTTTTATCAGACCCTGCGGTGATAATGACAGTGGCACCGAAGGCTTTTGCTAATTGAATCGCTGTTGTGCCAATACCGCTACTACCACCATGAATAAGCAGGGTTTCGTTGGCTTTTAACTGGGCGCGGTCAAACACATTACTCCAGACGGTGAAAAATGTTTCAGGCAGTGCTGCGGCTTGAACAAAATCAAGGTTTGCCGGAATGGGGAGACATAAAACCGCACTTGCTAAACAATATTCAGCATAGCCTCCTGCTGTGACTAAAGCACATACTTTATCGCCAAGATTAAGGTGGCTGACTTGTTTGCCCATGGCGATGACCGTACCGGCAATTTCCAGGCCAGGTATATCAGATGCTCCCAGCGGTGGTGGATATAAACCTTGGCGCTGCATGATATCAGGTCGGTTAATACCGGCTGCCGCAATTTTGATTAAAACCTCTGACTCCAGCGGTTTGGGAATAGGGCGTTGTGTTGACTGTAGAGTCGTGTTTTTTATTTCAATGGCAAGCATGAAGAGGTGAGGGCGCTAAAAAAATATAAGATTGCAAATGATTACGCGTATTATATGCATTATTAATTACTTTAATACAGGTTAAAAACGAGATGGTTCGAGTAGGTATAGTGGGGGGTACAGGATATACAGGTGTTGAATTATTGCGTATTCTGGTTTTACATAAGGAAGTGGAAATTACTGTGGTCACGTCTCGCTCGGATGCAGGGCAGTCAGTGGCAATGCTATACCCCAGTTTACATGGCTTGTGTGATGTACTTTTTTCCGAACCTGATGTAGAGACGCTGGCAGCCTGTGATGTGGTGTTTTTTGCAACGCCCAATGGCACAGCAATGCTTATGGCTGAACAATTATTGTCACGCCAGGTGAAAGTCATTGATTTATCTGCCGATTTTAGAATCAAAGATGAAAAGGAATGGGCAGCATGGTATGGCATGGCGCATGCGTGCCCTGATTTAATTGCTCAGGCAGTTTATGGTTTACCTGAAGTTAATCGAGAGGCGATTAAAGCAGCCCAGCTTATCGCATGTCCAGGCTGTTACCCTACCGCTGTACAATTAGGTTTTTTACCTTTGCTGGAAAACAAGCTCATTGACCCTGCGCATTTGATAGCCGATGTTAAATCAGGCGTGAGTGGCGCGGGTAGAAAAGCACAGGTATCCGCACTGATGAGTGAAACCGGAGAAAGTTTCAAAGCTTATGCAGTGGCGGGTCATCGGCATTTACCGGAAATCAGGCAAGGATTGGAAGTTGCAGCAAAGCAATCTGTAGCATTGACGTTTGTACCGCATTTAACGCCCATGATTAGAGGAATACATGCTACTTTGTATGGACAGCTGATCGGCGATGCTCGGGATGTACAGGCATTATTTGAACAGCGTTACCAACATGAGCCCTTTGTCGATGTACTCCCGATGGGTGCGCATCCTGATACCCGAAATGTGCGAGGCAGTAATAAATGTCAGATAGCGCTACATCAACCACAAGGCGGTGATACTCTGGTGGTTTTATCGGTAATAGATAATCTGGTGAAAGGGGCTGCCGGACAGGCTGTACAAAATATGAATCTGATGTTTGGATTCGAAGAAAATCAGGGCTTGGAAACAGTGGCCCTTTACCCCTGAGTTTGCAAGGGTATCTCAGTGCCCCCCCCTTTTTTTTTAAATCATCGATTGGGTCATATATCCAGGGCACGGATCTCATATTAACCGTGCCTGCTGAGCTCTCAAGGGTTGGGTGAGTGTCTGCTTGCCCTGTCAAAGCTACATTACGGCTATTGCCTGAACGCGAGGAAGGCTAAAACTGTATCCATTCAAATATCCCGATTTATTCATGCCAATGTTTCTGCACTAACAGGTGTTTTCAGTGATTTTAAAGTATTTAGGTCATGTAATAGCGGAAAATGGACGAGGTTTTTGCAAGCGTGTCAGAGAACAAATTGCTGTGAAATCTTGACTAAGATACTAGGTATTGACATAATTAAGACTTTATTACTTGTTAGAACAAATGAATGACTAATCCTATTATTTTTACAGATAACGCTGCAAAGAAAGTCAGTGCTTTAATTGCGGAAGAAGAAAATGATAACTTAAAACTTAGAGTTTATGTTTCGGGTGGAGGCTGTTCAGGTTTTCAGTATGGCTTTACTTTTGATGAAGAAGTCAATGAGGATGATACACAGGTCGAAAATGGAGGCGTGACCGTGTTAATAGATGCCATGAGTATTGGTTATTTAAGTGGGGCGGAGATTGATTTTAAGGAAGATTTGTCAGGCGCTCAATTTGTTATTAGAAACCCCAATGCAAGTACGACTTGTGGCTGTGGATCTTCATTTTCCATGTAGCTTCATTAAGTTAGCGATGTAGCTAACAATTCTCAATATCCTTTTTCTCCAGGATAAATACCGCCAAGAATAACCGGTTTTCTGGCTCCTGTTACTTGAGTCAGGTTGCCGGGTAAATTGTGCAGGGTTTGTCTGGCTAACCAGGCAAACGCGATTGCCTCAACATGATCAGGGTTAATGCCGTATTCTGCGGTTGAGCTGACGGGGTGTTGCAGCGTGTTGCTGATTAACTGCATTAAATATTCATTGTGCACGCCGCCGCCACAAATCACGGTATGTTCCGTTAAAGGAGCATGATTTTGAATTGCTTGACTGATGGTATCAGCGGTTAATTGACACAGACTGGCTTGAATATCTTTTGCGGTGCATTGAGGAAAACTCGCTAATTTACTTTCCAGCCAGCCCATAGAAAAATATTCTTTCCCTGTGCTCTTAGGGGGTTCCGATGTGAAATAGGGATCATTCTTAAAGTGTTTAACAAGTCTGGAATCTGCGTTACCTGATTTTGCCCAGGCTCCACGTTCATCGTAACTCTGGTTCATATGCTTTTGCGCCCACTCATCCATCAAGGTATTGCCGGGGCCGGTATCAAAACCCAGCACATTATGTTCAGTTAAATGGCTGATATTGGCAATGCCACCAATATTAACGATGCTGACAGGCTGTTGGGATAAATCGAATATTCCGGAGAAAATAGCCTGATGGAAGGCCGGTACTAAAGGTGCACCTTGTCCCTTGGCGGCAACATCTCTTCTGCGGAAGTCAGCAACCGTGGTAATCCCCGTTAATTCAGCAATAATATTAGGGTCGCCAATTTGTAATGAAAAAGGCGATGTAAGGTTGGGTGCGTGATAAACCGTTTGTCCATGGCTACCAATTGCCGTCACAGCGGAATGGGGGATAGCGGCTTTGTTAAGTAATTGCTGAGCGGATTTGGCAAACAGTTCGCCGAGTTGAGTATCAAGTGAACCATACTGGCTTAACAGTATGGGCCGATCGGCCTGAGAAATATTTTTGATGCGTTTTTTTATAGGGTCTGAAAAAGGGGCGTATAAAAAATCAACCAGTTCAATGGCGTCGCCATCAAAATTGACTAGCGCGGCATCAATACCATCCAGACTGGTTCCTGACATTAATCCTATGTATAGCTCAGGCATGATGTTCAGGGATAGTTTTGAGCAATCAGGGGGGGGATTTTGAGCGTATTAAGATGTGCAAGGTGTACACGGGTTTGTTTTTTGAAGGCGCTGAATAATGACTTTTTAATGGGCTTGGCTGCGGGTAGTTTCACCGTGAGCGGATTTCTGTGAACGCCATTGATGCGAAACTCATAATGCAGATGGGCTCCCGTGGCTAAGCCCGATTTGCCGACATAACCAATAATCTGTCCCTGCTTTACATGGCTCCCGACTTTTTGTCCTTTTTTATAGCGAGACATGTGAGCATAGAGAGAGCTGTATTTTTGTCCGTGCTGAACGATGACAACGCGGCCATAACCCCCTTTGCGACCACGGTATATGATTTTTCCATCACCCGTGGTTTTGATAGGCGTTCCTGAGCGAGCAGCATAATCAACACCTTTATGCGCACGGATTCTATTTAACACCGGGTGTTTTCTTTTAAGATTGAAGCGGGAGCTGATGCGGGCAAAATCCACCGGGGTGCGTAAAAAGGCTTTGCGCATACTTTTGCCCTCGGGGGTGAAATAATCCGCAGTACCGTCTTTATCTTCAAACCGGACAGCAGTATATGTGTGTCCTCGGTTGATAAACTCGGCAGAAAGGATGTTGCCGCTATCAATTTCTTTATTTTCAACAAAGATTTTTTCGTAAACTACCGTAAACATATCGCCTTTACGCAAACTTAAAGCAAAATCAATATCCCAGGCAAATATATCAGCAAGTTGCATAATAAGTTTATCGGAAAGTCCGGCCGCCTGACCATCAAGGAATAATGAGGCATTGATAATGGCCTGCGTGCTGGCAATTCTGGTTTCAATGGGTTTGCTGATCAGTTCAACATTAAATTTATTGTGAATCAGTTCTGCTTTCAGGGTTTCTATTGCATTCTTATGATAAGTTAACTGTTGCAGTTGACCGCTAGCATCAATGGAAAGTTGGAGGGTTTTCCCTGGAGCAATAGATGCAAATTGCTCGCCGAGCTTATTCGCATGGATGATTTTATGTAAATCGGTTCTGCTCACATCAAGAGCAGAAAAAATACTGGAGATGCTTTCACCTGCTTTAATCTGATGGCTCAGTATTTTGAAATTCTTGCGCTGTGGTATAGCCACGGACGGAGTTGTCATGGCTGGCTGAATAACAGGGAGGCTGAGTTTGCTAACAGTAGGTTGCAGACCAGAAGCGTCGGGTGAAGTAAAAGCATAAGATGCACCGAGGGTAACGATAACGGTTATGCCTAAAAATAAAGATCTGAACTTATTGGTGATCACAAATTAACTCGACCTTAAAATATGTGCAAAAAACCAGGATGAACTGAAGCCTGAGCTAGCGATTATAAGTTAAAGGGATATTTTTTTCATAGGAATCGTTTAAATGAATTTATAATAGCTAAAAATTAAATATTGATTTGGAGAAGATTGTGCAAGAAGAAGTACTGGAACAGATTGGGAGAGGGGTTGATGAGATTCTGCTTGAGTCTGAGTTGGTTAAAAAACTTGAGGAAAATAGACCGCTGATTGTCAAGGCAGGTTTTGACCCAACGGCCCCCGATTTGCACTTGGGGCATACTGTCTTAATCAATAAGTTAAAACAGTTTCAGGATCTGGGGCATCAGGTACAGTTTCTTATAGGTGATTTTACCGGGATGATCGGTGACCCCACGGGGAAAAATGTTACCCGTAAAGCGCTGTCGAAAGAAGATGTGTTAGAGAATTCAAAAACCTATCAGGAGCAAGTGTTTAAAATACTGGATCCTGAAAAAACCAAGATTGTTTTTAATTCTACCTGGATGGATAAACTGTCATCCGCTGATTTAATTCAATTGGCAGCAAAGCACACGGTAGCAAGAATGCTGGAGCGTGATGATTTTAGCAAGCGTTTCAAAGGGGGGCAGCCGATTTCGATTCATGAGTTTTTATACCCGTTAATTCAGGGCTATGATTCTGTGGCTATGAAAGCGGATATTGAGCTGGGCGGAACGGATCAGAAATTCAATTTATTGGTGGGGCGTCAGTTACAGGAAATTTATGGGCAGAAACCACAGACTGTGATTACGATGCCTATTTTAGAGGGATTGGATGGCGTGCAGAAAATGTCAAAATCACTCAATAACTATATAGGTATCGCAGATACTGCGGATGAAATGTTTGGCAAAATCATGTCAATATCAGATGAATTGATGTGGCGATATTTTGAACTACTCAGTTTCAGGCCAATGACTGAAATAAAACTGTGGAAACAGGCGTGTGATGAGGGGGCTAATCCAAGAAATTATAAAGTCAGTCTGGCGCAGGAGATTATTGAAAGATTTCATGATGCTGCTGCCGCTAAAAAAGCATTGGAGAGTTTTGAGGCGAGGTTTCAGCGGGGTGCAATGCCGGAGGAGATGGATGAAGTGTGCTTGGTCGCTGAGGATAATGCTATGGCAATCGCCAATCTATTAAAAGCAGCTGGCTTGACCAAGAGTACTTCTGATGCCATGAGGATGATTAAGCAAGGGGCGGTAAAGATTGACGGAGAAAAGATTAGCGATCCTAAATTAATGATTGAGGCAGGTACTCGTCAGGTTTATCAGGTAGGAAAAAGAAAATTTGCCCGGGTAGAAATTAGC
>JAPYOW010000027.1 GCA_029937975.1 Methylococcaceae bacterium | reverse complement strand
TTATCAGGGCTCTACTGTCTCCAAAACACGACTGGAGTAGAAAAATGAGATACTTTCTGGTGTTGTCTTTATGTCTGTTAAGCAGTTGTTCGCATTTGCCGCCCGCCATGCAGAATAAAGCCTATTCTTATATTCATCTCAATCCAATACAGAGTCATTTTTCTGACTATCAAGGTCTCTTATATCGATGGGGAGGGACCATAATTCATGTTACTAATGAAAAAAACGCCAGTCAGGCTCAACTATTATTTTACCCACTTAGTCACCACGACAAGCCTCTGATCAATACCAAACCTGTTGGCCGCTTCGCCATTAGCAGTTCCCAGTTCCTAGATCCGGCCATTTATAAAGAAGGTACTGTGGTCACAGTAACAGGGGTATTATCTCAACAGATAACACAGCAAATTGATAACAAAATATTAACCATCCCCTTGTTAACAATTGACCACATCCATGTCTGGCCTAAACAGCGCCTTAACGAGAGATATTATCACTGGCCCCCTTATTATTCGCACCACTCGCACTACAGATATCATCTGCATTCCCGTTACTATTATTAAACAAGACTTAAACCGATCTTCTCACAGCGTACCGTCAGGCGAGTAGTTATAGCTATAATAAGGAACACACTGGCATCTGGCTGACTGCACTTACGGCTAATAAGCTAGTGTTTCCAAGGCTGTGCAAAGTAGATGCACAAGGTTAGTTAGTAGTACCCAGCATGCACTTTAAGCGGATACTGCTTAGCCAAGGGCTTGAGTCAGTTGAGATAAGTTTTCATATCTTTTTCACCGGCAAAACAGAGCTGTCGGTTTTTCCTCCTTGTATGATAAGCTGAGGCACGTCGACCGGGGTCAGCGGGGCTAATCTTGCCTTTGTTATGATTCCTAAAGGTCTGGATAGTCAATAAATGTGATTCTGATCCCGATTATTTATTGCCGTTTTTTTGGCGGATTTAAACGTATCACTGAAACCGTACGATTGCGATTTACATCGCATCTTAAGGATGAGCAATCATTTACAATGTTTACTAGCTCCGCATACCGTTAAAGTTTTATCAGGGTTGATGTAATCAATTGGCCGGCGTTATCTCATGTGAAAAGTCATTCATCGACTGACAGCTCAGGATCAAGGTCTGTCTTTCCATGTAGAATTTGATTATGATTAATTTTATCTTTTGCATTTCGGCATCAGTTACCATAACCAAAAGCTTGTTTACAGTTTCATCAATCGTTACCCATGTTTTTAAAGTTTATACTTCTAATTCTGATCAGCTTTTCAATTAATGCTGCAAAAATTCAACGGCTGGATTATGCAGGCTTCACTTTGTGGGTGGATGGCGAGAGGCGTGGTGCGGTTAAGTTCCAGTACAAGGCCCAGCAGGATTCAGGTAGCTTCCAACGACATCAGCGCTTTTATTACGATCCTGTATTGCCTGAACGCTATCAGCAAATCTCCACCCAATCTTATAAGAATAAAGGTCAGCGTTATGACCGAGGCCATTTAGTCCCCGCTAATCATCTGGACTACTCAAAGCTCGCCATCAAGCAGTCCAACTACATGACCAACATATTGCCTCAAGCCGCTAATATGAACCGGGGTGCCTGGTTACGGACTGAAGAAATCATAGAATGCTATCGTGATATTGATGAGCTGTTAGTTATCGGTGGGGTTATCTGGGGTAATAATACAGAGGATGATTTCTATATAGGCTCACATGGTGTGGCTACACCCGATGCTTTCTGGAAGGTGATTATCAGAAATGACCGGGTAATCGCATGGATAGTACCAAATTCCAGTACCGCACCTCGTCAACGGTTGGATGATTATTTGGTATCAGTGGACGAAATTGAGCGTGTGACTGGTGAGACTATTCCTATTGCCGACTATTTGAAATATGAAAGGCCTAAACAGTCCTGGTTGATCCCTCACGGCTGTAATAAAGGATAAATTTTTTATAAAACATATGAGAGACTTAGATGAATTATTTATAGCATTGGAAAAATCAGCATTTCGGCAAAAATTTCATCTGCAAAATAAGGATAGAGATTACTTATACAGCAAAGGATTAAATACCATTCTTATCCATGCTGACGATTTTATAAGTAAACGGTTAGCACCTGCATTCCCGACTAATGATGGCAAACAAACCCCTTTTAAAGGCCACCCTGTATTTATAGCCCAACATGCAACCGCCTGCTGCTGCCGTGCTTGTTTGGAGAAATGGCATAAAATTCCCCAAGGAAAACAATTATCTGATAATGAAACAGCTTATATCTGTGCTGTTCTTGAACATTGGTTGCGTAATGAACTCAATTAAGAAGAGTTTTATATTCCAGTAAGCTATGTCCTTTCATTTTCCTGCGATGGATAAATGTGTTGCGTAAAGGCCTGACCTTAATGTCCTCTAATTTGCCCACAGGGCATTGACAGGGTACAACCCTTGTTCTGCTGCTTTTTTAAACCACTTAACGGCTTCCATATCGTTCTGTGAAACGCCTTTTCCGTTGGCATACATAAACCCTAAAATGAATTGTGCGTCAACATCTCCTTGTTTTGCTTGTATCCTACAATCATCAACATCATTGTAGGGTTTAACAAAACAATTTCCAGCAAAAACACTTGAGAATGTTGTTAGTAATAGAACAAAACATATCTTTTGTCGTATATTCATTGTTATTTAATCCTTATTATAGATACCAAGGGTATGATTTCAGTATCAAAAAAATCCAACTAAAACAATGTGAACAATTTTAAACGCCTATCGTTGGTGTAGACTCCCTTTCTTCTTGAATTCGTTTCATAATATTTTGCTTATGCTCAAAGTTGAATAAATCAATGGCAAACTCTAGCTTGACTATTCCTTTGCTTATTAACTCGCATAATCCAGCCCGTAGAGCGACCAGCTTAATCAATTGTTGGTCTTCCGGGTGCTTGCTAGCTAAGGTTTCATTATCAATAGCATCTTGTGGGTTTAGACAGAAATTAACAGGCTCAGCCTCTTTATAGGGTTTTCCATCATCAAGCTTACCCGCATGAACAGAAAGACTAACTATGGTTAAAAGTAGGATTCTCAAAAACATGTTAATGACCTGACAAAAAAAACCAGCTGTTTTAAGCTGGCCGTGTAGGAGGAGGGCTGGTCAATATAGACTTATTCAGTTATTTACCAATCTCACACATAGACGCTAGAATTTCATGAAGAGTTATAGTCAAAATGGGCGTTAGAAGTCAGGCTGATATGCTGTTTTCATTATCCACTGTTACTATGTCTTTTTTCTCGCTGTTAATGTAATTCTATACTCTTTAGAGTTTTTGACTATCCCCTAATTAGGTGGTTTTTCTCCTGTGATTTTCAGTACTTGGTGTCAATTTAACCATCATAGATAAAATACTTGTTCGAGACACAGCATTTGTGGTTTTAACGGTGCTAATTTTGACTGTGGAAAAACTGGACTCTATGGGCTTACTTGCTCGAATATGTTGCCGGTAAATGGGGGTTATGGCCGGTATAAAAAATAATCGGGGTCAGAGTAACATGGGTATCTCATCAACAATAGTTCAAAAAGTATTGGCAGTATAAAACGGGCTCTAGCAACTGCTTAATAGTGAATTTAATGTGTCTGAACCGATGGATGGATTAATAGTAAAAAAATGTTACTCTGAGCCCAAATATTTGCGAGTACACAAGGTAGATTATGAAAGAAATGATAGTACTTATTGGTATTCCTAATTCTGGAAAATCAAGTCTGGCTAAGCTTTTGGTCAAAGGTGTGGAAAAATCAGTGATATGCTCAGCAGATGATTTTTTTATGGTTGATGGCGAGTATATTTACAACTCAGAGTTCATAAAGGATGCACATACATGTTGTAGAGAAAAAGCAATGGGTGCATGCAAAGCCGAGGTTGAGATGGTTGTCATTGATAACACTAACGTATCAGCGTCGGAGATAGAACCCTATAAAAAGATGGCTGAAAAAAATGGATATACCGTGCGCGAAATTATCGTGTTACCTACTCATGATGGCGATAACGGGCATAAAGTACCCGTAAAAAAGGTGTTAAGCATGATAGACAGGTTAAGAAACCGTTTTAACGATTTAATGCTGATTTGAGGTTATTTCTAAGGATAAACTAGACATAAAAATAACCGGGGTCAGAGTAAAGTTAAACATACATCAGCAGTAAACCAATGCTGTCTCAAGGTTTTATAACCAAAAACCCCAGCAGACCAGCAGGTTATTTTAATGTTAGAAAACAAGTAAAAAATTTACAGGCTGACTATGAACAGGAATGGATGAATATGATTAGCAATAAGCAAGCAGATGAGTACTATATGCAGCAGGCTATTGAAATGGCACGGAAGGCACCCGATTTTCCGTTTGGTGCGGTGATTGTTCGACGGACAACAGGTGAGATCATCGCAAAAGGGGTTAACCGCTCCTCAGAAAATCCGATTTTTCATGGTGAGATTGACGCGATTAATTCTTGTGCGGCAGTTAATCCATCGATTGACTGGTCAGAATTTGATTTGTATACAACAGCTGAGCCATGTCCTATGTGCCAAAGTGCCATTGAGTGGGCTGGAATTTCTACTATCTACTATGGGACTTCGATCCCTTATTTGCAAAGCCTTGGTTGGTGGCAAATTGGCATCCGGGCTGAAGAAGTGTCTCGCCGTACCCCATTTCGACAAAGCACAGTAATAGCCGGTATTTTGGAGCTCGAGTGTAATGCACTGTTTGAGGCTGCTGGTACAGGTTCAACGCGGTTGAAATGAGCGCCCAAATATGCAGAAAATAGGGGTTTGAAATCAGGGAAAGCAAAGGTGATGCCTTTTCTTCAGTTGTTATAAAAAAATTCAACAGGAAAAACCAATCATTGGTTCATTATATGCAATCAGTGTTGTTAGCACTCAGAATAAATTGCTGTGATTTCCTATTCTAGCCTGTTGGAGTTCTGGAATTTTTTCTGATAGATAAGCCGTAAATCAGGTTTTATATGACATTCAGGAAAGCGAGACCCATTGCCAATTAATTCGAGTTCTTATTTATTTTCAGCCTGCTGTCATAGCAGGATAATTGATGCGAAACACTTCTAGTTGAGGCTAGGTAGTCGGGAAATTATTATTTCAAACTCCCCGGGAAAGCCTTACAAGAGGTGTTTGTCAGCAGCAAGTCCAGTATATTTTATTGCTTGTAAAGGGGCTCCAGTTCGTTTGAGCACATTTCACTCACTGTGGTATTTGCCTTGTGAGCGGTCATTAACTGAAAGAGTGCTTCCCCTTGCCAGGACACGGCATGTTTTGCATACAGTGTGCTATTTAAGTTGTAAATTTCATCACTTAACGAGGCTTCACAATGCGCTGCAATTTCAGCTAAATTATGACTGTTATAGTTGATTTTTCCCCAGGTTAACAAGGCTGTTTTGGCTGCCAATTGATCATTGCTGCTGCAGGCTTTTTTTAATTGTTTAAGGCTAGCTTTGAGTGATTTTTCTTGACTGGTAGCCGGGGTTTCTTTGGCTTCAGTTTTGGGTTTTTTGAAAAATAGAAATAAGGTGATAAGCCAGCCCGAGGCCAGAAATAAACTGAACCACATCCAGAATGTAGGGACATTGCGGTTAGAGATCGCTTCAGGTGAGGCAGGGATAGATGGTATAGGGCTGGCAATTTCAGGGGGGGCAACGGGGTTTGTAATTGAACCTGTAGCCGTCACAGAGATTTCAGGAATACGGGCTATTTCCATTTGTTGAGTCCGGGTATTAAACCAGGGGATTTCTATGGCAGGCAGGATATAACTTCCCGGTTTTGATGGAATATAGGCAATTTTTTCTTCTCTGAAGGCAATGATACCCTCCGCTGATTTTTTTTCTTTTAAGATGGGTTGGTCCGGGTAGGTTTTTAAATGCCTGGTTTTACTAATGCCCAGTAATTCGGGTAATTGTGCAACAGTCGTGCCTTGGGCTAGCAATGTTAAGGTCCGTGTTAAAGGTTCTCCTAACTTCATATTAGTAATATCGCCTGACCATTTTTCTTCAATATGGACTTGTTCTGCGGGAATCCAGTGATTGGCTTTGAAACTATCCGGTGCCGGTAACACATCCAGCGTAATGGCTTTAGATGATATGCGTTTAGTTTTAGTGGCCGGTCGATTAAAGAAGCCATTAAAACGTTGTCGGGAGTTTGATAGCACAATATCCGCCGTTAAAACTAAAGGTTCAATTGTTGCCACGCCACTTTTTTGCGGGAAAATAGCATATTGACGCTCGGTGACGACATAAGCCACGCCATTAACTTGAGTATCGTAATTTTTATCTTCGGTTAATTTTTCAATCACGGCATTCGCTATTGCAGGCTCAGTTAAACTGGCTTGAGCCAGTTGTACTTTCCGGTACAAGCGTAGCGTATAGATAACTTGTGATTGCACATAAGGGTTTTCTGTAGAGACTTCAACATCCAAAAATAAATCTTTATCATTGCTCTGTGTTGATACTGTAGTGCTGGTGACTTTAATGGAAGCAGGTTGACTGACATCATCACCAAAAGCAATAGCCGGTATTAAAATCTGCCCTGTTTGCTTGGCCATTAAACTTAAAACCCATTGCATGGTTTTAGTGGATTGACCATTAACCCAGGATGAATTGCTGCGATGACTTTGCTGTAATATTTCAAAACCATGATTTAAGGGGCTAAAGTCAGGGTCATCATCGGGCGTTTCAGTGGCTGTAAAAGTCAGTTGAAAAGACTCAGTGATCTGGACCGGGTTGCGATCCAGACTGGCTATAATTTCTACGGCGGACACGGTCTGATTAAAGAGTAGAAATAGACTTAAACACAGTGTGTTGACTATAAATTTAGGGGCATTCATGTTGGGGAAGAAAAAGGTCATAGCTCAGTTTTGTAATTACCAATTTTTTTGGTGAGTATTTTTTTGGCCGCGTTGACCATATTGATATTTAAATTTTCGCTTTAATAAACCGGCGGGGTCATCAGGTATGCGCTTAAGCCATTGTTCACTGGCTTGTTCTGATTCGTCATAATCGGATGAGTCCGGTTGTTCTGCAGTATTTTCTGTTTTCTGCTGCTGTTCTTCAGACTGCTCAGCGGGTGATGGCTCGGCATCGGAATGGTCATCAGATTGTTTTTCATCGGGTTGTTGCTCAGAATCTGCTGAATCTTCATTTTTCTCAGCATTATTGTTTTCATCAGATTGTTTAGATTTATCGCCTGGCTTATGCTGTTTTTGTGGCTCTGAATTTTCCTGTTCTGATGGATCCGAATCAGAGTCAGAGTTCTGTTGTTGTTGCTTTTCTATTTCTTTTTTAACCTGAGCTTTATTGTATTTGGCATCTTCATTATCAGGGTTTATTGTTAATGATTTTTCATAAGCTTCCAGTGCTTCCGGCAATTTACCCGTTTGCGCTAATGCATTAGCTTTATTATATAAACCATTAGCTGACGTGTCATTTTGAAGGGTCTCGATGGTTTGCTCAAATTGACCGGCTTTATAGTGTGCGGCTGCTTTCCATTGCGGGTTATCGTATTGTTCAGCGGCTTGCTGGAAATTATGCTGTTTAAATGCTTGTTGTGCTTGCTGGTTTTGAGTGCTCCATAAATCTTTCCATTCCATGGCATAACCCGGTTCAGGCATAGGCAATAAGCAAATAAGGGCAAACGATAGCAAACCTTTTCTAAAACTTAATGCCGCCAAAGGTAAGGCGAGTAGCAAAAGCCAAGGCCCTTGTTCATGCCATTGCTCTAAAAACCAGTTGTTATTTTCACTGCCTTGTTCATTTTGCGTTTCAAACGCATGATTAAACTGCTTTAATAAGGTTTCTAAATCCGTGTCATCAGGGGTCATTTTAATATAAAGGCCATTGCCTTCACTGGCGAGTTGAGATAATTCCTGACTATTGAGTCGGGGAATAACAATATTCCCGGCTGCATCTTTAACAAAACCACCCTGACGATCTTTAATGGGAGCGCCTTCTTCTGTGCCGACACCCAAAATAGATAAACGATAGCCAGCCAGAGATTGGACCGTGCCTATGGTACTGTCAAAATCCACTTCATCCGTTACTAATAAAATATCACCTTTTTGCAGGCCGGACTGTTGTAATAGTTCCACGGATTTCTCTATCGCCAACAGCGTGTTACTGCCCTGGCTAGGCATAATCTCTGTGGTCAATGCAGATATTTGGCTGGCAATAGTTTCATTATCTGCTGTTAAGGGGGTGACGGTAAAAACATCACCGGCATAAACAAGTAATGCAGTTTGCCCGTCTTTACGTTGTTGCAGAATATCTGCTATTTTGAATCGTGCTCGACTTAATCGACTGGGGGTTATGTCGGTGACATCCATTGAGCGCGATAGATCTAAGGCAATCACCAAGGCCGCATCATTTCTAAATACAGGTGAGGGTAAGCGTTCCCATGTCGGGCCGGCTAAGGCAATAATAATCAGGAGGCTGGCAACAGAACCTACGGATAATGATTGATGGCTGTGATTAACATCACGATCTTGAATCACAAAAGGTAAGAGCGCGGGATCACAGATTGCAGACCAATTACCTTGATTCAGTTTGTTTTTCAGCAGCGCAAAAAAAATGAATAGGGTAGGAATAAGGGCCAGCAACCAATACGGTCTAATAAAATGGAATTCGGCAAGACTCATGTTTTCCACCACTTCCCGTGCATGCGACGGATACTGATAACGCCTGCTAAAAACAAAGTGATTGCCAGCGGCCAATGATAAAGTTCAGTCTTGGGCCGGAAATATTGATGGTCTTTTTCTACCGGTTCCAGTGTATCAAGCAGTTGATAAATAGTTTCCAGTTCCTGTGTATTTCGGGCTCTAAAATATTTTCCACCGGTTGTTTCGGCAATCTCGATCAAGGTTTTCTCATCTAAATCTCTGGAGGGATTGACTTTGCGAGAGCCAAAAAAACTACGGATAATCATCTCATCTGCACCGATGCCAATGGTGTAAATTTTCAAGTCATGCTTTGCGGCAATTTCTGCCGCTTTTAAAGGACTCACTTCACCCGCCGTGTTGGCACCATCGGTCAATAAGATTAATACCCGACTGTTGGACTGTTGTTTTCTTAAACGCTTAACGGCCAGACCAATAGCATCACCAATGGCCGTACTTTCACCGGCTAAACCGATAGCTGATTCATGCAGTAAGGAGATGACCGTGGTTCTGTCAAATGTTAAAGGGGTTTGTAAATAGGCTTGAGTACCAAATAATATCAGCCCCAGACGATCACCTACGCGTCGATTAATAAACTGCCCGGCTATCTTTTTAGTCGCAGTTAAGCGATCTACGCTGGTGTTTTCGACAATAAAATCTTGTTCTTTCATACTACCGGACAAATCGACCGCCAGCATTAAATCTCGCCCACTGATGGCTTGTTCTATCGGTTCGCCTAGCCATTGCGGTCGCATACTGGCTAATACCAGAAACAACCAGGCCAGCATGGCTAACCATAAAGGCCATTGGTGGTGTTGAGAGATGGCCTGAGTTTCACCTAAAGTAAAATCTTCAATAAAGGGCACTTTTAAAGCCGCCTGTTCTGCCGGTATATCAGCAGGTATCCACCAGCGAATAAACAAAGGCAGTGGTAGTGCCAGTAATAACCAGGGCCATTCTAAATGGATCATTTTTTACACTCTTTTTGGGCTTTAAGCCAGTCTTCACAGATTTTAATTAATGGCGTCAACTCACGCTCTGTGGGAGCTGTTTTTTGATAATGACCCTGTGTTAACAAAGCCCCTGTTGACTGTGTAAAGGGCGAATCTGACATTGTATTGTCGAGATAGTCTAACCAGGCTTGACCGGTCAGACTGGCTGTTTGTTCTCTGGGAGAAATACTGATAGCCACACGCCTTAATAATTCAGACAAGGCGATTAATGTGGCCATGTTATCTAAATCGCCAGCCTGTTTAATCTGTTGCAAATGTTTTCTGGCGGTTTTAAGCGCTGTTTTACGGGTTATGTGTTTATATAGCCAGACAATGAGAAAACAGCATAACGGAATTAAAACGGCCAGCAGCCACCATCCTATTGCCGGTGGCCACCAGCCAATACTGTCAGGCAGATGAATATCTCTTAGTTGCAGTGCTTGAGTGCCCATTATCGCAAGACCTCAAACGGGTCTTCAGTGGTGCTGCACTGTATGATGCTTATCCCTGTCTTGTTTACAAATTCCAAGAGACTATTGAGACGATCTAGATAACGCTGTTGGTAATGTTGAGTCTGGGTTTTGTCTACCGTATCAATCACGGTATCACTGTGCCCATCGGTAAATCGATAGCGTCCTTTGCCGGGTAATTGGCTTTCCAGTGGATCATGGATCTGAATTAAAACTACGTCACAATGGCGCGATAATTTGGCTAAATGATTTTCAGTGTGTTCATCGAAACCCCTGAAATCACTGATGATATAAACCAGACTTCCTGGACGGGCATGTTGTACTAATCGAGCGATGGCGTCGTTCAGGGTAAATTGTTTATTAGCAGGTGGCTGGGGTTTGACCAGGGCATTGAAAAAACGTAATACCCCATGTCTGCCATTTTGCGGTTTTAATTCCTGACAAGAAGAGTCTGTGAGTAATTGACCGCCGAGGCGATCACCTTGCAGCTGTGCTTTCCAGGCTAATAGCGCGGCAATTTTTGCAGCCTGTACCGATTTAAACACACCACGCGTGGCAAAAAACATGGCGGGACGATGGTCTACCGAAATAAATACAGGCCGTTCTCTTTCTTCACGAAATATTTTGGTATGGGTTTTACCGGTACGCGCTGTCACTCGCCAGTCAATACAGCGAATATCATCACCGGGCTGATATAATCGAGCCTCATCAAATTCCATGCCTCGTCCTTTAAAAGCGGAAACAAAACCACCGCTTTGTTTTGAGCGGATAGTCGACGGATGTAATTTCAGCATTGCTGCAGATTTTGCCATGTGCAGCAGGGTATTTAAATTAACTGAAATCAGCTCGTTTGTAGTATTGTTTACAGCCTTCATTTAAGGGACAGCAACTCTGGAAATCAATTCTTTAATAAAATGATCGGTAGTAATTCCTTCGGCTTCGGCTTCATAAGATAGAATCAAGCGATGGCTTAAGACATCAAAGGCCATGGCTTGAATATCCTCAGGTCCTACAAAATCACGTTGTTGTAGCCAGGCTCTTGCTCTGGCACAGCGGTCAAGCGCTATACTGGCTCTCGGACTGGCACCGTATTGCAACCACCCAGCTAGATCTGCGCCATAGGCTGCAGGGTTACGGGTAGCCAAGATAATTTGCAATAAATAATTTTCCAGGGTGTCCGCCATATAAATATCCAGGACTTCATGGCGCGCATTCATAACGGTTTGCTGGCTGATGGGCTGGAAGTGTTGGGTCAGGGCTTGCTTTTCACCTTTAGCTTCAGCGCGTGCTAAATGTAAAATGCTTTTTTCATGCTCAGCTTCTGGGTAATCGATTTTGATATGCAATAAAAACCGATCCAGTTGCGCTTCAGGCAAGGGATAAGTGCCTTCTTGTTCTATCGGGTTTTGAGTGGCCATGACCATAAATAATTCAGGTAATGGATAGGTCATACTGCCAACCGTTATTTGTCTTTCCGCCATGGCTTCTAATAAAGCCGCCTGTACTTTAGCGGGTGAACGATTGATTTCATCGGCTAACACCAGATTATGAAACAGAGGGCCTTTTTGAAATTCAAAGGTAGCTTGTTGAGGTCGAAATATTTCAGTGCCGGTTAAATCAGCAGGCAGTAAATCCGGGGTAAATTGCACACGATGAAAATCGGCTTTTATGCCTTTGCTCAAGATATTAATGGCACGTGTTTTTGCCAGTCCCGGTGCGCCTTCCACTAGAATATGGCCATCTGCCAGCAAGGCTATTAACATTTTGTCGACTAAATCATCCTGTCCGATGATGTGTGCATTGATATAAGATTTAAGTTGTTGGAAAGAAGTTTGGGAATTACTGAGACTGACTTCTGTCATGTTACCGTTATGTCCTTGTTGAAATTAAGTCCATCTGACGAGAGATGTAGTGTAAAGTTCACTATTTTAGTAAATCTGATTAATTAATGTAAAGTTTCAATCATGTCTGCATACAAAACAGCCCCGGTATCGAGTCGTACAACCCCAACGGGTATTCCTTTTATTGTGGCCAATGAGGCAGCAGAACGTTTTAGCTATTATGGCATGCGTGCTATTTTAGTGGTTTTTATGACGCAATATCTGCTGAATTCAGCCGGTGAATTAGATGTCATGAGTGCACATGAAGCACAGGGCTATTATCATTTATTTGTCTCGGCCGTGTATTTTATGCCAATTTTCGGTGCCTTATTAGCGGATGCTTTGCTTGGCAAATATCGCACTATTCTATTTTTATCGGTCTTTTATTGTTTCGGCCATCTGGCATTGTCTATAGAGGATACTCGCATAGGATTGCTAGTGGGCTTAGGCTTGATTTCCATCGGCGCTGGAGGTATTAAACCCTGTGTTTCTGCGCACCTGGGGGATCAATTTGGACAAAGTAATCAGCATTTGCTCAGTAAAGTGTTTGGCTGGTTCTACTTTTCCATTAATTTAGGTGCCTTTGCCGCCATGTTGATTATTCCCTGGTTATTAGCTGAGTATGGTGCAGCCGTGGCTTTTGCCTTGCCGGGCATTTTAATGATGGTGGCTACCATAGCCTTCTGGAGCGGGCGTTTTCGTTTCATCCATATTCCCGTGACTGCGAAGGGTTTGTTCCAGGAAGCATTGAGCTCTGTTAGTTTAAAGATATTACTCAAACTGAGTACGATCTATATTTTCATTGCTGTTTTCTGGGCTTTATTTGAACAAACCGGATCGTCCTGGGTGTTGCAGGCGCAAAAAATGGATCGTGTTATTTTATCGTTTGAAGTGTTACCTTCACAAATTCAGGCGGCTAATCCCTTGTTAATTATGTTACTGGTGCCTTTGTTTAGTACCGTGTTTTATCCGGCTTTAAATAAAGTATTTGCCTTAACTGCACTTCGAAAAATAGCGATAGGTTTGTTCTTGACGGTAATTGCCTTCGCTGTTTCTGCATGGATTCAAATGCAAATTGATCAGGGCATGGTGCCCCATATTAGCTGGCAGATTCTTGCGTATGTCATCTTGACAGCTGCGGAGGTGATGGTTTCCATTACCTGTTTAGAATTTTCTTATACACAAGCCCCAAAAAGAATGAAATCATTGGTCATGGCTTTGTTTTTTATGTCAGTTGCACTGGGTAATTTGTTTACCAGTGCCGTCAATTTTTTTATTGTTAATGAGGATGGCAGCAGTAAATTGATGGGCGCAGATTATTTTTGGTTTTTTACGGCATTAATGCTGATAACCGCTATTATGTTCATCTTTGTCAGTCGCAATTATCAGGAGACTACATTTTTACAAGAGGAACAAGTGTCAGCGCCTTAAACAAGGAGGGGCTGGAATGTTTGGCAGAGAATAATGTCGTTGCACAGGATTGACAAATGGTGCGTAATACAGTGGATAGCAATAAGCATGATTTTTTACATTAACGAAAAACAACGGGTTAAATAATGCCTGAATCAAAAACGATATTTATTACCGGTTGTTCAACCGGTATTGGTTACACCACCGCGGTAGAATTAAAAAAAAGAGGACACCGGGTTATTTGTTCCGCTAGAAAGCAGGCGGATGTTTTACGTTTACAAGCAGAAGGCTTGGAAACTTTACAGTTAGACCTGGCAGACTCAGGCAGTATTCAACAGGCAGTAAAACAACTGATGGTGCTGGTCGATGGCAAAATAGATGGCTTATTTAATAATGCTGCATTTGGCCAACCCGGCGCAGTAGAAGACTTAAGTCGGGAGGTGTTACGCAATCAATTCGAAACTAATGTGTTTGGAACGCATGAGCTGACTAATTTGATTATTCCCATCATGCGGCAGCAAGGCCATGGCCGAATTATCTATAACAGTTCTGTACTAGGTTTTGTAGCGATGCGATATCGGGGTGCCTATAATGCCAGTAAATTTGCCTTGGAAGGTCTGGTCGATACCTTACGCATTGAACTTCACGGTACCAATATAAAATTGTCTTTGGTGGAGCCGGGGCCTATTGAAAGTCATTTTAGAAAAAATGCCTATGCTTTATTTAAAGCCAATATCGATATCGCATCCAGTGCCCATATTGATACCTATCAAGCTATGGAAAATCGTCTGCAAAAAGAAGGCCCTGCCGTACCTTTTACCCTACCTGCAACGGCTGTTGCCGAGAAAGTCATACATGCACTGGAGTCTGGTAAGCCAAAGATACGGTATTACGTGACAGTTCCGACTTATTTGTTTGCTTACCTGAAACGGTTATTGCCCATGGCATGGCTGGATTTTTTATTAAGAAAGGCACAGTAGTGGATGAATACAGCATAGGCTGTCCCTATTGTGGTGAGATGATTGATGTTTTAATTGATAGTTCGGTTGAAGAACAGCAATATTATGAGGATTGTTCGGTTTGTTGCTGCCCCATTTTATTTGAAGTTTTAACCCATAGCCCGTCAGGTGTTCAGCTTATTGTAAAGAGAGATGATGAATGACGACTGTTTTCTTATTTCCTTTAGATTGATGTAGTTATTCTCGAAAACTGTGCTAAAATCCCCCGAGCTTATAGTTACTGTTTTGCTATTTGTTCCATAAAATCACAACGAGGTTACATATGAAATTATTAAAAAGCGTTCTTGTCGCTGCTTCACTGGCACTTTCTTTAGGTTCTTTTTCTACGACTGCAGTAGCTTGTGAAGACGGTAGAACTTGTGTGCCTTTTAGTGCAGCTGTTAAGACGATTGACGATCACATTGGCATGGCAATTGAAGCTGTTGCGCAAGAGCATGATGTAGCGACAATTCTAGGCCACATTAAAATAGCAAAGGACACCAGTAAAGAAATCAACGAAAATGATAAAGTTGATATCGCACGTGGCAGAGCGAATGGTTTTCTGAAAAAAGCTAAATCAGCAGTTAAAAAAGGTAAAATGGATGTAGCCGAAGATTTGTTAAAAACTGCTAAAGTAAAATTTGCAAAGTTGGATAGCTTGCGTACTAAATAAATACAAATAATATTGTATTCTGCATGATAGGGTATGTCCTATACCCTATCATCTTAGGAACAAAGTTTTAGCCGCTTCCTATCTTAAATTAAGTTTCCCAAAAAAACTCTCTAAATCAATTCTTATTGGCATAAAGTAGATATTGAAATCCATATCACGCGCCATAGCGATTACCTGATTAGAAAAATTGATATTCCAGTCATATTCTGCCTTAAAAGCATTTGGAAACTTCACCTTATTTTTAACTTCCCAGTAATTTTTAGAGGCAGTTGTAGTAATCGGGCTTAAGCCGATAAACGTATCAATGCCTTGCAAATGTTCTGCATAAATTTCTATTAAGCGAGTATCATAAAAAGGTTGTGAAAAAAAGCTACTGGCACCCGCATCTACTTTTCTGAAAACATAATCACATTCGTCCTGAAGCCCACTTCTATGCGGGTCGAAACCTGCATGTATTGTTATCTTAGGAAACCGTTTATGAACGGCAGAAATTAAATCAAGTACACTGGTATTATGTACTTTACGCATGCCTTCCGGTGGATCCCCTGAAACCAGAAGAACGTGGTCTAATTCATTCTCTTCAATTATTTCAAACAGCTTTCCTGATTCCAACGAAAAATCGGTTGCTCTAAAGTGTGGGACAAATTGATGTACATTGCGATTAATTTTCTTGGCTGTGTCCCAGCTTCTAATATCAAAGCGTTGAATATCAGGCACATTGATCATACTAATGGATTCACCAAGGCTTAAGGCAAAACGGTATTGATCATCAAATGCCTGGGGTGTTCTTGGAACTATTTCAAAAGAAATTTTCATATATTTAAATTGAGTGCTAAATTCATTGGCGCTATTGTACCCGAAATTAAATTTTTAAAAGTGTGTATACATGGTAAATCTATATTACATTCACGACCCCATGTGCAGTTGGTGCTATGCATTTGATGCGGTATTGCAAGCCCTGCAAAGCAAGCTTCCGCAGTCGATTCGTTTGATAAAAGTGTTAGGCGGTCTGGCGGCGGATTCAATGGAACCCATGCCGCCGGCCATGGTAAAGCATATCCAGTTAAACTGGAAAGAAATTGAGCGCAGCGTGCCACATATTCATTTTAATCATGCGTTCTGGGCTAATAACCAAGCCATTCGATCCACCTACCCTTCCTGCCGTGCTGTTCTAGCTGCTAAACAGCAAGCGCCTGATGTTGAAGATAAGATGATTGCTCAAATTCAATGGGCATATTATCAAAATGCCCAAAACCCAGCTCTGGATAGAACATTAATTCATTGTGCGCAACGCATAGGGTTAAGTGTTGAGGTGTTTTTATCGGATTATCACAGTGAATTAATTAATAAGCAGTTACAGCAACAGATTGATTTTTCCAGACAATTAACTGTCTCGTCCTACCCTTCCTTATGCATGGTAATAAATAAGCAGGTTTGGATGTTAAATATTGATTACAATGATGAAAATGTGATTATTGAACAAATTATGACGCTATTTAACGGAGAGTAAAATGGGACTATTAGCAGTATCAAAAGTTATTTTTATGTTACTTTGGCCTTTCTTATTTTTATTGATCCCTTTTTTCAGGGACAAAAAAAAATTCATGAACAAAGTAAAACAAATTATTAAAAGTGATTAAGGCACCAAGACACCGATAAAATGACTGAATTAGCAACGATAGAACTAACAACGATAGAACTAAGGCCAGACACTGAACAACGCTATTCAGTGATTTGGATGCATGGATTAGGTGCTGATGGACATGATTTTGAAGCTATCGTACCGGAGTTAGGGTTGCCTGAAGGGCATGGTATTGGCTTTATTTTTCCTAACGCCCCAGTTCAGCCTGTAACGATTAATGGTGGCATGGAAATGCGTGCCTGGTATGACATTCTGGATATGAGTTTTCAAAGAAAGGTCGATGTCGAGGGGATATACCAGTCATCAGCCGCTATTGATTTGTTGATCAAAAAAGAGTTAAAGCGAGGCATAGCCGCTGAGCATATTCTGCTGGCGGGGTTTTCTCAAGGTGGGGCGATAGCTTTGCATACGGCACTGACCTACCCCGATCGATTAGCTGGGGTATTGGCCTTATCAACTTATTTACCTACCTTAGAGGATATTAAATCTGAGTTTAGCCAGAATAATCGAGCCTTACCTATTTTTATGGCGCATGGCACCATGGATGCCGTGGTGGATATACAAATTGCAAAAAAAGCTTATCAGGGCATAAAAGCATTGGCCTACCCTATCAGCTGGCACGAGTACCCCATGCAACATGCGGTGTGTCAGCAAGAGATTAAAGCAATTTCTGAATTTATTTGCGCTGTTTTTAAAGATTAAAAAAAAGGGCATAAAATGCCCTTTTTTATCATGCTTTTTTAGCTTTCCTGTTTGGGATAATACAGCCACTTCTTCACATGTAAGTATTTTCTGATGGGGGTTTTGATGACGGATACGCAGAGCGCAATCGAAAACAGACACCAAACGGCAGCATATTCATTGGGGTCATCTGTGGTGACATCTGAAATGAAGGGGCCAATCAAATAATGAAAAGCAACAAAACGCCAGGAACCATACATCAGGGGTAAGTAAAAAGCAGCTAAGGCATAAGCAAATACATGTAATCCCCATTCATAGCCAAATAACCACTCTACGGGTTCTGACATCAAACCATTAAGCGGCAGTTGCCAGGCAATATGCCAGTCACCTGAAACTGAACAAGCCTGAGTTCCACAAAAACCTTCAATACCGATAACACAGGCACCTGCCCAATCCATAGGATACATTTTCACCAGCATGGCCACTGTACTCATGCCACATAAGGTATAAACCACGGTACTTATTTTGTTTTTTACCTTTTTTGGAATAAAGTACATCGCTACCATATTGACAAAGAAAGGTTGAAATGCAACATGAAGATAACCAAACAGTGTGAGAACCTGATTTGTGGGGTTGTCACATAAATCTATCCAGACATAAGTGAATGCCTGCAGTAATTCCATTAAGGCAAAATACGTTAATGGAATCCATAATTCTTTGGATTCTCCTTTATTGGCAATATAGGCTGCCGTCGCTAGCCCTCCGACTGCTAATACAGCAGATGCTTCACCGCTCCAACACATAAGATGTGCTCCTCTTTAATTTAATGTTGATAATTATACTTTTTTGAGAAAATAGGTTTTTAAAACCAGTATTGATTTGCCTTTTCCTCATTCTATTTTTTCGTCTTTAGACGTCAGGCAAAATTCTGTTATAGGTGCTCCCTCTCTATTGGGGGATTTGAAGAGTCTTTAATCTTTAAGTCTTTAATTAGCTGAACCGAATCGCCATTTTCTAGTTCGCTACCATTACTGTCTGTTACCGTCATTTTTATTCTTGGTTGTATTAATGCTTAAGCTATTGCAGATTGATCAATATAAATATCGACCCCTGTATCCGGTAAAATAGTTGCTACTGGCAGTTCATCGCCTTGTTTCCATTGTTTAACTGGTGTAAGTTTTGCAGCACCGGTGATAATAAAAAACAATTGACGGGTGTTCGCTAAAGTTTTTGCACTCAAAGAGATTCTTTCAGAAGGGGGTTTGGGCGAATGGTAAATTTCATGTACCGTTTCATTCCGGTCATGTATCTGGCCGGGAAATAAACTCGCGGTATGACCATCTTCACCCATACCCAGTAAAACCAGGTCAAACTGATCAATATTAGCAATAGTCTGGCGATATTGTTCGGCCGCCGCAACAACGCCTCGTTCAGTGGGCATGCTGAAAATATGAGATGAAGGAATATTGACTTTGTTTAATAGAGCATTAGCCGCCATAGTGCTATTTCTATCCATATCATCAGCGGCCAAGCAACGTTCATCGCCATAAAAAATAAACCATTTTGACCAGTCAGTTTGGGCGCAGGCCAGGAGTTGATAAATTTTTTCAGGTGTACTGCCACCGGCTAGCACCAGCTTAAAGCAGCCTCTTTCAGCAATGGCGGACTCGGCGCTGGATATAATTTGACTACAGACTGCTTCAGCAACATCGCTTGCAGTTTCAAATTGATGCCAGTGATTGATTTTTTGCATGTTTCTAATCCGACTCCGGCGTTAAATTATGACGCCAGTGATGGCTTTCCTGGTCAAAAATAGCGCGTGAAGCTTCAGGTCCCCATGTTCCGGCTGGGTAAGTGGCAATGTATTCACGTTCTTGTGCCCATTTTTGGATAATGGGATCTACAATTTTCCAGGCCAGCTCCACTTCATCCGATCTTAAGAACAGCGAATTATCGCCTTCTATAACATCCAGTAATAAGTCTTCATACGCATCGGTATGATGTTCTCCTTCCTGTCGATAGCTTGCATCCAGACTGGTGACTCGCGTTTTCATTTCTAAGCCAGGCTCTTTAACCGTCATTTCTATGCGAAAACATTCTTCGGGTTGAATACCGAGTAACAACCAGTTCGGTTGGGTGTTTTTGATTTGGGTATCCCGGAAAAACTGGGAAGGCGGCTGACGAAAACAGATTGAAATGGTGGATTGTGCCGTTGCCATACGTTTGCCGGTGCGCAGATAGATGGGGACATCTTTCCAGCGCCAGTTATCAATATATAACTTAATCGCTGCATAGGTTTCTGTGACACTGTCTTCAGGGACGTTATCTTCCTGCAAATAACTGTTTACTTTTTCATTATCTATATTGCCGCTGGTGTATTGGGCGCGAAAAGCACAGGCATGAACGGCTTCTTTGGGAATGGGGCGGATGGACTTGAGTACTTTGACCTTTTCATCGCGTAAACTTTCAGCTTCCATGGAAGCAGGTGGTTCCATGGTAACCAACGTGAGTAGCTGCAAAAGATGGCTTTGAATCATGTCCCGCATGGCGCCGGAAGTATCATAATACTGGGCCCGGGTGCCAATCCCCATTTGTTCGGAATGGGTGATCTGGATGTGATCAATATAGTGTCGATTCCACAGCGGTTCCATCATGGTGTTGGCAAAGCGAAAAACCAGCAAATTTTGTACAGTGCCTTTACCTAAATAGTGATCAATACGATAAACCTGATCTTCTCGTAAGTATTTAGCAATATTTTTCTGTAATGATTGCGCGCTTTGCAAGTCATAGCCAAAGGGTTTTTCAATAATAACCCGGCTCCACCCCGCGTCTTCTTGCAATAGTCCGGAAAGACTCAGGAATTTGATGGTATTGGCAAAATCAGTGGGGCTGATGGCAAGATAAAAAGTCTGGTTTTGTGGGAAAACTTGACTGTTATTTAAGGTTTTTGCTAATGAACTGTAGCTTTCTGCTTGAGTTATATCGCCTTGGTGATAATGCATGCGCTCACAAAAACGTTGAAACACCGCCTCATCAATACCGCCACGCGCTTTTTGTTCAAGCATATCGCGCACTTCAGATTGCCATTTTTGCTGGTCCCATGGCCTGCGTCCCAGAGCCATAATTTTAGTGCCTTCAGGCAATAAGTTTTCGACATCCAGATGATATAAAGCGGGTATTAATTTAATTCGCGATAAATTCCCGGTCGCGCCATAGATAACATAGGTACATGCTTCTGCTTTCATTTGATAT
The DNA here is from genome assembly GCA_029937975.1 of Methylococcaceae bacterium. Classification (GTDB taxonomy): domain Bacteria; phylum Pseudomonadota; class Gammaproteobacteria; order Methylococcales; family Methylomonadaceae; genus QPIN01. The sequence goes on along the minus strand of JAPYOW010000027.1, from coordinate 8,377 downwards.
CCCTATGCGTTGTATGTAGTTGATGCGGTATTACCACCTTGCCCAGTCCAGTTGGTATGGAAAAATTCACCTCTGGGTTTATCAAGACGTTCATAAGTATGTGCACCAAAATAGTCACGCTGTGCCTGTAGTAAATTGGCAGGTAATCTTGCTGTACGATAACCATCAAAATAGGCTAGTGCAGATGAAAATGCGGGAGTAGGAACATTGAGTTCAATGCCTAATATGACGGCTTTACGCCAGCCGGCATCGGCTTGTGTCATTGCCTTTGAGAAGAAATCGGCTAATAACAGGTTTTCCAGTTGCGGGTTGGCCTCATAAGCTTTTTTAATATCGCTTAAAAACTGGCTGCGTATGATACAGCCACCGCGCCACATTAAGGCAATATCACCAAAATTTAAATGCCAGTCATATTGTTTTGCCGCTTCACGCATTAATTGAAAACCCTGGGCATAAGAAATGATTTTAGAGGCATATAAGGCATCATGAATCGCATCTATCATGACTTGTTTATCACCAGAAAAAGGGATTGCCTGTTTGGGTAAATAGGCTGCGGCCTTGATTCTTTCATCTTTTTGCGCGGATAAGCAGCGAGCAAAAACAGATTCTGCAATCAGGGTTAAAGGCATACCCATATCCAGTGCATTAATGCCAGTCCATTTCCCGGTGCCTTTTTGTCCTGCAGTATCCAGAATGCTGTTAATCAGAGGCTCGCCGTTGTCATCTTTATACGCCAGAATGTTAGCGGTAATTTCTACCAGATAGGAGTCCAGTACGCCTTTGTTCCATTCGGCAAAAATACCTTGAATTTCGTCAATGCTGAGTCCCAGGCCTTCATGCATCAGTTGATAGGCTTCACAAATCAGTTGCATATCACCGTATTCAATGCCGTTGTGTACCATTTTTACGTAATGACCAGCCCCATTTTCAGCCACCCATTCACAACAGGGTTTACCGTCTACTTTGGCACTGATGGCTTGAAAAACAGGTTTAACCGCTTCCCATGCGTCGATGTTGCCACCCGGCATAATAGAAGGCCCGTGTCTGGCACCTTCTTCACCCCCGGAAACGCCAGTACCGATAAATAAGATACCTTTTTCCTTAAGTGCAGCTGTGCGCCGGTTAGAATCGGAATACAGTGAATTACCCCCGTCGATAATGATGTCACCCGTAGATAAAAGAGGAAGTAAGCTGGCGATGCATTGATCGACGACTTCACCGGCTTTTACCATAAGCATCACTTTTCGTGGTGCCTCTATACTGTTAACGAACGCCTCCAGGGAATAAGCAGGCATGATTTCAGTTCCTTTAGCCGCACCGTCCATGAAGGCATCTGTTAAATCTCTAGTGTGATTATAGACAGCTACTTTAAAGCCATTATCATGCATATTAAGGACTAAATTCTGGCCCATCACTGCTAGACCGAATAAACCAATATTTGCTTTCATTTTTTCCAAGGATTGATTGTTAACTAAAAAAACCCCCCATTATACCATAGAGATATCAGTGATATGTTAATAAAACCAAGGCCTTATTACTGTTAAATATTGAATGATATATCTTGAACGGGGAGTTGCTAGTCGGCATTAATGCCATTTTGTGCAGGAGAAAGGGCTGGCTTTTGCGGATAAGAGGCGGGTTGAGAGTGTTGTTGTAGGTATCAAATGGCAGGGGCGAAACAGGGTGGGTGACGGCATGTTCTTGCTTGATAGACTGGCTGTCCCGAAGGGACGAATAGTTGACGGAAGACATCGGGAAATCTGCCCATCAGAGTTGTGCGAATAGCACGTGAGGGGGTTGCCTGGTTATTATTTGCGATGGAGAGCAATATCTGATGTTAATCAGAAGACTGCGGCCTCCATGGTTTTGGCAACCCGGCGATAGACCCGAAAAATAGACATCAGCTTGCTGAAGCGCTATATGGGGAAGAAATCCACCGGGTTAAAGCGTTGCCCTATAAATCGCTGTTCCTGTTTCTAGGTATGTGCGGGCTCTGGGTGCTGCTGCTTTTGAGCCTCGCGTGAAGTAATCAATGAATAGAGGGGTGTTGATAGCATGATTATTTGCCATATAAGGCGCTACTGCCATCCATATCTCCGGTATCGCTATATAACATAGGGGGGGCGTCACTTAATACTGTGCCGTTTAGCACTTCACAAACCACCAGTTGATGATCTCCTGCATCGGTATAATGATCGACCCGGCAAGTAAAGTAAGCCAGACTATCTGCCAGTGCGGGTGAGCCTGTTTCAGTTTGTATCCAGTTATATCCTTGCATTTTATCTGTGGGGCTGGAGTGACCAAAGTGGTCGGCTTCGAGCAATTGGTCATGTTTTAAAATGCTGATGCAGCAAACAGAACTTTGTTTTAGCAATGGATATGAATGGTGTTGCGGATTAATGCTGAAACAAATTAATAAGGGCTGAAAAGAAACCTGCATTAGCCAGGCGGCGGTAAACGCATTTTGTTGCTGGCCTTGACCTACACTAATTACATAAACCCCTTGTGTAATGTGTTGCATCAGATTCTGGGCATTTTTTATCATGAGGATTACTCCATGGTTATTCGCATTGATAAATTGATAGCACTGATATGCTTGGTGAGTGCGCCTATGGAAATAAAGTCTACTCCGGTTTTTGCAATTTCTCTAATATTATCTAAGGTAATATCACCGGATGCTTCTAGTTTAATGGTTGTTTTATTTAAAGAAATGGCTGTTTTTATATTAGCTAGAGAAAAGTTATCCAGCATAATGCGATCGGGTTTTGCCGCTAGTGCTTGTTGGTATTCATCCAGCGATTCCACTTCGACCACTACAGGGACATCGCTAATTTTCCTGGCTGCTCGAATGGCTAAAGCAATAGAGCCTGCTGCCATAATATGATTTTCTTTGATTAATACCCCGTCATAAAGTCCCGTTCTATGATTAACACAGCCGCCACACCTGACAGCGTATTTCTGCGCATTTCTCAGACCCGGTATGGTTTTTCGGGTATCCAGTACTTTACATGCCGTGCCTGAAACAGCATCCGCATAGCGTTTGGCAATAGTGGCCGTAGCTGATAAAGTTTGTAGCAGGTTAAGCGCGGTTCTTTCACCTGTTAACAGGTTTTTAGCGGAACCTTGCAGCTTGCAAAGTACTGTATTTTCCGGGCAATAGGTCCCATCTTCGACCTGCCAGTCAATACGGATGCCAGTATTTAGCGTAGTAAAGACAGCGTCAAACCAGGCTTGTCCGCAAAGCACCATGTTGTCACGGGTAATGACAGTGGCCTGAGCCTGTTGCGAATCTGCCAGGATGCTGGCGGTGATATCGCCAGAACCGATGTCTTCTTTTAGAAAGGCGAGTATTTCGTCGGAATGGGCTTGGATCATAAAGTGTTAAAGGTATGTTCAGTAAAGGGTTATGTATTATATGAAACTATAAAGACTTTGTTATTTTTAAAATACTCAACCAGTGCCTGTGCAGAAATTGCTTTTAACATTAATAGTAGTGAATAAAAAAGTCTTTGTGATTTTATTTTGCCTATTAATTGTCCCCAGTAGTGATTAATACCGATATTCAAGGCTAACCATTGTTTAAGATGTCTTTTCTGCCCCGGCTGTCTACCCAATTCAATGTCTAGCTGTGTATAGCAAACATGAACAAGTTGATCGAAAGCATCATAAAAAACAGTTTTTAATTCAGTAATATCGGTTGTTGCTGGGCCGTGTGCATGCTCTTGATGTTTAGGCACAGCGGGACCCATGTTAAAGGCAAATGTGCTCATGACGAGCGCCTTTTTCTCAGTGGTTGAGCTTGTAAAAAAGAAAGTGGAGGATAAGATGCTATCTCAACTACTGCCTGGACAAATAATAACGGTAAAATAGTCAAATTAATGTGAACTAGAGGTTAAAATTTGATGGAAATTGATAAACACTGGCTAAAAAATGCCATTAAATTACCTACCGCTAATTTTGATCATCGCCCTGTAGCAGTGGATATTTCTCTTATCGTTATACATTGCATTAGTTTGCCGCCTGGACAATTTGGTAATGACTATATCGATCAATTATTTTGTAATCAGTTGCATCCGGAACAACATCCCTATTTCCAAGAGATTTATCAATTAAAGGTCTCCGCGCATGTATTAATTAAACGCTCTGGAGAGATAACGCAGTATGTCGCATTTAATCACCGGGCATGGCATGCCGGGGTATCAGAATATAACGGACGCCAAGGTTGTAATGATTTTTCTATTGGTATTGAGTTAGAGGGAACTGAAACCACAGAATATACCAAGCAACAGTATCAGCAATTAACGGAGTTGGTTAAGGTGTTAATCACGCATTATCCCGATTTAACAGCACAAAATATAGTGGGACACAGTCAGATTGCAGCTGGAAGAAAAACAGATCCGGGGGATAGTTTTAACTGGGAAAAACTACTGTCAACGCTGGACGGCAATAAAAGCTAATACTTTTCCGGCTATTGCTGTCAGCTTTGGCATTTGCTGTATTATTGGCTGCATCGGCGGCAGTGTCATGTCTCTGGCTACAAGCCTGGCAAATGTCCCAGTAAGCTATTATTAATTTTTTGTAGGCCCTAGATGAAATTATGGAAAAATCATTTGCTAAATTTGATCCTGTTAGTACCCCCTTGCTACCGGGTATTAATCTGATCGAAGCCAGTGCCGGTACTGGAAAAACTTATGCCATTGCTATGCTGGTATTACGTTTTGTGGTCGAGCAGCAGTTGGAGATACAGGAAATACTGGTCGTGACTTTTACCAAGGCAGCCACAGAAGAATTAAAGGAGAGAATCAGAAGGCGCTTGCAGGAAGCCAGGCAGATTCTGCTGAGCGGACAGGTAGCTGAGGATGACAATTTGAGGCAATGGATGGCAGGGTTGGACATTGAACCTGCACAGATTATTCAGCGTTTAAATCTGGCTTTACTGGACATAGACCGGGCCAATATTTTTACTATTCATGGTTTTTGTCAGCGTATATTGTCTGAACATGCGTTGCAAAGTGGCCAATTATTTGATTCAGAACTGACGGATGATCTCAGTGCCATAAAACAAGCCTGTGCCGATGATTTCTGGCGTCAGCAAATTTATCCCCGTTCGGCATGGGAAGCTGCTTTATTAACGATCGATTATCAAACACCTGAGCAATTAAGAGCCAGTGTTGATTTTATTCCAGCGGATGTAAAAGTACTGCCTGACTATGAAGATCTGGAACAAAATTTATCTGATTTGAGGCGACAGGTCGAAAGCCAAAAACCAGCCATCCTGTTAGCGCTAGACATTTTAAACGCGAGTTTATCAGATGGCAAATTCAAAAAAATATTCAGTGATGGTTTTCATGCCAATAGGCAGGCCTGGGTCAATTGGCTGGAGCAAAAAACCAGTCATGCGCCTGAATTTTCCATGTTCACCGCTGCTGGTTTGCTGGGTGCATTAAATGGCAATAAATTCAGAACCAGCCAGAAAAATCCAGAAAGCAGTGAACAACAAAAAACAGCCTATATTCAGGCACTGGGGATAGATGCCGCCGCGTTTGCAGATATTCAGGCGGCAGTCACCCGTCTTAAACTGACTTTTCGTCGGGCTTTGTTACATACTTTACGAGAACAGGTTGATAAACGACTGGAGCAGCTTAATGTTTTGTCATTTGATCACTTAATAAGCCGGCTTGACGCAGTTTTAAGAGCTGAGCATGGACAGGCTTTATGCCATGAAATAAGGCAGTGTTATCAGGTCGCTTTAATTGATGAGTTTCAAGATACCGATGAAAGTCAGTGGTTTATCATATCCACACTGTTTCATTCGAGGCAGCAATATTTATATTTAATTGGTGATCCCAAGCAAGCTATTTACAAATTCAGGGGCGCGGATATCCATTCCTATTTTACAGCTCAGCAACAGGCCGAGCATTGTTTTACCTTAACCCAGAATTGGCGATCACACCCGGGATTAGTGAGTGGCATTAATAGCTTGTTTAGCAAACCCAAGCCATTTTATTGCGAGCAACTGGATTTTCATCCTGTGCAAAGCGCACGCACTTCTGCACAGGGTGAAATAAACTACCAGGGCAAACATGTGCCACCGTTAGTCATATGGCAACTGGAGAATAGCGAGAGTGCTTACTGGACAGCCGGCAAAGCAAGTGTCGAAATACAGCAGGGTGTTGTGCATGAAATTCGGCATTTACTCAGCCCTGATTTTGTTATTCGCAAGGATGATCAAAATAGTGTCAGACCCATCTTGAGCAAAGACATCGCTATTTTGGTCAGAAGCCATGTGCAAGCACAAGCATACCAACAGGCTTTAAATGAATCGGGTATTACCGCCGTCATTAACAGTAAAGTATCCGTATTTTCATCAGCTGAAGCGACAGATCTTTATATTTTATTGCAAGCCATAGCGCAGCCTACGCATAGCAGCTTGATCAAACAAGCATTAGCACTGACATGGTTTAATCTGGACGGCCAGCAATTATTTAATATCATAAATAATGAATTTGCATATGCTACCTGGGTTTCACGTTTTCAGGATTATCAACTGGATTGGCAGAATAAGGGCTTAATGGCCATGATGCGGCGTGTAATGACGCAGGAAAAAATAGCTACGCAGTTAACCAAAGTACCTCACTCGGAAAGAAGAATAACGAATTTGCAGCATGTGACGGAGTTGCTCCAGCAAGCTGTCATTGAGGAACATTTAGGCATCAATAAAACCATAGATTGGTTAGCTAAGCATATCGCCTCGGCTGATTCAAATACCGCAGCAGAAGCGTTGCAACTGCGTTTAGAAAGTGATGAAGATGCGGTCAAAATAATGACAATGCATAGTGCTAAAGGATTGGAGTTCCCCATCGTATTTTGCCCTTATTTATGGCAAAGAGGTACAGGCTTAAAAAAGGAAAAGCAAGTGGTTAAGTGCTATAAGGATCAGCACATGATTGCAGATTTAGGTACCGATCAATTTGAAGAACATCGTTCATTAGCGCTTGATGAAGAGTTGGCAGAAGATATAAGAGTATTTTATGTTGCTGTGACCCGGGCGCAATATCGTTGTTATATTAATTGGGCAGATGTGCGAACTCAGGATAAAGCTAATGACTCGGCTATGGCCTATTTATTAGCTTGTACAGAGGACGGTTTTTTAGCACAACAAGCGCGTTTAAAAGCCTATGGCATTGCACAGCCGGAGGTTTTTGAATATCGGGTATTAGTGCGGGAACAAACCCTGAGTCGAAGTCTGCAAAGACCTGTAGACAGCGCTCAATTCGTCGCTAAACACCGGCAGCGTTCACTCTACACAGAGTGGCAAATGAGTAGTTATACCTCGTTGTCTGCTTTAAGCCTGCATGATGCGGTAGAGATCCCTGAAATACCCACGGATAAAGCCAGGGAACAGCGGATTGTTAGTGTGGCTGATATTGCCCAAAATGAACTGCCACGAGGTGCTCATACGGGTAATGTCATTCATGATTTACTCGAAAACATTCCCTTTTGTAGGTTGGCGGAAAATAACGATATCAGTGTGCAGAGGGATTATTCCTGTGTGCGTTATGGCTTAAAAACGGAGGCACCGGAACAGCTGGATCAATTATTAATGCATACGGTTTCAACCTATTTGACAACAGACGATGCGAGTTTTAATTTACAGCAATTAAAGGAGCATCAATGTCTGAAAGAAATGCCCTTTTACTTACCGGTCAAATCGTTCGATGTGAGTCGAATAAACGCGATACTGGAAGACTGTCCCACTTATCAACCATTATCTAAAAAAACAATCAGTGGTTATTTAACCGGTTTTGTTGATTTAATTTGTGAATACCAGGGTAAATATTATGTGATGGACTATAAGTCGAATGGTTTGCCTGACTATGGCCAAGAATCGTTGACTCAGGCGATGCGAGAGCATAATTATGGACTGCAATATTGGATTTATTCGCTGGTATTACATCAATATCTGCAAAATAGGTTAGCGGATTATAATTATGAAGAACACTTTGGGGGAGTTAAATATTTATTTGTACGCGGGATGAATAAAGAGCAGGAAAATAGTGCTGTCTATCAGACTAGACCGCAATGGATTAAAATTCAGCAGTTATCAGCGCAGTTATTGCCTGAGAGCGAGTAACGGGGAATTAACTAATGATACATTGCTTGCGTCCATTTCTCTTGGTGTTATATAAGGCGTTATCTGCACGAATATAAGCGGATACTGCGGTATCATTTGCAGTAAATTGGGTGATGCCGCAGCAAATGGTGATGGAGATTCTTTTTCCACTTATCAGGATTATTCTTAATTTATGACTAAAAAGATTCATAGAATAATCCTGAGCGATGCATTATAAAGTGTTGGAAAAAATATTATTTAGCC